>CAKRMZ010000070.1 GCA_934365155.1 uncultured Eubacteriales bacterium | reverse complement strand
TTGCCCTCTACAAGCTTTGAAATAATAATCACAAAGACCATAACAAAGCCATAAATCGGACACCACGGACCGAAAAGGAAACCGCGGTTTACAAACCTTTTCTGATAGAACCATGCGAATATGCATTCCGCGACGTATCCTAAAACAGAAAAAGCAATAAAAATCAATAATAAGTCCGATACTTGAAGATTAAAAACGATTACAGTTTTGATGTTTTTCAGTCCTTTTCCGTAAAAATTATTAAATGATAACAAAAAGTGATTTTATTATACATGATTTTTCTGCGTTTTTCAAGATTGACGATCCCAAAAAATCGTGTTATACTGTCCCATGTTTCATTTGTTCCTTATTTTAACCGTATCATAATCATACTATTATATTACAAAAGAGGGATTTACCTTGACAGATAATACTTCAATAGCAGAGCCTTCGCAATCAATGTTTTCATCCCGCGACCTCACAAAATTAATCATCCCGTTAATCATTGAGCAGCTCTTCGCCGTTTTAATCGGGATGATGGATATTATCATGGTTGCCGTCGATGGCGAAAAAGCAATATCAAGCATATCTCTGGTGGATTCCATTAATATTCTCATCATCAACCTCTTCTCCGCCTTAGCAACGGGCGGTGCCGTTATCGTGTCGCAATATCTCGGCATGAGAGAAAGAGAAAAAGCCTGCAATGCCGCAAAACAACTTCAATATATCAGCCTTTTTATTTCCGCCGCAGTTGCGGCAGTCTCGCTTCTATTCGGCAATTCTATTCTATCGCTCATATTCGGAAAGATCGACCCGGAAATCATGGAAAAATGCCGAATCTATTTTTTTATATCAGCTCTTTCCTACCCGTTTTTGGCAATCTATAACAGCGGTGCTGCACTGTTTCGTTCTATGGGAAACAGCAAAATATCCATGTATATCTCCCTTATGATGAACACTTTGAATGTGATCGGCAATTATATATTAATTTACATCTTCCGCTTCGGCGTCTTCGGAGCAGCGCTTGCATCTTTAGTCGCTCGCATGGTCGGATGCATTTACATTAACGTAATGCTGCTGAACAAAAAGAATGCTGTATTTATCGAGCATCCCTTTCGCTTTCGTCCGAATTTCTTTTTAATTCGAAAAATATTTAAAATCGGAATTCCCACCGGTCTTGAAAACTGCATGTTTCAGTTCGGCAAGCTATTCATGTCCCATTTGGTTTCCACTTTCGGCCAATCGTCAATTGCGGCCAATGCCGTATCCAACAGCATTATCTCCTTTTCCAACGTGCCCGGCCAAGCGATCGGTCTTGCGATTATTACGATTGTCGGTCAATGTATCGGTGCTGGAAAGAAGGATCAGGCATATCAGTATTCCAGACGGCTTTTACGGCTGACGTATCTGATTATGATAGGAATCAATCTAACGGTAATCCTGCTCTCTTCTTATATTACAGCATCTTTTAATCTGGAAGCGGGAAGCGCGGCGCTTACCAAAGAAATCATTATCATTTTTTCCATTGTCTCGTCTTTGATATGGCCGCTTGCCTTTACCATTCCGAATTCTCTGCGTGCCGCAGGAGATGTCAACTTTTCCATGATTGTTTCAATCGCTTCCATGTGGATTTTTCGTGTTTTGCTCGGCTATATACTGTGTCTGGGCTTCCATTTCGGCCTGCACGGCGTATGGATTGCGATGTATGTCGACTGGGTATGCCGTCTCATCTTTTATGTATGGCGCTTTTACGGAAAAACATGGCTAAATCGGCGCGTATTATAGCTTTCTTTGCATCTTTGCAGCAAAAGTGCTGTCAATGAACTTTCGTTCAATGACAGCACTTTTTTAAATCTTATTCAAAAATGTCCGCCGAAGACGCATGCGCATGTTTCTTATAAACGCTTACATTCCCATTTTGATCATAAAACGCGAGAAGAACGTCGGATATATTTCCGATGTCTTGTGACTTCAGTTGCTTTTGCAGCCATTGAAG
>CAKRMZ010000069.1 GCA_934365155.1 uncultured Eubacteriales bacterium | reverse complement strand
GTTTTCCCGTTATTTCGCGGCAAAACAAGCTCGGGATTATGGCAATAAGGGCAGCGGAGATTGCAGCCCGTCAGAAAAACCGTGCAGGCGACTTTGCCCGGAAAATCCAGTAAGGTCACTTTTTGCAAGCCTCCGATCATTCCATCACCTCCAGGTTGATAGTCTTGTACTATCAGTATACATGATGTAGTTGTAAAAGTCAATGAGAAAATCTATATATAGTAGATTTGTGAAAGCAAAATGACTAAATATGGTGTTTTTGCTATATTTATGTCGTGGCTGTGTGCGAGACCTTCACTGAAATAGTGTTTATAAATATTGACGCAATGCTTTTTATCCGAGGATTTCAAGAAAAATATGATCAGGGTGCGGTAAAAAATATACCCTGAACAAATTATTCACAAGGCATTCTTTCAAACTTTACATTTTCGACACCTAACTGATATTTACTGAAATGTTTAAAAAAGTTATAATAATGTCATGTAATGAATGCTGACGCCTGAAAAATTGGCATAATAAAAAGGCAATCGTTTGCGGGCAAGCAAAACATGTCAGCAAATAAACGAGGGGGGAAACATGAAAATCAAAAGGTTATTAACGGGTGTACTGGCAGGTTTCTGCACAGTATCTGCTTTCGCTTTTTCCGGATGCGGAAAAGCAATGGAAAATGTGGTAATTTATTCGGCCGCCGAAGACTATCGCATTGAGCATATAAAAAAGTAAGTGCCTGGAAGAACAGTTTCCGGACTATAATGTGACCATTGAGTATATGGCAACGGGAGAGTTGGCGACAAAGCTGATTGCAGAAGGGAAGAATACCGGCTGCGACATTATTTATGATCTTGAGTACAACTATATGCTTAAGCTCGACGAATCCGGAGGGCTTGCCGATGTCTCGGAACTTTGCAATGAAAATGATTTTTGTGAGGATACGATAATCAGCAAGAATTTTGTTCCGACTTACCGAAACGTCGGCGCAATTATCCTTAACACTGAATTGTTAAAGGAAAAGGGAGTAGCCGAGCCGGAAAGATACGATGACCTTTTAAAGCCTGAGTATAAGGGAATGATTTCTATGCCGAATCCCAAATCATCTGGCACAGGTTATATGTTCTGCAAAGCACTTGTCAATGAATGGGGTGAGGAAAAAGCTCTCGAGTATTTTGATAAGCTTTCCGAAAACATTCTTTCTTATACAAGTTCCGGCTCAGGTCCGATCAATGCTCTCATTATGAAAGAGGCGGCTATCGGTCTCGGTATGACACCGCAGGCGGTCGCCAAAATCAACGAAGGACAGGCACAATTGAAAATCAAGTATTTTGAGGAAGGCTCACCCTATTGCCTCTACGGTCAATCAATTGTCAGGGTCAAGGAGGACAGGAAGACTGTCAAAGAAGTGTTCTCGTTCCTGAGCGGCAAACTGACAGAAGAAAACACCGAGAAATTCTGCCCGGAAAAGATATACAAAACGAAAACTTTTGATGTGCCAAACTATCCTGCAGAGATTAAATATGCCGATATGAGCGGAGATACGCTGCAGGCGAAGGAAACGTTTCTTGAAAAGTGGAAGCATTAAGATGAAGAGCAGGGATGTGTTTTAAACAATTAATTATATCAGCAAAAAAAGACCAAACATACGGAAAGTGATCGAGACAGAATTCGCGACAAAAAAGCAGTGCCCCCTACCGGAACGCACTGCTTTTTGCTGTCTTATGTGTTTAAGCTACTCCTGTTTTTCAAAGTATGAATAAATTTGTTTAAACTTTTTTGGCGTTTCTGACGGGACATGCTCACAGCTGGTTGGATCACGCATCTGCTTTTCTCTTTTGCAGGAAGCATAAGCCCAAAAAGCAGAGTGCAGAGAAGACGATGCCGCAAAGAATGTATATCCAGTTAAAGAACAGCAGGTTGACTGCGTACCGCATGGGCATCCGTGTAAAGAGTACCGCATACGGTTCGACCCTTCCGATCGCCTC
>CAKRMZ010000068.1 GCA_934365155.1 uncultured Eubacteriales bacterium | reverse complement strand
ACCATTACATTCACAGCCGCGTCAACTTCCACATGAAGCGACGCGAAAACCTTTCCCGGTCCGTAATTATGTACCGCAAGGTCATGCAGTCCGAGCACGCCTTCATAGCTGTTTGCTATTTTTTCAATCGCAGCTACCATCTCCGGGTCCGGAGCCTCGCCGAGCAGCGGACTCACCGTTTCCTTAACCAAGCCAATTCCCGACCATATGATAAACAACGCAACCAGCACACCCATATAACCATCAATCTGTATTTTGAAGAGTTCGCCTATAATCAGGCTCAGGAGAACCGCAGAAGTTGCGATTACATCATTCCGGCTGTCCGCGCCTGTCGCAATCAGGGTCATCGAATCGATTCGCCTGCCCGCCGAAATATTAAAGCAGGCCTGCCAGATTTTGATTCCGATTGCAAGGAGCAGCACGATTACAACCGTCGGACTGAATTCCGTCGGCGTCGGTGCAAAAATCTTTTCCGCCGAGCTTTTCCCAAGCTCTAGGCCTACCACTATAATAATGACCGAGACCAGCAGTCCTGCCAGATACTCAATCCGCGCATGTCCATACGGATGCTCCTTATCCTCCGGCATGCCTGCCAGTTTAAATCCAATCAAAGTAATCAGCGATGATGACGCATCGGCTAAATTGTTGACTGCATCCGCCACGATGGCAATGCTGCCCGAAATGAGTCCGACTAAAATTTTCATCACGCAAAGCAAGGTGTTCGATAAAATTCCTACGATACCTGCTACCTTTCCGTACTGGTCGCGAACCTTCGGATCTTTTATATTTTCCCAATCTTTTATAAAATGCCGAAAAATGAAATTATTCATGCGCAATCGCCTCTTCAACCGCTTTCACGAGCTGATCCGGGCACGAAGTTCCCTTGAAGCCGCATGTTATCCCCGACAGCTTTTCCTTTAATTCTTCATAGGTCATCCCTTTTACAAGAGAACTGATTCCCTTCAGATTTCCGTTGCAGCCCCCGATGAATTCAACATCCTTTAAAACATCTCCATCCATTTCAAGCAAAATTGCGCGGGAACAAACTCCCGATGGTCTGTATTCGTATTTCATTTGTATAAATATCTCCTTTCATACTTGCAGCAAATCGTGTATAATCATTATGCAATAAAGAATAGTATATCACGAAAGCTTGAAAAAGGGTACAAAAAAAGGACGGAAAATGGACGAAAACAACTTATTTTTAAAAAATATTGAGGAGAAATATGAACGTTTCCTCGATTATTATACAATTATGAACAGTGATTTTTTGACGATGGAACAGCAAAGCATGCTTTCCGGGTTTCTGCGCGCGCATCGTCGCGAAGGAGTCTTTTTTTATGGTGGCTATGCAGAAGCAGAGCGTCGTCAGGTCGTATTTCTTCCCGATTATACGGGTGTTTCAGAAAAAATTTCTGCACTGCCTCAATTGGGGAATGAAAAAGAAGAAAACTACGCAGTTTGCCGTGTTTTGACGAAATATTTTGAAGAGAATCCTGAAAACTGTCCTATTTGCCTTCTCGATGTTGTAATTCCGCCCGCAGAGCATAAGACCCTTGGACATCGAGACTATCTGGGAGCTTTGATGGGCGAAGGCATTAAGAGGGAAAAAGTCGGAGATATTCTTGTTCACGAAAAGGGTGCGCAAATCATAGTTGCCTCAGAGCTTGCGGACTATTTGGCTGAGAATTTCCGGCAGGTTGGCTCTGTCAGCGTCCTCGTTAAGAAATCGCAAATTTCTGCTTTAAACAGCACGGAAATCCGAACAATTAGCTTGAAATTCACGGTATCATCACCTAGAATTGATAATATAGTATCAGGTGTATTCGGCATCTCCAGAAAGGATGCCGTCAGTGCCATTTCTCACGGAAAAGTCTTCGTATCGGGGCGTGAAATCAGCAAGCCCGATTTCGCTTTGAAAGGTGGCGAGAAGATTGTTTTGCGGGGAAAAGGAAAAGCGATTTACAACGGAGTCACGGGAACATCGAAAAAAGGAAAATTGTATATTGATGTGGAAAAATATATTTAGAATCCCCCGGAAGACTTGAAATAACAGGAGGAACTCATGGATAAAAAAGAACTGCCGAGAATAGCCGGCAAACTTCGCTCAAAATATTTAGAAATGCCCGAAGAAATTTACAAAGCCAAGGGTATCGTTATTATGGGAAAAAGAATTAAATCCGTGATTTTTACCACGGACATTGCAATCATCCGAAGCTGCAATGCGGATGCGGTTCTTGCCGTGTATCCG
>CAKRMZ010000067.1 GCA_934365155.1 uncultured Eubacteriales bacterium | reverse complement strand
CACCTGAAATGGTACGTAAATTTGAGTTTTGATATTTTTATCAGTAAAAATCCTCCCCATATGAATGCTTAACAGAGAGGTAAATGATGTATATAAATAAAAGTTTATTTTTGCTTTTTCATTCTAACATCTTATTCAATAAATGTAAAGTACAGGGTGTAGATAATTAAGAAACTGCATATCTGCGGACTCAATAAGGCTTTCGAACACTGCAACTATATATTGTGGATATATTCTTGAAACAAGAAAAAACACCTATATGTTGTAAAAATCTATTGACAAAACAACTATATCTTGTTATTATTAAAGTACAACTTTTTGGATGTGTGGAGTTTGCCTGATTATCAAATTAAAAAAGAGGAAGTTTGATATCGGCAAAAGGGGGATGTTATGAAAATTATAAAACGCAGCGGTGCAGAGGTTGCTTTTGACCCGCAAAAAATTGTAATTGCCGTGACAAAAGCAAACGAAAGCGTCGTACCGAGTGCAAGAATGACACCGGTACAAATTAAGCGCATCGCGGAAGATGTTGAAAGTGCAGCACTTAATATGAATCGCTCTCTCAGTGTCGAGGAAATCCAAGACATGGTAGAAGACCAGATCATGAACCAAAGGGCTTTTGACGTAGCCAGAAACTATATTACCTATCGTTACAACCGCGCTTTGATTCGAAAATCCAACACGACAGACGAGCAAATTTTATCGTTAATCGAATGCAACAACGAAGAAGTAAAACAGGAAAATTCCAATAAAAATCCGACTGTAAACAGCGTTCAGCGCGACTATATGGCCGGTGAAGTCAGCAAAGATATTACTCGGCGTATTCTGCTTCCGAAAGATATTGTAGAAGCGCATGAAGAGGGAATTATTCATTTTCACGATGCGGATTATTTTGCGCAGCATATGCACAATTGTGATTTGGTAAATTTAGAGGATATGCTGCAAAACGGAACTGTAATCAGCGGAACGTTGATTGAGAAGCCGCACAGTTTTTCAACTGCTTGTAATATTGCCACGCAAATTATCGCACAAGTGGCTTCCTGCCAATACGGCGGACAAAGCATCAGCTTAACACATCTTGCGCCTTTTGTAGATATCAGCCGGAAGAAAATTCGTGTTCAAGTAGAGGAAGAATTCCGCGAAATCGGCGAAGTGCTTTCGGATGAAAAAATAAATTATGTTACGGAAAAACGTTTACGTGAAGAAATCAAGAGCGGAATTCAGACCATTCAATATCAAGTTGTTACTTTAATGACCACGAATGGGCAGGCTCCTTTTGTCACGGTGTTCATGTATTTGAACGAGGCAAAAAATGAACGTGAAAAACATGATTTAGCCTTGATTATTGAGGAAACACTGAAGCAGCGATACCGCGGCGTAAAAAACGAAAACGGTGTTTGGATTACGCCTGCGTTCCCGAAGCTCATTTATGTTTTAGAGGAAGATAACATTCACAAAGACAGCCGCTTTTACTATTTAACCGAGCTTGCAGCAAAATGTACCGCTAAGCGAATGGTGCCGGATTATATTTCCGAAAAAATCATGCTGCAAAACAAAATTGATAAAAACGGGAACGGGAACTGCTATACCTGCATGGGATGCCGCAGCTTTTTAACGCCTTATGTGGATGAAAACGGAAAGCCGAAATATTACGGCCGGTTTAATCAGGGCGTTGTTACCGTGAACCTTGTCGATATCGGTTTGTCTGCCGAAGGAGACATTGAGCAATTTTGGAAGATCTTTGATGAGCGGATGGAGCTTTGTCACCGTGCGCTTCAATGCCGTCATGAACGTCTCAGCGGAACATTATCAGATGCCGCACCGATTTTATGGCAACACGGCGCTTTACTGCGTTTAAAAAAAGGCGAAACGATCGATCGGTATTTGCATGGCGGATATTCGACTCTTTCTCTCGGTTATGCGGGACTTTGGGAGTGCGTATACAGCATTAGCGGCAAAAAACTGACAGAGCCGGATGGCGAAAAATTAGGACTTGAAATTATGCATAAACTCAATGAGTATACTGCAAAATGGAAGGCCGAAGAGAATATTGATTACTCTTTATACGGAACTCCCTTGGAAAGCACAACCTATAAGTTTGCAAAATGTCTGCAAAAACGATTCGGTATTATCAAAGGTGTTACCGACCGCAGTTATATCACAAACAGCTATCATGTGCATGTTACTGAGAATATCAATGCTTTTGACAATTTAGAATTAGAAGCAAAGTTTCAGGCACTTTCTCCGGGCGGCGCGATTTCTTATATCGAGGTTCCGGATATGCAGCATAATAT
>CAKRMZ010000066.1 GCA_934365155.1 uncultured Eubacteriales bacterium | reverse complement strand
ATACTATACTACTTTAAAAAATTCTATAGATTTTAGAAAAAAAATAAAGAAATTTGTTCATTTTACCGTAATTTTTTACTTTTTTGTCACCGGCAAATCGGAATTCATAAAACAATCTTGATTATTTGCCACTTGAATTATATTTGATTTATGGATATAATAATCTTCGAGATCGACTGATTTATTTTGATTTCGTATTTTATCTGAATTTTGAGGTGATAATTTTGGCAAACAATGATAGCTGTACTCACGATTGCTCTACTTGCGGAGCGTCCTGCTCATCAAGATCACAGGAAAGCCTCCTTGCGCCGCAAAATCCGCTTAGCAATGTTCGGCATGTGATCGGTATTGTAAGCGGCAAAGGCGGAGTCGGAAAATCTTTAATTACTTCGGCGCTTTCCGTTGCCTTCCGTCGGCGGGATTACCGTACCGCTATTTTAGATGCAGACATTACCGGCCCCTCGATACCAAAAGCTTTCGGCCTGCCTCCGCAATCCATACAAGGATCTGAAAACGGTATGTTTCCGGCCGTAACCAAAAGCGGTATTGAAGTCATGAGTGTAAACCTGCTGCTGCCGGACGAAAGTGCCCCCGTAGTTTGGCGCGGTCCGGTTATCGCGGGTATGATTCGGCAATTTTGGTCAGATGTTATTTGGAACGATGTAGATTATATGTTCGTCGATATGCCTCCCGGAACCGGCGATGTACCGCTGACTGTTTTTCAGTCCATTCCCTTAGATGGAATTATTGTTGTAACCAGTCCGCAGGATTTGGTTTCGATGATTGTGGAAAAAGCGCTTAACATGGCACGCATGATGAATATTCCGGTGCTTGGAGTTGTAGAAAATTACAGCTATATTCAATGCCCGCATTGCAACGAGCACATTCATCTGTTCGGCGAAAGCCATATTGAAAAAACAGCGGAGCGCTTCCATGTTGAAATTTTAGGCAAACTCCCCATAGACCCGTCAGTGGCCGGTTTATGCGATCGAGGCGTCATTGAAACAATGCCGAATGATTTTCTTTCCGCCGTTGCGGATAAAATCGAACAGCATTTTCAAGACGGTGTTTAAAACTTGCTGCTCGGCAACAAAAAAAGAGAACGACAAACATTGTCGTTCTCTCTTTTTTTGTTATGAAAAAATCAATCGATACTTTTATTATAAATGAATTCTGTGAACGATATTTATTCTTTTTTTCACTTTTTTATAAAAAATTATGAACTTTTTATTATTCTTCCGTAAACTGCATGCTGGGATAAATAAACTCAAGGACTTCATCGTTAAAATAATGATCTAAAAATGCCTCTGCCGCTCCGCGGGCCGGAATGCCTTTGTTCCGTTCGGTACGGCGATAAACCGCCGCCACGGAAAGCAGCATGTCCAAAGAAAGAAAGATACACAAAACAACCGTAATAATCTTTCCGGGCTTTGGACGTATTTTTTCAATCAAGCGAGAAAGGCGCGGATAAATCTCTTTGATCCATACCAGGCCTAAAATTCCCCAAAAGAAAGAATACAGCAAGTTGGTTCTGCCGCCGATATTTAACGGTGTTTGACTGTATTCCCAAGACACGGTGCCGAAAGCCAACTCTTGAAACAAACTGCAGGTATATTCAAAGGCACCGCCCAAAATCATGCTGGCAACAAAGATCCAAATATCACGGGTCTTATAAAACTTATATAAGCAAAGCGTAATAATCACCGCGCCAAACCCATAAACAGGATTAAAGGGACCCAACACCAAGCCTACACGCATTTCTAAGTGTTTGGTTACCGCCAGTACATAAATAGTTTCGATGATAACGCCGACAACACAACCGATTGTAAATACCCAAAAAAGCTTGGTAAAGCATATTCCGCAGGCAAACGGCGCCGGTTCTCCTTTTGGAATATGCGGCTCATATGCTTCCGAGTTTCTCTCGCGCTGTTTGGCAATCAGCTCCCTGCTTTTTTGCTCATAATGCAGCACCTTACTTTTCAGCTCATCCAGTGTCGATTCATCGGATTTTAAGCGGAATCCCGGAAAAGACGACAGCAATTTAAAATACAGTCTGCGATAACGGCGAATATGGTTTTCAATTTTGCTTTTTTTCGTCTCAATTTCAGCACGGCGTTTCGATTGATATTCCTCTTCATTCATCTGCTGATTCAATATACCCAGACGCTTTACCGTTTTTTTCATCTGGAAAACCGTAATCACTGTCAGCACAAAATCAGCAAAAATCACAAATACAATACCGAGCAGCACCCATCCTAAAAGACCCGGGGGGATCAGATGTTGTATATAACAAATTCCGGGATATATAAGTTTCGCCGATAAAGTTCCGCAAAGGCCCCAAAGCAAAGAAAACTTCAAACAAATATATCCGTTCATATTCATCTTTTGTGATGAATAATCCCACCACTTTGCTCCGAAAATTTTCTCAAGCAGATAGCCGGTCCAATATTCCATCAGTGATGCAAACAGACAGGAAAATAAGAACAGCAGCAAAACATTGCCC
>CAKRMZ010000065.1 GCA_934365155.1 uncultured Eubacteriales bacterium | reverse complement strand
GACTTGGCAATCGTTCCGACCACAGTTTGATCATTAGTGTCGTACTCCTTGGCAAACACATCTCCGTTCGCCGTAACGGTCACGCCGAACTTAGCAACACGGGCGGAATCATTGCCGCTGCCGCTGGTTACATACTTCGCGAAGGTGCCTCCGACAAAGCACGAGGTGATAAGTACGAGAGCAAGCATGAGAACTGCTGCTCTCAGCGTCCAATTCTTTTTTGAAGTCATGGAACATTCCTCCTGATATAATAATTGTTGAGACGATAAAATACCGTCATTTGGATTTCGTGAGACGACAGAAATCGCCTCAACGTGAGGACTTACCCTCATATATATCACCGCTTCGTCCGGCTGTGGCACCGGTTTCGCGGAAGATACCGTTTATTATGTTTTGCCGCCGTCTTCTTTTTCGGAACTCTTTTCTCCCGCAGCGGCACGGAGCCGTTCAAGCTCCGCTTTCAGCTCTTCGGTTTCCTTATCCTTTCTGCCAGAGCTTCTCTGGCGGCGGATGATATCATATGTAATAAAAGCGCACACAGGGATGCCGATAAATACCGCCATACCCAGCGGCTTTTGCAGGAACATGGCGAAATCGCCGAGCCCCGGAATACGCCCCTTATACAGTCCGAATACAGCATCCTCACTGACTGCCGGATCCTCAGTGCTGTTGGCATCACCCTTGGTTACAAAACTGCGCTTTCCGTCCGCGTCGGTCTGCACCTCAATAATACGGTGCGTTACGGCGATATTGCCGTCCATATAAGAAATGATGTCGCCTGCTTTCAGCCTGTCTGTTTCGGGCTTAACCGTAAAAATCAGGTCTCCCACTTCAATATGATCCTCGGCATTGCCGCTCATTGAGCCCGACTGCACAACCATCGGCGTGACGCCGAATACCGACGGCGGAACCTTTGGATTTACAACGCCTTTTATAATTATTGTCAGGTTACAGGCAAGAATTATTGCGAAAATGCAGCACAATACCGCCCCAACAATGAACAGAATTCTTTTTGATATTATGTTTTTTGCCATACGACAGACCTCCAAAAGAGTTTTTACTTATCGCTGTTAAATTTTTTATAGCTTCTAAAAATTTTCTTTCCGCCTCGATATGATCGCAAAAACCGGTTGCCTCACCAAACAAATACTCGTACAGCTTTTCCATTTCTTCCAGCGGATACTTTGTATAATCAAACTCACACAAATGCAATTCCAATTTAAGAGAGGTCTCCCGCCCCTCATGCCAACCCGGGTACCCGAAAGATAACTGCAACCCCGTCCCTGCCGGACATCGTCAAATGCGGTCATACCATTGTCCCCCGGTTCTCTTTGCCATCGCCCTTTCCCGAACAATCCGCATAATTTCCGGTAACAGGCACAACAGTCCTATTATGACATCTTGATTATACAATAGCAGTTACCTATTGTCTGTGCTGTAAATACATACCATATGTGACCCAGGCACTGTTTAGGGCGTTTTCGCAAAAAAAGACTGCCCTCAACCTTAAAAGGCGCGGTCAGTCAATCATTATGAAAACATACCTACAAAAAGTAATATTATTCCCTCAGCATTTTTTGTTGAAGTGGCCTCCTTTTGGGGTGTTTTTTATGACATTTTCCAAACTCTTTACGTTAATTCGGGGTCGGTTTTCTAGGTCTAAGTCCTGTTTCCCCTTTTTCTATGTGCCTGCGACACTATACAACGGTGCAAAAGATATGATATAATAATTATAAGATGAGAGGAGTGCGCCCAATGAACATAACAACAAAACATCTTCACGCGCTGCCGTTTTGGGATCATTTAAACAATATCGAAAAGGATATGCTTCGCAACAACGCCTATATTCGTTCCTTTGACAGAGACTCATACATTCTTCAGTCCATGGCAGACGAGGACATCGGTCTGATGGTGCTGGTCGAGGGCAGAATCCGAGCGCATTTACTGTCGCCGGACGGCAGAGAGATCACCCTGTTTTCTCTTTCTGCTCAAAGTATTTGTATCTTCTCTGCTCTGAGCCTGTTCAACCAACTATCCTTTCAGGTGTCTCTTACCTCAGACCGCTACAGTAAGGTTCTCGTTATCAATCTGTCAATTATGGAGCAGCTGATGCGAAACAACCTGTATTTTCGTTGCTTTGCCTATGAGACGATCGCTGAACGATTTAATTTGGTTATGGATTCACTGCAGTGGATTCTGTTTCACGGTCTGGAAAAGCGTCTTGCCGTTTTTCTTGTAGCCGAATACGACAGGTACGGAAAGACACACCTACACCTTACTCACGACTATATTGCACGGCATATAGGAACAAGCCGAGAGAGAGTAACCAAAACTCTGAAAAAACTAAATGACAAAAAACTGATTCACAAATCAAGGGGATGTATTGAACTGACAAGCATTGACGGCTTGCGCGCCATGGCATTGTCACCGGATTTTTCAGACAAATTAAGCTGAACGCTCGGCTGAACAGCGGTTGTCTTTTGCGTATGTTCGAATTGACAACCGTCATTGAACGGACGGCACGGAAGTGTTATTCTTTATCACAATCGCTTACTTCATATATCTTTCGCACATCGGCACGCATGCCCCAGATTAGAAGCCAGCAGG
>CAKRMZ010000064.1 GCA_934365155.1 uncultured Eubacteriales bacterium | reverse complement strand
AGTAATCAGACAATTCATAAGCTGAATCGCGAACATCGGAATATCGATCGGGAGACGGATGTGTTATCCTTTCCGATGCTTAGCGAGGAAGACCAATTCGAATATGATTATGAAAAGCAGGCGGTGATGCTCGGAGACATTGTTATTTCGCTTGATAAGGCAAAATCTCAGGCAGAAGAGTACGGACACAGCTTTGAGCGGGAGATTGTTTTTTTAACGGTGCATTCTATGCTTCATCTTTTGGGATATGATCATATGCAGCCGTGTGAAGAGGAAATTATGTTCCGAAAGCAAAATGAAATTTTAGAAATTCTCGGTATCAGACGTTAAACAACAAAGGATAAGATATGAAAAAGACAGTATTTATTACCATTATCGGCCGTCCGAATGTGGGCAAATCCACTTTGCTGAATGCAATGCTCGGTGAAAAAATAGCGATTACATCCGCAAAGCCGCAAACAACGCGTACCCGCATCACCGGTATTCTTACCAAAGGGGAAAACCAATATGTTTTCTTGGATACACCCGGAATGCATAAGCCGCAGACAAGACTCGGCAGCTATATGATGAAAGCAACGGCAGGCGCCGGTTCGGAAGCGGATGTGGTGCTTTACATGGTTGAAGCGGACAAGCCTCAAAACCAAATTGAAAAAGAGATGCTTGATAAGCTCAGCAAAGAAAAAGTACCGGTTATTTTGCTGATCAATAAGATCGATCAGATTCCAAAAGAGAAAATTCTAAAATGCATTGCAGAGTTTTCGGAACGATATCATTTTGATGCGGTAATTCCGATTTCGGCTTTGCAGTGCGACGGTTTGGATTTGATTCTGAATCATATTGATTCCTATTTGGTGGAAAGCCCGTGGATGTTCCCGGATTCCATGATTACCGATCAGCCGGAACGTCAGATTGTGTCTGAGGTAATTCGTGAGAAGCTATTATTTGCTTTGGAAGATGAAATCCCGCACGGAACCGCAGTTGTAATTGAAGATTTTAAAGAGACAGCCAAAAGAATTCGAATCCGCGCGGAAATATACTGTGAAAGAGAATCTCACAAGGGAATTATTATCGGCAAAAACGGTGCGGTTCTTAAAAAAGTGGGGACATTGGCGCGTCAAGATTTAGAACGATTTTTTAACACAAAAATTTATCTGGATTTGTGGGTTAAGGTAAAGAAAAAATGGCGTGACAATCCCAGTGCATTAAGTAATTTCGGGTTCGATTCCAATAATTTATAGCACAAAGATATAGGAGAGCCGGTTATATGTTATGTTGCTCACGGTAAAAGGACTGATTATCAAAGAAATCGCGCAAAAGGAAAACGATAAATTTATCACAATATTGACGGCCGAGCACGGCAAGATGTCGGTATATTGCAGAGGGGTGCGTAAGCTGAAGTCGCAATTTTTAAATTGTATTCAGCTTTTCTGCTATAATGAATTTGACTTATACGAAAAAAACGGGAAATTTTGGCTGAATGATTGCTATTGCCTGAATGATTTTTTTGCCTTGCGGCAATCGCTGGAGGGCTTGGCTTTAGCCTCATATTTGATTGAACTTCTTTGCGATGTGACCTTGGAACAGGAGCCGGCAGAAGAGATTCTGCGGGTTGCGCTGAATTCTTTATATGCAATTTGCGAAAAAATCAAGCCCTATGCCTTGCTAAAGGCTGCTTTTGAATTTCGGATTATATCAATCATCGGCTATATGCCGGATCTTGAATGCTGTTCGGTTTGCCGCAAAGAATTTGCATTCTATTATTTCGATATTTTAAACGGCACTTTAATCTGTTCGGAATGCAAAAAGAAAAAAAACGACCTTTTGACATTTGCTGATTATAATGATTTTAAAATGCCTCTTTGCCCGCTTAATAGTTCTGTTATCGCCGCTTTGAAGTACATTTTAAATTCACCGGCAAACCGTTTTTTGTTATTTGATTTGCCGTCTTCGGAAGATTTGAAGATGCTTTGCCGTTTTACCGAACTATATTTGGTCAGTCATTTAGAGCGCAGTTTTCCAAGCCTCGAATTCTATAACAGTCTTTCCTTATTAGATGAATGAAGAAAGGGAATTCATATTTGATTTTATGAAGTGTTCTCAGAAAACCTTACAAACTCTTGAATTTGATAAAATTATTACACAATTGAAGGACTGCGCCGTAACGGAAGGCGGAAAGAAAAAAGCGCAGATCTTAATTGCAAGTGACTCAATTCGCGATATTTCGCTTTGGCAGCGCCAAACTTCGGATGGAAAAGCATTAATCGGAACAAAAGGATATCCGCCGATCAGCGGAGTTTTCGATATCAATGATTCTATCGAACGTGCGCAAAAGGGTGCCGCTTTAACTCCGAAAGAGCTGATGCAGATAGCAAAGGTATTAACTGCCGCCGAGCAGCTTTGTGATTATCATGCGGTTCAAAACCTTACTACGGATTCTTTAAATCCGTTATTTGAACGTTTATTAACCAACGAAAGCTTACGATTTAAGATTAATCGTGCAATCATATCGGAAGAATTGATTGCAGATGAAGCAAGCTCAGAGCTTGCCGATATTCGCCGCCACAAGCGCAGTATTAACAATAAGATTAAAGATGAGCTGCAGCGCTATACCACAAATACCGGATTTGCAAAATATTTGCAGGAAAATATTTTAAAAAATCTATATTACAAGGATCCATAATATAAGTTTCAACTATTAAATTTAGTAAATTATTAATAATTTATATATAAATATTAGTTTACTGCTTAGAGTTAAATCTACGTCAATAAAATACTTTAAATATTTAATTTTAAAGTAATATTATTTTATAAATTTGGCAAAATAAAAAAAAGAAATTTAAAGGAGAAAATTATGTCAAACACTCAAAACAACTTAAAAAGCTATCTACTATCAAAATGTATAGTTG
>CAKRMZ010000063.1 GCA_934365155.1 uncultured Eubacteriales bacterium | reverse complement strand
ATCATGTCTCTGTCCTGAATACAGATGATTATCAAATCGTTGAGAAGGCTACGGATGACGGTATCAGTTATACCGTAGTGGATAAAGACGTTGATATTTCCAACGGCATTCCCGAAGGCAGTGAGCATAAAAATATCACGGTAGAAAAGAGTGAAGATGGATCTTATACCTTGACGCAGAAAGGATCCGTATATGTTTCTATCATTTGTGCTTTAGTTACTTTAGCGGTTACCATTCTTTGTTCGACCTTCGGCAAAAAAGTTGCCCGCTTAATCCCCTTTATTATCGGTATTTGTTCCGGATATGCCGTTGCTTCGATTTTCTATATTATCGGTTCGATTGCACATATTCCGGCTCTGATGATTATCGACTATTCTTCTTTCAATGCCTTAGTTGCCGACGGAGTTACCCTGAACACGTTCATCAGCCTTCCTAATTTTACATTCTTAACCGCTTGGAAAGGCATCTCGGAACTTTCCGGCTCTTATATCGCTTCCATTGCGGTAGCTTATATTCCGGTTGCTTTCGTTGTCTTTGCAGAACATATTGCGGATCATAAGAATATATCCACAATCATTGAAAAAGACCTTCTTACCGACCCCGGTCTTTCCCGCACTTTGCTCGGTGACGGTGTAGGCTCGATGTTCGGTGCATTTTTCGGCGGTTGCCCTAACACGACATACGGAGAATCCATCGGTTGCGTAGCGATCACCGGAAATGCTTCTGTTGCCACAATCATAACGGCTGCAGTGTGCGCCATGATTATCTCTTTCCTCAACCCCTTCATTGCTTTTGTCAATTCGATCCCTTCCTGTGTCATGGGCGGCGTTTGCATTGCTCTTTACGGCTTTATCGCAGTAAGCGGTTTGAAAATGATCCAAAAAGTAGATTTAGAAGACAACCACAACCTGTTTGTCGCTTCTGTAATTTTGATCACCGGTATCGGCGGTATGACGGTTTCTTTCGGGGCTGTTACCATTACCTCCATCGCTTGTGCTCTGATTCTCGGAATCCTTACGAATGTGATGCTTTCCGGAAAAAAAGGAAAAAAAGAAGCTTCGGATTCCGCTGAAAAATAAAAAAGATAAAATAAAAAAGGAATCGGGAATAATCCCGATTCCTTTTTTTTTAAATTTTATACGGTTTCAACCTTGATTTGATTGGTTGTGCCGGCTTGCCCATTGATATTTCCGGCCGTCATAACCACATTATCGCCGCTCTTTAAATGCATTGTTCTTTTCGCGGTCTGAAGCGCTTGATAAAACAATACATCGGTAGAATTATATTGTTCGCTCAGCACCGGAATAACGCCCCAGGAAAGTGCCAACTTATACCATACCGATTGATTGGTAGCCATGCCGATAATATCCACGGGAGCACGGAATCTTGAGACCATACGCACGGTCATGCCGGACATAGAGGATACGACAATCGCTTTTGCACCGAGATCAATCGCCATACCGCATGCAGCATGCGAAATTGCGTCTGCTTTATTCTTGATTTTAAAATCGCTGTTTCGAAACCGTTTGTCATAATGAATCCGCTTTTCGGTTTCTTCCGCAATTTCCGACATGATTTTAACGGTTTCTACCGGATATTTTCCTGCCGCGGATTCGCCCGAAAGCATAACGGCACTGGTTCCGTCATATACCGCGTTGGCAACATCGGAAATCTCAGCACGGGTAGGGCGCGGATTATATATCATAGATTCCAACATTTCGGTTGCGGTAATGACACGTCTGCCGAGCAAGCGGCATTTTGTAATCAAATATTTTTGAATAGCAGGAAGCTCCGCAAAGGGAACTTCTACGCCGAGGTCGCCCCGTCCGATCATGATGCCTTCACATTCTTCACAAATCTCTTCAATGTTGTCAATGCCGGCACGGTTTTCAATTTTGGCAATGATATCAATCTTGTCGCCGCCGTTTTGTGCAAGAAAGGACTTCATATCGATAAGATCCTGCTTGCAGGATACAAAAGAAGCCGCAATAAAATCAACTCCGTTTTGAATACCAAACAGCAAATCCGATTTATCCTGTTCACTTAAAAAGGCTTTGTGGAGCATTTTATTCGGAAAGCTCATGCTTTTACGGTCTGAGAGTTCGCCTCCGGCAATTACTTTACAATGAATATCGGTATTCGAAATTTCCGTTACCTCAAATATAACCAAACCGTTATTCAACAGAATGCGATCACCGATTTCGAGGTCATCCACCAATCCCTCATAATTCACTCCGACAATCGACTGATCGCCTACAATATTTCGAGTTGTAAATGTAAAAGTGTCGCCGTCTTTTAAAAGAATTTTAGAATTTTGGAAGGTTTTGATGCGATATTCGGGACCTTTTGTATCTAACATAATTGCAATGGGCAGATTTAATTCTTCACGGACACTTTTAATCATATTAATTTTTTCTTGGTGTTCTGCGTGCGTGCCATGTGAAAAATTCAACCGGGCCACGTTCATTCCGGCTTTACACATTTTGGTGAAAATTTGCCGATCGCTGCTGGCAGGACCGATTGTGCAAACGATTTTTGTTTTTCTCATTATTGCTCCTCTCTTCAAGCACATTGAAATATATAGATCCATTCGATTAATCTACTGCAAAAAGCCAATGTCGCAATAAGCTTTTTACGGAACAATCATATTTACTGAAAGCAATTATCTACTCTTAATAGTAACACATAAAAATACAGCAAGTCAATGTATTTTCTATGAAAAAACATAAGATAAAATACATCGATTTGAATACAGTTTATTCATTATTATCTGCAATATCGAAATATGATATTCTATGGTTCAGCAATTATTATGGATACACAAATTTAATGGCAAAAGCAGTATAAATAAAAACGGATCAATAAAACTTGGAGGGATTCTCAAGAAATTATTTAAACTTTGCAATCTTTTCTATTGACAAAACAGGGAATTTCCATTATAATAAATCTGTTGAGTTACTTTATCGGTAATTCATAATTTTATGCGGGTATGGCGGAATTGGCAGACGCGCTAGATTCAGGTTCTAGTCGGGGTTCCTCGGTGAAGGTTCAAGTCCT
>CAKRMZ010000062.1 GCA_934365155.1 uncultured Eubacteriales bacterium | reverse complement strand
CGACCGGCGAGCCGTCAATCAGCTTTGCCATTTGCAAAGGAGACGAAGTTGAAGCAGTATATGCTTATTGCAATCTGCACGGCCTTTGGGTGACAGATGCTGATTTATCTTAAAATGTATAGCCCTATTGCTTATTCTAATGAGAGCAGCGGCTGATGTTCAGCCTGCTTCAGTTGCTGCTCGTCCTGTGCCGGACAGGCAGGGCGGGCAGTAAAAGAATATGGAGATGAAAACCGATGATAATACGAAGAGAGACAAAGCAGCGGCAAATGGTTTTACAGGCAGTACAGGCGAGGACAGATCACCCAACGGCTGATCAGATATTCAATGATGTGCATAAGTCGGATCCGAAAATCAGCCACGGTACCGTATACCGCAATCTGAATCTGCTTTGCGAGGACGGGCTGATCTGCCATGTGCGAGTGCCGGGAGCCGACAGATACGACCTGCGCACCGATCTGCACTATCATATATTCTGTGTTAAGTGTAAAAAGGTAATAGACGCGCCTTACCCATATAAACCGTATTTGGATGAAGAGATTGCAAGACAATCCGGCTATAAGATTATACGGCATCGTCTTATTTTTGAGGGAGTTTGTCCGGAATGCCAAAATGAAGAGCTTCACCCCCTCCCGGAGCCGGTATTCGTTCATTATCCGGTTCGACCGGCATCTCAGATACCGGCCCCTGCCTTTGCCGAAACGAAAAACCGAGCAGGAGAGAATGATGATGGGGACAGTGCGGCTGTTTTTTCCGAATTGTCCAATGTGAAGGATGACTCAAAATGACATGGGAAAAGAAGACTTGTTGTCTGTGGCTTTTGGATAAGTTGAAAAGGGAAAACACTCTTATCCTTGATGAATATGAATGTTTGACTTCGGTTAAGCCAGTTGAATTGGTTTATTATGCTGCCGAACACGCCGCAGAAGTTCGAAAAAAAGTATACGGAAACGAGGTATACATCGAATGGCTGATTGAAATAGGCAACAGTTGTCTCATCATGAAAGGAAACAGCAAAAACAGAAAGCCAATTCGATTATATCGTTCGGAAAAGAACAGAATAGTTTCGGAACTTAAACGCGCCGTTTTTGACAGACGCGTGGTGCAGGCGCGTTTTTGGAATGTGCCTGCTTTTGTTATATAAATGGACTCTTATGTAGGACGGAGGAAGAAATGAAACGCCATGGAAAAGCGACGGTACAGATATTTTTCGTCGTCTATTGTGTTGTAATGATGCAGCTTTTATTCTCTTTAGATCTCCGAGTTCACGAACTATGCCTTATTGGCAGAACATACGTGAAAATATCAATATAATTCCTTTGGAGACAATCCGTGATCAGATACACTTCATCTTGCATGGAACCAACCGCGTTATGGTGCATTACGCCTATGTCAATCTGTTCGGGAATATTATTGCCTTTATTCCGTGCGGCATTTTCCTCCCGCTGCTTAGCATCAAAACAAAAAAGCTAAGTTGGACACTCTTTATATCTTTTGCGGCGTTTATTGCGGTTGAGACCGTTCAACTTTTTACCCTGACCGGACGAGCGGATATTGACGATGTGCTGCTAAACTTGTTCGGTTGTTTGTTTGGTTATTGTCTGTGGAGAATAGGAAACACATTACATAAACGAATTCTTGACAAAAGAATAAAGCAAAATCAGATTCTTTAGGGGGATAAACGAATACGATTATACGAAAACGAAAGGTAAAAATGCACATAAGGACGGTTTCCCGACAGCCGAGCGTATTCAGGATGAGGCGGAGCGCTGCGGAATTACAATGCAGCAAAAGGGTGAGGAAAATATTTTTTGGCATTGCGATTGAGTTGTTTGCTGTTTTGCTTCAGCTTTCTTTGAAAGAAATAGCAGTTTCACTCATTGTCGGGTCACTTGGGTTTTGGTGGCGTTTTTCGGGCTGGTCGAAAACGTTAAAAGACTAAATGCATGAATTGAAAAAGAAAGCGCTTTTCACTTGATTCAGAGAGGGAAAAGCAATATAGGCAAAGAGAAAGCCGTAAATATGAGTATTTTCCGAACTGCGAGAAATTGCAGAAAAATTAAAGGAGGAAACCGACATGATGGTGACTTACGAACACTGTGAACACTGTGGAAGACTCATACCGGAGGGCGATGTTTACTGTGGTTTTTGCCGCGGTATTGCGGAACCGGATGTTCCGGATCTTGATATGATCTATGATCCGGAAACAGATCCTATGCCGCATCATGAATTTCCGGAAACTGACCAATTGCCGCCTTCTTTGAAAAACCCGAAGAAAACTGGCGCAAAATAGGCAGGCAGACTGGAAAAGGAGCCGACCGCTTGAAACCGTCGGTTCTCGGACTGAAAATCGTTTTATAATGGAGGGCAAAAACATGAAAAAGTGGAAAAAGATTATTCTTGCAGCATCGGCTATTGTTACGGTTGCTGCCGTAGCCGCTACTGTTTATCTGTTTATCAGTCAATGCAAGACCAAGGCGATTATATATAGTTAGTGAGTCCGGCAACTGAAAAACGTGAACGGAGGATTTTATGAAACTGACGTTTTTCGGTGCAGCACACGAGGTTACCGGCTCCTGCACTTTGCTTGAAGCCTGCGGCAAAAAGATTCTGGTAGACTGCGGCATGGAGCAGGGGCCGGATATTTATGAAAACCGCGAACTCCCCGTGCCGCCCGCCGCCATTGACTTTGTATTTCTCACACATGCCCTCATCGATCATTTCGGAAAGCTTCCTCTATTGATTAAAAACGGCTTTTGCGGGAATGTATATGCAACGACCGCTACACGCGACCTATGCGCCATTATGTTTGCCGACGCTGCACACATTCAGGAAACGGAAGCGGTCTGGAAGGACCGCAGGGCACTGCGCTCCGGTGAGGAGGGATACACTCCGCTGTATACCCTTGACGATGTAAAAAAACTTATGCCGCAGTTTCGGGTGGCTGATTACAAAATGGCAGTGAAGCCGTGTGACGGCATATCGGCTGTCTTTTATGACGCAGAACATCTGCTGGGCTCGGAAAGCATTAAAAAGCATTAAGATATCGGTGACCGAAAACGGAGAAACTCAATATGTCGGTTTTTCGGGTGATGTCGGAACGCCGAGCAGACCGCTTCTGTGCCCACCAAATGCGCCGGATGAAGCGGATACTCTGATTATTGAATCTACTTACGGTGACAGCCTGCGTCTGCCACAGCCGAAGGATCTGGAGCAACGGCTTGCCGAGATAATCAATCGAACGATTACCGGCGGAGGAAATGTGGTAGTTCCGTCCTTTGCAGTCGGACGGACACAGGAGCTCCTATATATGCTTCGGCGCATCAAGGAGCAACAGCTTGCTCTTACCGATTTTCCGGTATATCTTGACAGTCCGCTTGCGATTGAGGCGACCAACATTTATAAAGAGACCCTCCGCAGTTACTTTGATGAGGAAACGAACGA
>CAKRMZ010000061.1 GCA_934365155.1 uncultured Eubacteriales bacterium | reverse complement strand
CCATTTCAGGTGAATTATGAAGCGACAAAAAAACTATTTTCAATTAGGCTTTCGTGACGGATTCCCAATCGGGCTCGGATATCTGTCCGTATCGTTTGCATTCGGAATTTTCGCTAAAAATGCCGGACTGAATGTTTTCGAAACGCTGTTGATTTCCATGACCAATCTAACCTCTGCCGGGCAATTAGCGGCAGTTCCCATTATAACAGCGAACGGAAAAATTACCGAGCTTGTACTGACACAGCTCATTATCAATATCCGTTATTCGTTGATGTCCGTTTCGCTCTCTCAAAAGCTCGGAAAGGATGTTCGCATGATTGATCGATTCTTGTTTTCCTTTTCCAATACCGATGAAATTTTCGCAGTCGCCAGTTCGAAGCCCTATGAGCTCCCACGGTCGTATCTTTACGGCATTGTGATTCTGCCGTATTTCTGTTGGAGTCTTGGAACGCTGCTCGGAGCTTTGGCCGGCAATGTTTTGCCGCCTTTCATCTGTTCGGCACTCGGAATTATGATTTACGGAATGTTTATTGCAATTATTGTTCCCGCTATGCGAAAATCATATCCAACCGCAATTTGCGTTCTTTTATCCGTAGCGATAAGCTGCGCCTTTCGATATATCCCGGCTCTGTCTTTCCTATCATCGGGCTTTGTCATTATTATTTGCGCAGTATTATCCGGTATCATCATGACCTTTATTTTCCCGATTCAAAGCGATATAGCAGAGGATAAACAATCATCATGACTTCATTTTTAAACTCCTTCCCTGTTTACTTAATTTCGATGGCGGGCATCACCTACCTAATACGTATGATTCCGCTTGTGCTGTGCAAAAAAAAGATTCAGAATATTTATATAAGATCATTTTTGTATTATGTTCCGTATGCTGTGCTCGGCGCAATGACAATTCCGGCAATTTTTTATTCCACATCATATATACTTTCCGCATCCGTCGGACTGGTTGTCGCATTATTGCTTTCTTTTTTCAAGAAAAATTTGATTGTTGTTGCTGCAGCCTCCGGAATGGCGGTGTTAATCTGCGAATGGATTATAAATCAGATTCAAAATACACTGTAAAACCAGAATCTTAAGACTGAGAAGTTAAGGTGAGCCATCATGGAACAGACAGATATATTCGGAACGGAAAAAATCAGCAAAATCCTTCTCCGGCTTGCCCCGCCGGTTATGTTAGCGCAGCTGATTCAAGCACTTTATAATATTGTTGACAGCCTTTTTGTAGGAAGATATTCGGATTCGGGCCTTACAGCCTTATCCATCATTTATCCGATGCAGCTCTTGATGATTGCATTTGCCGTCGGAACCGGTGTGGGGATCAATACGGTGATGGCTGCAAAGCTCGGTACGGGAAACCGAAAAGAGGCAGATGAGTATGCCGGCGTCGGCACACCGCTTGCAGTGGTACTTTGGGGACTGTTTGCTACGGTTTGCTATCTGATTATGCCCTTTTATGCCAGAATGTCCACGAGTTCAGAGGCTGTCATCAAGGATGTTATTATATACGGCAGGCTGGTATGTGTATTCAGCTTTGGATTGTTTTTAGAAAGCATCTGGACCAAGATACTGCAATCGAACGGCGATATGAAAACGCCGATGTTTGCACAGATCCTCGGTGCGGTTACGAATATTATTCTCGATCCACTCCTGATTTTCGGTATGCTCGGCCTGCCGGAAATGGGTATTGCGGGAGCTGCGGTAGCGACCGTTGCGGGACAAATCGTAGCTGCAATAGTTGTTATGAGAAAGGGATTTAGAAGGTCTCCGGGAGTAAATGTTTATCCGCATCATATTGCGGAAATTTTCCGTCTCGGCATTCCGAATATACTGATGCAGTCGGCATATACCTTTTACATATTGGGTCTTAACCTGATATTAGCAAGCTTTTGTGATGAAGCCGTTACGGCTCTCGGTCTTTACTATAAATGGCAAACATTCTTTTTCATTCCTCTGGGCGCAATGCAAACCTGTATTGTACCGGTCATCAGCTATAATTATGCCGCGCGGAATATTGACCGCTGTAAGAAAACACTGTCAACGGCGATTCTGTTCGGATTTGCGCTTATGGCACTCGGCACGCTGTGCTTTCTTTCTTTCCCTACACAAATGCTTAGAGTGTTTACAAGCGATACAAACGTGATCGATATCGGCAGAATCGGCTTTCCTTTTGTCGGCATCAGTTTTCTGCCGATGGTCACGTCTCTGATTTTTCCGGTATTTTTCCAAGCCGTCGGCTCCAGTTTAAAAAGCTCTGTGCTGACCGTGGTTCGCACGGTGGTTTTGTTTGTACCGCTCGGGTATCTTTTTTCTCGGCTCGGACTGAATTGGTTTTGGTTGACTTTCCCCGTCACAGAACTGCTAACAAGCACTGTAGGTGCTGTGTTTTATCGTAAGTTCCTCCAAAAGGATTATGTCAGTGAGGCAAAACCGATGTTAGCAGACGACGGAGATACTGTAGCCTTAAAGCCTTCAAAGCCGGGTGTGATTATCACAATTGCGAGGGAGCACGGTTCATCCGGTAAACAAATCGGAAAACTGGTCGCGCAGAAATTGGGAATTCCCTTTTACTATAAAGAAATGGTGGCACTTGCCGCACATGAAAGCGGACTTGACCGTGAGTTTATTTCCGATATACATAAAAACGCGCCGGATGCTCTACGTGATTTGTACCTGAGTTCCCATGCAGTCCAACGTGCCATTCGTGCACAAGGCAACATTATCCGTAAAATTGCCGATAACGGATCTTGCGTAATTGTGGGCAGAGCGGCTGATTATGTATTGAAAGAATACAAAAATATTATCCGGGTATTTATTTACGCGCCGATAGAATATCGCACCGAAAGAATCATGGAGGTATACGGTGACTCTTTGCCCGAAGCCAAACGCAACATTCGCCGTTCAGACAAAGCCAGGGCTTCCTATTATAGGCATATTTCCGGGAAACGCTGGGGTAAGGCGGGAAACTACGATTTGACCGTTGACTCCTCCGTCGGTCCGGAAAAGGCAGCAGAAACTATTCTTGACTATATTGCTGCAAAACATATACAATAAAATAGAAATATCAAAAAGCCTTGAAAACATTTGCTTAACGGTGATTAAAAGGAACGAATTTACTTATCATCTGTTAACTGACGGTTTTCGGGCTGCATACGGATACTGGAAATGCTCTCGCTCCAATTACGGAGCAAGAGCATTTTTCCTTTTGTCATTCAGGTACTTCCATGTCACTATCGGTGATTACACCCTTATACATAGAACGTACGCCACTTACTGTGTTAATGCAATTTTATTATAAACCGGTATACCTGTCTTCACTAATAATATCGTAAAAGAAAAGCTAAAGGTTTCTGCGTTTTGTATCTTTAAACAATTATTTTGATATGTATTTAAAGGATAACATATATAAAAAGCGATAGAAACGTATTACTACGAACTATCGCTTTTTGTTCAATCTATAAGTGGTTCTCCTTCATATGAAGGTATGACTCATTCGACAAGGTTGGAAAAATAAGCATCAGTTAAATCAACAATATCTGAATCCTGATCCACAAATGTGGGCGCAAGCTCTATTCCAAGACCGAACTCCTTGTCTGAAACGACGTAATTAAGTTGCTCAATTAGATAAGCATCCAAATAGGCTATGCAGTATATTTCTGAACACCATACTTCGTTCTGCTGAACAAAGGTAATAACCCTCTCGGCAACATCAATTCCCAATTCTTCAATCAAAGGCAACATTGTTTGATATATTTTACATATGCATCATATTTGATTTTGCTTGTTTCTTCTCGCAGTTTTCTCTCCAATTCATTCCAACGCTCTGTCACCACTTGTTCCGTTTGATGGAATAAATCAGAAGACAGAGTTTGCTTCGCTTGATTTAGCTCTTCTTCGAGCTTCACTGTTTGAGCAAAAAAGTTATCCTCAGCTTTTTTTGTTTTTTCAACTATATAAGTTTCATAATCATTTGAGAAAAACTTGATTGCTACAGCATACACTTGTTTCTTTGAAACAGTATCATCATCAAGATAATATTTAAGATTATCGCTAATAGAAAGTTTCCCCTTGCGAATCACCAATTCTGACTCATCGTTTTTCAG
>CAKRMZ010000060.1 GCA_934365155.1 uncultured Eubacteriales bacterium | reverse complement strand
GCCAAGGGCAAATCTATCGGGCAAAAGCCAGCGACTTTGATGCGGTGAAGGCTTCTGCTTTGGGTGATTTTCTTCCCGCAAAGCTTAATTTTGACGAGAATGAGCGGCCCGTTTTTATGAAGGTTATCAAAGACGGGGACATGCAACACAATATGGTGTATATTTTTGAAAACGGAAAGGGGATTCGCGTCCCACTGTCGGCTTACCAGACAAAATCCAACCGAAAAAAACTGACTTCCGCCTTCAATGTATCTTCTCCCGTTGTCGGAATATTTTTCGAGGATCAGCCTTTTGGGGTGATGATTACGAACAACGCAGAAAAAGCGATTGTTTTAAATTCCGAACTGATTCCGCAAAAAAGCACCCGAACTTCTGTGGGCGTTTTGCTGATGAAACTGAGACCGAAACAGATTGTTGTATCTGCAAAACGCGGCTTTGAAGAAAGCCTTGCCAATGTGGCACGGTATACCAAAACAAAAATCCCCGCGTCCGGCACCGTATTGGAAGAAAAAGATTTAGCAGAACTGCAAATCAGTCTGCTTTAAACACGAAATAAAAAATAATCGGAGGAATGTATTTATGAAAAAACTGACTCGTATTTTAGCTGCTTCCTTGGCTGCCTTGACTGTATTTGCCATCATTGTTTTTGCTGATACCGGTTCTGCATCGGACCCGCTGATCACGCTCAGCTATGTAAATCAAGTATTACTGCCGAATATTGAGACAAAAAATCAGTATAGCGCAATTCAGATGCATGCAGGTGAAACGCTCTATTCCGAATCGGCTTGCGAGGTCATTTTGCGCGCCGGTAAAGCGACTGCAGTTTCACCGTTTGAAAACCAAGGCCTCAGTGATGTTACCGAAGCCAAAGAGCTATACAACAGCGACGCCCTTACAATTAACCACTTATTGATGATTCCCCGTGCGGACGGCCGTGGAATTGCGGTAACTGAAGGAGAGGCGTGGTTTATGATCCGCGGAAAATACCGCATTGAAAGCAACAATTCCTGATGAACCGTATCCATACGGCATCGTGAATTTCATTATTCAGAAAGGTGAGTGTTGAGCCATGAATTCAAAGCAGCAAAAAACACCCGCTATTACCATCTTTGTCCGTGTAATGTGTATTGCTTTGGCGGTACTGATGGTAATCGGCATTGTTGTCATGATCGTACAGTATTCATCGTTTAAAATATCGGCGATGAGCAATGAAGAATACGACAATCGCAAAATTCGTGTCGGTTTAGTGTACGGTGATGACGTGACTGCAAGCTTCGAGTTGAAAACCGATTACGGTTTCCAACTCGGTGCGGTAGACAGCCAAAACAATTTCACTTCACTTTATTCCGTTTCCAATACAACGGTAACCGCTGCCAGCGACATTAATCTGTTCAAGCAGTCCGGACAATATGTAGCGACCTCCGGGACCGTTACAATCGGGGCATATCAAATTCGGGTCAATGCAGAATATGCCAATGAACAGGACCAGAAAAATGCGGTTTCGGCAATCAATCAGAATTTGCAGAATGCCGGCATTTATTCTTCTCTGATCTATGCTTTTGCTGCCTATGAAAACGGCAAACGCATTATTAAAATCGGCGATTTTCTTTCCGTAAGCGGGGCGCAGGCAAAAATTGCCGTTGTGGAACCGGTCATCGGAATTTCCTGCCAAGTTTCATCTCCCAGCTCTACTTCAATTATGCTGCTTGATCCTAATAGCGACAAGTTGGTTTTTGAGTTTGATGGCGGCGGAAATGCGGCATTCGGACTTTCGGCAATTCAAACTTCCTCGGGAAAAATCGACTGCATTAAAACACCGGCCAATAATATTTACAGTGGCATCTTTGAATTCCACCGTCACACTACCTCTTCCGGCCGTGACGGAGTGGCGCTGACCAACATTTTATATATTGAAGAATATATGGCCGGCGTTCAGCCGTGGGAAATTTCCGCTTCCTGGAATCATCAGCTCCAGAAAGCATTCGCCATTGTCCTGCGTACTTATACGCTCAGCCATTTAGGACGGCATTATTCCGAATACGGATTTGATCTCTGCTGTACGACCAACTGCCAGGTTTATTTGGGCAGAGGACGCACCAACGACAACGTATTGACTGCAATTGACGAAACCAAAGCTCAGGTTCTTACATATAGCGGAAAATTAGCACCGGTATATTACGCCGCCGTCTTCGGCGGAAATTCGGTCAGTATCCATCAGGTGTGGGGCGGAAGCACGTTTCCCTATATGATGGCGGTTAAAACCCCCTGGGAAAACTATCCGAAGTATCAGCACGGTGAATGGGTATCCGAGGTGTCACCGACCGAGCTTTGTCAATATCTGAATTCCAAGGGCTATTCTAGCCTGCAGGATTCCATTGCCGATATTCATATTGATACGCTTGCGGATAATTCCACATATGTGTATCAAGTGACTGTCACCGATATTTACGGACATTCCGTCACCGTAAAAAAGACGGATTCCGTGCGGGGACTGTTTTCAAAATACGTATATTCGGCCAATTTCGTTATTTCTAAGGATGGCGTTATTGACAGCGGCCCGAATTCCGGTAGCGGAACAGTTCAGATTCCGGTGATTTCCGGCAACGGTGCAAACTCTTATGTCGGGGACGGACAAACATATGTCTTAACCGGAAACGGTCTTTCCACGATCAAAGACTATTCTATGGTCCCGGTGCTCGGTGCAAACGGACAATATCTTTACGACTATAAAAACGGCAGCAGCGTATCTGACGACATCGGTGTTGTTGCGGATATTCAAAGCAAAATTGACCTTTCCTTATATAATAATCCCGCCACTGCCAACGGCAATTTCTATTTTATCGGAAAGGGCTGGGGACACGGTGCCGGAATGAGCCAATACGGCGCTAAGGATTTGGCAGACGCCGGTATTAATTATGATCGCATTATTTATGCTTACTTTTCCGGCACAAATATCAGTGATTATCGGTCACTGTATTGATTTTTACGGTTTGACGGCAGGGGACATTCTATGAAAAAGATTCTAATTCTCTCCCATGACGTTCTTCTCGGGCGTGTGCTTTCATCGGAATTGAGAAGACTCGGCTGTTTGGCAAAGCAATATGAGCCGGAAATTTTTTGTGAAATTCATCCCGAACTTTTCGATTTGTGCATTTTGGATGCTTCATCTCCGAAGGCACACGCGGCCGAATCCGCATTGCTTGCGGATCAGTCTCTTCCGCTGATTCTGCTTGCGGATTCCGGTTATCTGAAAACTCGCAGCACGAAAGAGGAAAACGGTCTTCAGCACTGCTGTATGCAGCGGCCCTTTTTGATGGAGGACTTTCGTCATCAGATTTTAAAAATGCTTCAAGTGCTTCCTCCCGACAATATATTGACGCTGCCCAAAACGGAAACCTTTAACCCGGCTGATTATATTCGCACCGACGAAAATTCCCGTACCGTTTTTTACCAGGATACACCGGTGGAATTAACAAAAAAAGAATTTGATTTGTTTTGCTATCTTTATGAGAACCGCGGCAAAATTCTTCGTCGGGATCACATTTTCCATGACGTATGGGACTATACGTATATGGGAGAGGGGAATATCGTTGATGTATATATTCGCTATTTACGAAGCAAAATCGACGATCGTTTCGGCATCAAATTAATTCATACCGTGCGTGGCCTCGGATATACGATCAAAAAATAAGTTTTAACCCCAAAGCGTTCCGACTCTTTGGGGTTTTCTCGAACAAGGAGCTAAGATCCATGCAACAGGAAAAACAAACGCTGATTAAAAATGTTCGTTTCTTTGATCCCGTTACCCATCAAAAAAAGCATATGAATATTCTTTTGCAAAACGGAATTGTTCGGGATTTTTCCTCCGATATTTCGTTGACGGCAGACCGTACCATTGATCTTGGCGGAGCTTGCGTCTGTCCGGCATTTATTGACATGGATTCCTCTTTGTGTGATCCGGGGCAGGAATATCGAGAGGATATCGTTACCGGAACTCGCGCCGCGATCAGCGGCGGTTACGGGGCCCTGTTTTCGGCAGTTCCTTCCGTGACGTCATATGATGAATTGAAGACTATTGAATATATGGAGAAAAAGGCAAATACACGGGGATTTTGCAAAGTGTTTCCGATTGCCTCCGTTACTGCGGAAACGGATTTTGAAAAGTTGAAAAGCCATCATATTCTTGCGGTCGGTAACGACGGGAGTAATGCCTCCGATGAACAAATTTACCGGGCGATGAAGCGATGCAAAGAAAACGATATTCTGTTTATCTCTGCGTCGGAGAATCCCTCCTTTGAAAGCACGGGAGTTGTAAATGACGGTAAGGTTTCCGATTTTTTGGGACTCCCAGGAATTCCCAATGCAGCCGAAAGTGCGGAAACCGCTCGTATGATCAGTCTTGCGGCAAGTGCCGGGTGCCGTCTGCATCTTTCCTGTATCAGCACAAAAGAATCGGTTGATATAGTGCGAGTTGCAAAATCTTACGGAATTGCAGTCAGTGCTGCCACATGCCCGCAA
>CAKRMZ010000059.1 GCA_934365155.1 uncultured Eubacteriales bacterium | reverse complement strand
TGTAATTTTTTCGTACAGGGTGGTGTAAGAAACGGTATCGCAGAACTATACCCATAGAACTAAACCCACTGAGTATACCTTTTTACAGTGATTTTTATTTATCCGTGCCCAACGACGCTCTGTATTTCCGCAAACGAGGTAAAAAGTGGATTCACTAGTTTTGCCGCTTCGCATGCCTTGGCAATGCCGCTCTTCCCTCGCTGTACAATCTCCGAAAAATTATCCGATTTTTTGATCGTCGGTCTGCCGAACTTCACGGCGTTTGCCTTCGCTGCCGCAATGCCCTCTGCCTGTCGCTTGCGAATATTCTCACGCTCTTTCTGTGCCACAAAGGACAGCACCTGAAGCACAATGACTGCAAGAAATGTTCCCATTAAATTCTTTCCCCCGACGTGTGTCAAGAAGCGGCATGTCGATTACGGATATATCTACCTCTCTTTCGCGTGTCAAATATCGCCACTGACTTTAAATACCCTCGTTATTCCGCCCCAGACGGTCGATACTTAAAAAATGCAAAACATCTCCTTTTTTCGATACATCGGACGGTTGAAATCCTTTCCGGATTGTTTGTCCTTGTAAATCTGTCTTTCCTCGTTCTGGTCGATTGAGGATACTCGGACATAACCGTATTCGCTCAAGGTGTCTTCCTCCGTTTTTAGCTCTATTTTACCATGCGTTTTTGACAGTGGCATAACCATACAAAACAAAGCGCAAAGCAAAAACTCCCGCCGGCAAAAAAGCGATTACCTTGCTCCGAAATACGGGAGCGAGGTAATCGCTTTTTATTTTATTGTTACATTCATTCAGCGTTCACATTGACAGAAGCCGATTTTTTCAAAAGGGGCGGTGGTCTCCTCTAATATGCATCCTTCTGCATCCATTTGGTAAACATGTTTTTGCTGTTTTCCCGAAGCGGCAAGTTTTTTGCCGATAAGTATTATTATATAAAAATACTGCTCATCGAAACCATGAGCAGTATTTTTAAAACTTATTCGGCGGAAATAATATACGGATACAACGGCTGTCCGCCGTAAACCAATGAAATATCATCAACACGGTCTCCGATCGCCGAAACGATTTCTTCGAGCATATCTTCGGCAGCAGATTTTTTAACACCTTTGCCATAATATACCGTCATTACCTCGCAGTCAGGGATGCGGTTAACCAAATGTAAAATGAGCGAATTCAAATCATCATCCGCCATTTGAACTTTATCCTCACATAATCCGAGATACTGATGTTTCCGAACGGACAGTCCGTCCACCTCCGCATCGCGGACCGCCTGTGTAACAGAGTAGGAAGAAACATTTTTCAGTGCGTCAGTCATCTCTTCTCTGTTTTCCTCGGCGCTTCGGGACTCATTATAGGCAAAAAGTGCCGAAACACCCTGAGGCAATGTTTTGGTGGGAATAACCAACACTTTGGAATCCTCACACATTTCCGCTACCTGTTTAGCGGTTAAAATAATATTTTTGTTATTCGGCAAAACAATTGCAGTTTCACAAGGGCATTGTTCAATGGCTTTTAAAATGTCGTTCGCAGAAGGGTTCATGCTTTGGCCGCCCGAAATTACAATATCTGCACCGAGCTCTTTAAAAAGATCCGTAAAGCCGTCACCGGGAGATACGGTAAAAATACCGTATTTCTTTCTTTCCTTTTTTTCTTTTCCCTCTTTTGCAGACATCGCCGCCATACCGGTGTGCTGATGCTTCATATTTTCTATTTTCACGGTGCGCACGGTTCCCAAAGGATACAGTAATTGAAGCACCGTCATCGGCTCATTGGTATGAATATGCAGTTTTAAAATCTCATCGTCTGTTGTAAAGACCATACTGTCTCCCATTTCGACGAGCTCCGATTTTAAAGCTGCAATCTTATTATCTGTTAACGGAATACTTAAATCCATTAAGCATTCGGTACAAAATGCAAAACGAATGTCTTCATTGGAAAATTCATCAAAATTTGCCGCAGGTCGAATAGAATCCTCCGTTTTTTTTATTTCGGGAAGCGGTTCGTCGTTTATCGCTGCTTTCATTCCCTCTAAAATGCGAACAAATCCATATCCTCCGGAGTCAACTACATGAGCCCGGCGCAACGCCGGAAGCATATCCGGAGTTTTTTCCAAGATTTTTTCTGCATTCCAATAAAGCTGCTCAAACAATTCTTCAAAATCTATTTCCTGCGGTTCAATCTCTGCAGAGCACTCTCTCATAACGGTGAGGATCGTTCCTTCTACCGGTTTGTCAACCGCTGCCGCAGCAGATTTTGCGCCTTCATGAAATGCGTTCAGCATTAAAAGGGGATCTGCCGTTTCATGATTGTTCAAAGCCTTTGCGACACCCCGGAAAAACAGAGAAAGAATCACACCGGAATTTCCTCTGGCCGCACGCATCATATTACGCGCAGCTAAAGCGGAAACATCTGCAATGGAGGATGAACTATTCTGAGTTCCCATAGCAGAAAGGCCGCTGATTGTCATGCTCATATTGGTTCCGGTGTCCCCATCCGGTACCGGAAACACATTCAAGTTGTTGACCGTTTCGCGATTGGCCTCCAGCACGGCAGCCCCGGCAAAAAGAAGCTCATTGAACCGGCTACCGTCCAAAGTCTTAGTATTCATCGGGTTCAGCCCCTTTCAGAGAATATCAGTTTTCCCGCAATATAGCCTAAAGCAGCGGCAACCGCACATCCGGCAACAAAATGCATGGTATTTCTCTGACTGATTCTATGGGCAAGGACCGAATACTCATAACGTTTTCCGCAGGGCGGCTGTTGCATGGAGCGGGCAATATGACAGCTCTGGCGATAACGTTCTCTGCATTCCGGGCATTCCTTGAGATGCTCTTTAATCATAGCGGAAGTCTCCGCACTGGTTTCTTTATCTGCATACATCGGAAGCAGATCTTTAACAATTGCACAGTTAATCATTCAGCAAATTCTCCTTGATCATAGATTTGGCACGGTGATAAATCACTTTTGCCGAGTTTTCGGATATTCCTAACTTCGCTGCAATCTCTTTATACGGCAGTTCAGCGTATATGCGAAGGATCAGCACTTCACTGTATTTCTTCGGCATAGCGGAAATTGCATACTGCAGCTGACCGACCTCTACTTCCTTGACAAGACGGTAACCCGGATCGTCAAAAAGCGGAGCCTCCGGTTCGGTAACATACAAATCAATTAAAATGTGATCGTTTTTCGCTTTTCGCAAATGCTTGAAAAGCATGTTTTTTGCAATCGCCGCGAGCCATGTGAACATATCACATTCTCCGCGGTATTTGCCAATAGACTTATAAGCCTGATAAAAAGTTTCCTGCGTCAGATCTTCAGCCGTATCATAGTCGTGACACATTTTATAAAGAAACGAATACACGCGGTGGTAATACGCCCGATAGATCCGCTCAAATGATGTAATATTGTAAATCATGACCGCTCCTTAACTTGGAATTCTAAATAGTTAGTACCGCATTATTTATAATAGTTACAAAAATTAAAGAAAAAATTAAAGAACATAAAATAATATGCAAATTGCCTGCAAAATACTTCCTATATCCACAAACACATGAAATATGGTGTGATAAATCGGCTTTTTTCCGCCGATACCGTACAGTACCGCACCGATGGTATACGAAACTCCGCCGCCGATCAGCCAAAGGAAACCCGAAAGTCCCATTGACTGCACCGTAGCCTTCAAAACCAATACAATGCACCAGCCTAAGCCGATATAACACGTCATCGATAATTTTTTATATTTGTTATGATCAATGGCGGTAAACACTACGGCAAAAGCAACAATTCCCCATTCGATTCCGAAAATGGTCCATGCCAGCGCGGGAAACTGCGGCCGAATGGACGACAGCAAAATCGGCGTATAGGTACCGGCAATCAAAAAATAGATTGTGCAATGATCAATTACCTGCATTACTTTTTTACCCATACCCGGTCGCAAGCCATGATAAACGCTTGATACCGTATAAAGGGCAACCATCGAAAATCCGTAAATAGAGCCGCCGACAATTCCCCAAACATTCCGATGGAAGGCGGCAATCAGCACGGAAAATACCAGCGCGACAATACCGATTCCGCCGCCGACAATATGAGTCACCATATTGGCGATGTCCTCCGCGCGAGTATAGTTTGGCAAGATTCGCTTGCTCAAAGGAGTACGAACCATAAAATTTCTCCTTTTGTATATATCATTTATGAATTCCCGCGAAAAACAACGCTACTGTTCCGGGACCTACATGAGAACCCGTAACCGGCTCATAGCACACCGTCAAGGCATTGCCGGAAAATCCACGTTTTTTAAGCTCATCGATCAACCAATTTGCAGCGTCCTCGTCATCTGCATGCGCAACGCCGATGTCACTTTTCTTATCTGCCGAAAGCTTTTCGTAATAATCAGCCAACGCCGATAAAGCAAGACGTTTCCCTCTGGCCTTACCGCAGGAAACAATATGCCCTTCATCATCTCCCATCAAAATCGGCTTGATTTTCAGCAACGATCCCACCAAGGCCTTCGCACCGCTGATACGTCCGCCTTTTCTGAGATAATGCAAATCATCCACAAAAAAATACTGGCACATGGTCTTTCTTCGATCGCAGATATATTCAT
>CAKRMZ010000058.1 GCA_934365155.1 uncultured Eubacteriales bacterium | reverse complement strand
GGATGGTGTATGGCATACCGTACGCACACTGAGCGCAACAAAAAAACGTAGCTTTTATCTGCCGATTATTCCGCGCCGCAACGATCATTACCGTATTAAACTTTCGGGTTCGGGGGAATGGAGGTTATATTCGTTGGTATATGAGAGCTACTTAGGCAGTGAATTATGAGGGGGGAAGCAATGGAAAACAGTAAATTTACATCAGATCAGGTACGGCAAAAAGCGATGAAAGCCGGCGTATGGGATGGAATGAGCGAGGCTGATAAAAGGCTGATTGAGATGCATCCCGACGCAGGAATGACGATTGTACAAGGGAAACAGGATTGGCTGAATGCAACAACGGATGAAGAAAGGGCGCTGGCACATTCCAAGGTAGAGAGTACACGAAGGAGCTATGGAGGATACAGCGGCGGCGCGGATGGGTCCTCTTTTTATATAAATGATAAATCTCCCGGGAGTTTTAATTATGATACGGTGCCTAAGTATAACGACAAGTATGCATCCCAGCTTGAGACGAAACGCGATGAATTGCTAAACAGAGACCCGTTTGAATATAATGCGGCGGAGGATCCGGTTTATTCACAATATCGGAAAGCGTATGTGCGAGAAGGGGATCGGGCCACGGCGAATGCTTTGGGGGAAGCCAGTGCGACGAGCGGCGGGATTCCGTCTTCCTATGCGGTGAGTGCGGCGTCTCAGGCCGGGAATTATTATGCATCTCAGTTAGCCGACAAAGTTCCCGAGTTGTATCAGCAGGCATATAACCGATATCTAAATGAATTGAGCCTGCAGCTTTCGGATATTTCTGTTTTGCAGGAGGCATCGAATACAGAATATAACCGATATTTGAATGAACTTTCACAATATAATGCAGACCGCAGTTTTAATTACGGACAATATATCGATGATATTACCTGGCAAAATGCGCAAAAAGATAAAGATTGGGAACAAGCGCAAACAGCAGCGAATTACGGAGATTACAGTTGGCTCAATAAGCTCGGAGTCAATACCGATTCCAATTCGGTAGATTTTGAGCGGAAATATAACGTTGCCATGTTGGCAGCACAGAACGGCGATTTTTCAAAGCTTCGGGATTTAGGGATAGATCCGGAATACGCCATGAAGAATCAGAAATTAACATTTGCCATGCAGGCGGCCGAAATGGGTGATTATCGGTATTTGGAGGAGCTCGGAATTGATACGTCCCTATTGAAAAGCGGTAATCTTACATACGGTGATACCGCAGGGTCTGGCACTTTGGGATATACGGGCGATGCCAATGAGCTGAAAACCATTCAAAAAACACTTTTGCTTATGAATAACGGAAGCTATCTTTTTGAGACAGCCGATTGGGATTATCTTTGCGATCTATACGGTGAGCAGACCCTGTATGCGGCGGGCTTTAAAGAAGATACCAGTCCGGGGGTTGCCAAAGGATTCGGCAATAAGACGGAAGAGCTTTTAGTGAATATATACGGCAGTAAAAGGCTGACGCAAGATCAATGGGATGAAATTTTGGAGAGATATTCTTCTTTCGGCGTTACCAGCGAAGCACTGCGGAACCGAGGCTTTAGGATTGACAACACGCAAAAGGACGCCGCTTCGGCAGCATTTGAATATCACAAAGCAAATCCGAATGTGTTATATGACAGCGAAGCTGTAGAAAATTGGATAAAAGATAGGGGGTATTCGGAGGAAAAAGGATTCCAGTTTAAACAGTATTTGAAATATTACTGTGAAAGCGATCAAATCGGAGGTGAAGGCGGAGATTGAATTCATTCGATTTGAAAAGAACGGAGGAAGAAATTGCCAGAAAAAACGCGATCGATCCTTATGCACTGAGCAACGCCCAAAAGAAAATTGCGAATGAGGTAAGAGGCAACACCTTAATATTAACGGATGAAGATAAAAAATATATCGTATTGTCACGGGGCAGTAAACTACTGGATTCAACCGATTACGAAAACTTAAAAGAACGGTATGGGGAGAATGCGTTAAATGATGCGGGTTTCCGTTTGGAAGGCTCAAAGCCATTGCGGGATCGAGATCGGAATCGCGATCAATATGATGTCGAGGTGCGAAGTATTTACAAAGACGCAAAACGTGCCGCGCTGACTCAAAGTTACGAAATGCCGCCGGAGGGCCTATGGGAGTTATCCGGTTCCTTAGAGGATCAATCGAAAAAAGCAGAAGAGGAGTATTAGGCACTTGCACAAGAGGTCAATTCCAAAAGCGAAGAGTTGTTTTTTGAGAATGAGAACATCGAATCTCTTAAGAGAAAGCTTCAGAATGCACAACAGAATTTTGAGGAGACGAACAGTTCGGTTGCGCTTCAAGCCTATTATGATCTCTATGATGAATATCTCAATGCCACCAATCAATATGCTTTCGGCATAAATCAATATAATCGGCTCTGCGATATGTCTAAAGGCAAATATGATGAATATGTAGAGCGTGTAGATATTTTTAATAAATATGTTGAGAACCAAAATGAAATTTACGAAACCTGGAAGGGTAAAATCCGAGACAGAGATACTGTCGAAACGGAAATCAAAGAGATTCGGAGGGAGATAAAAAAGACTAAAAAATCCGGCAAAAGCACCCGTGAATTAGAGCAAAAAAAGGAACAGTTAGAATACGAATGCCATTGGTCAAAATGCTTTAGTTATTGGGCTCTTCAGGATAATGACGATTTTGAGGAAAAAAGCCAATATCATTATACCGGACATAATGTCGGACTTTATGAATGCATCAATAAAAATAGACTTGCGCAGGCACAATTTAACAGTAAGGGAAGCGACCATTCTTATTTATTTGATTTACCGGATGATGTCGTAAAATTATTTAATTATATCTATGATACACAGGGGTATGACAACGCTAAAGAGTATCTCGATTTAGTTGTAGAAAAGAAATATACCATTGGGGACGCACTTGCTTATGGCTTTTATGAAGGCACCGGTCTCGCGTCTTTGGTAACCGGCATTGTTGGTTTAATCGATGAAGATTCGGATTACGGTGAACGTCTTGACAAAAAGATTGCCGCGATATATTCACAGCACAAAATTGCTTATTATATCGGGCAGCTTGGCGGCTCTGCCACCACGATTGCACTGACCACTTTGGCAACATCCGGAGCAGGGTTTTTAAGCGGTTTGCCAAAATTTGCGGCAGACGTACTGAAAACCGCTATTTCCATTGGGGGATATAGAGCCCTGCAGGATTTCGGAGATGTTGCAACCGGTAAAATTTCAGCCATACAATACGCCAAGAATATTGTGATAGACGCGGCTGCCGGCGGACTGGGAGGCTATGTAGGGGGCAAGATTCGACAATTCGCTCCATCTGTTCTAAAGTGTCTGAAGCTGGAAAAAAATACTTTGGCAAATGCCGTTACTGCCGGGATATGCATTGTTTCCGGTTCGGCGAGCAAAAGCGGTTTCAGAGAGCTTGCAAGATATTTAAAATACCCGGAGGGATATGATCCGAAGGACAATCGTATTGTTATGGATATGTTGGTGGATTTTGCGCTTCTCGCACTGGAATCCTTGATAAGGGCGGGAATCACAAAATCAAACTCCAACAAAGTAGTTCCGGGCGGCAATTCCGAATACGAAAGCCCTTATTTTTCCAAAGATATGTCTCGAGAAGAGGCAAAGAATGCCTATAAAGAGCTGGCGAAGCAATATCATCCCGATAAATATGCCGGGGCGGCCGATGGAGAGCTCCAATCAAAAATGGGCGATACCATGGCAAAAATCAATGCGGATTATGCCGCATGGACCAAGCTTTTTACAAAACATATTGATACGGCAGCGAAGGGATATCAGGCGGCGACAACTTCTTTCGGCGGAGCGTCGGAGACTGCGATGAAGCAGTTTTCCTCAGAGGTGGAGTATTTTAAGGCGTTGGTGCAAAACAATGTGTTGTCGCACAGCAGCGTGAGAGAAGCGGTGGAGATCTTAGAGGCCGCCCGAAACTATATTGCGTCGGTCGGTTCCGAGAAGCCGCCGACATCGGGCAATTTGCCGAGCATTATACCCAAAAACGGGGCGGATACCGGTTCCGGCAACGTACTGTCCGATCCGGATCCGAATATTCAGTTGATTGAAGGCAGCATTGATGAGCCGACCCTTACCGAACAGGAAATCGGGGATTCCCTGCTTGCGGATGAAGGAATTCGTTGGGGCGATCGACAGAATTCGATTGAAAATTCAGGGAAAGCACCGTATGATGTAGATGAGGCCTTCGATTCGCCGGGCGGCTCTTATAAAGGTTATAGTTTTAAACAGGTGCCTTCTTATTTGAAGGTGATCGACGGCAAGGTTGAGGGGAAAATACCGGTTGCGGATTACTATCGACTGCGGGCGCTGTCAATCAAGAATCCGGACTCCGAAGACGGATTTATGACATTGGGGCGGTTTGCAAAAGATGCGACTTCCTACACCAAGCGAGCGGGAAGCAGTGTGTATTTTGATATGGGCAACGAATGGAATATGACAAAAGATAAATATCATATTACAGATGATATAATGTTTGAATACTTCAACAAGCCGGGAATTGATTTTGCGGCGGAGACAGGAAGAGGATTTAGATTTTCGCATGATCCTATATTAGATACGAAATCCGCACTTTACAATGAATGGAAATATTTGCAGGAAAAATATGGATACACCAAATTGGACTGGAAAGGAGATTTTTGGTATGCAGTTAAAGAATGATTTTGGTTTGGATACAGCACGAAAAATCGAGAGGTTTTTTAAGGGGAAAATAGAGGATATTGTAATTGGAAAAGTGACTGAAACAGACGACGAGGAGATAATATTTGATATTACGTTTCGACTATATAATTATTTTATTATTACTATGAAATATGATCGGGGACTCATCCAATTTATCATCAAGCAACCCAAAGATATGTATATACCGCTAACAGATGTTGCGTTTTATTCGGATGAAAATTTAGAAGAGAGTCTGAGGAAACTGTGCGAAGAGGCGGAGCTTCGAATACCGGATAAATATTTAGTGAAATACGGTTGGCTGT
>CAKRMZ010000057.1 GCA_934365155.1 uncultured Eubacteriales bacterium | reverse complement strand
CGGTAGCTCAGTCGGTAGAGCGCGTGACTGTTAATCACGATGTCACAGGTTCAAGCCCTGTCCGGGGAGCCATTTGCAGTGGTCTGTAAGTCTTTTCTTACAGACCACTTCTTTTTTTGCTTTTTATATGTAGGTTCGGATATTCATGAGAACATATAAGTGAAACCCACCATCCAATAAAACGGGTGGGGGGCTTTTTTTGCTTGCATGGGACGGCGAAATGTTGAAAAATAAGAGGTATGTGCTATAATATAAAAAATGAGAGAAAACGATTGGGGAAGTACCATGGCGATCAATTGTATATGGGAGCATAACGGCAGCGACACTTTGCTTTATGCGGTGGATTTTGTAGGTGCATATACCCGCGGAGAAACTTTGGAAGCTGCTGCTCGGAAAATGGAAGGTGAAATATCTTCTTATCTTAATTGGTGCGGCAAAAAAACAGAAATAAGTATGGATATCGCCATCATTGAGGAAAAGGTTTCTGCGCTTGCGATCTGTGACGCGGATTCCGATGTGCTTTTTGAAAGTGAAAAAGCGCCGCTGACAGCAGAAGAGTATAGAAATTTAAAGGCACTTGCACTGAAATCAGCGCAGGACTTTCTTTCCTTGTATGATTCTGTTCCCGATAAGAATGCAATGGCTGCTCCCGAACGAAAGACCTTTTACGGCAAAGTCCCGCGCTCGGCTGATGAAATGTATGTGCATACAAAAAATGTAAACAAGTATTATTTTTCGGAGATTCATGTTGATGCTGACAACGACGGGAGCATCTATGCGTGCCGCAAACGCGGATTCGAAGTGCTGGAAGCAAAGCCGAACTTCCTTGAAAATGCGGTCATTGCAGGCAGCTATGGAGAAGATTGGTCTCTCCGCAAGGTGCTTCGTCGATTCATCTGGCATGATCGCATTCACGCCAAGGCGATGTATCGAATGGCTACAAAAGTCTTTGGGACGAAAAGCATTGAAAATCCGTTTTACTTTTGAAGAAGGAGTCTTAACATACGGTACGATGTGTTAAAGAATACTTATCCTCCGCCATACTCTAAGAAATCGCCCCAAAAACGAGATTTTGTCGTACACATACATTCCATTGTGGGGCTGTATTTTCTACAGTCCCGCTTTTTTTGCTTTTTTGTTCTTTATACTTATTTAAACAAGTGATATAATATATGCATAAGTATATGTTGTAAGGATGTTGATGTTATGATTGAAGTTCGTGATGCTACGTTACAAGACGCAAAACGTATTCTTGAAATTTACGATTATTATGTAAAAAATACGGCGATTACATTTGAATACAATACTCCGGACATAAGGGAATTTAAAAAGCGTATGCGAGAAACGATGCGGCGGTATCCGTACCTTGTCATTCTGTATGACGGTGAAATCAAGGGGTTTGCGTATGCAGGTGCTTTTGTCGGCAGAGCCGCCTATGATTGGTCCTGCGAAATGACGATATATCTTGATCGCAATGCTCAAAAGTGCGGACTGGGCAGGATCCTTTATGAAGCGTTGCAAAAATCTTTGCATGATATGGGAATTCTTAATCTATATGCTTGTATAGCATATCCGGAGCAAAATGATGAATATTTAACGAGAAACAGTGCTGAGTTTCACGCACATTTGGGCTTTTCAAAGATCGGTGAGTTTCATCAATGCGGTTATAAGTTCGGTCGCTGGTATCACATGATATGGATGGAAAAGATAATAGCTGACCATCGGGCAGAGCAGTCTCCGATCATCGGATATCCTGAACTTTTGCGCAACGGACAGAGTTTTATTTGCTTTAAAAAATTATTGAAGGAATTATCCAGAGCACGAATCCTGCACCCAAAGCGATCTTGACAATGTTATATAAGGAATGATATAATTGCTTTTGTTTAGTAATTATTTTAGATATGGCAATTTTACTTGGACAAAAGAAACGTTTTCGTTTTTAAATTACCATAAAAGATTGAGGTTGTATTATTATGAGTAAATTTTATGCGCCGGATAACTATCAGAGCCCGCTGAGCCTTTATGAAACGCAAAATGCAATCAGCCTATTGAAACGAACTTTTGAAGACAACCTGAGTGCTGTGCTCAATTTGAAACGTGTATCCGCACCTTTGTTTGTTGATCCGAAAAGCGGATTGAATGATGACTTGAACGGTGTGGAACGTCCGGTTTCCTTTGATATTGCCGAAACAAAAACGACTGCTCAGATTGTACATTCCTTAGCAAAGTGGAAGAGAATGGCTCTGGGAAAATACGGTTTTGCTGCCGGTACCGGACTTTATACTGATATGAATGCGATCCGTCGCGATGAAGAGATGGATAATGTTCATTCCATTTATGTGGATCAGTGGGATTGGGAGCGTGTAATTGAACGTTCGGATCGAAATGTTGATTTTCTTAAAATGATTGTTACGAAAATTGTAGATGCAATTTGCGACACACAGGAAATTCTGCAAGCGAAATATCCCGCTTTAAAGAATAAATTAAGCAGAGAAATCAGCTTTATTACGACTCAGGAACTGGAGGATCTATATCCGCAGCTTTCTCCGAAAGAGAGAGAAAACGCATATGTACGTGAGCATAAAACTGCTTTTGTAATGGGGATCGGAGATGTTTTGCGTTCCGGAATCAAACATGACGGCCGTGCACCGGATTATGACGATTGGTCGCTCAACGGAGACATATTGTTCTGGAATGATGTTTTGCAATGTGCATTCGAAGTTTCATCGATGGGAATCCGTGTGGATGAAAAAGCTTTGGATGAGCAGCTTTCGAAATCCGGATGTGATTCACGCAGGGGATTCTGGTTCCATAAAATGCTTTTGAATGGAGAATTGCCGCTGACGATAGGCGGCGGTATCGGTCAATCCCGCTTGTGCATGCTTTTGACCAATAAGGCACATATCGGAGAAGTGCAAGTGTCTATTTGGGATGATAATACGAAACAAGAGTGCGAAAAGAACGGTATTGTGTTATTATAAATAAAACGATAGTTTTATATAAACCGGTAAAATTTCGGTACTCGTCGGAATATTTTTACTCCAAAAAATGTATTTAAAGAACTTGACTTTTATTTTAGGTTTTGAGATAATGACATTGTAGTTTGGTTTATTTGTTTGAATTGCGGAAAGCGACGGTGTTTACAATTAACAATTCTTTTCACAATAATGGGTTTGAAAATCGCCACAATATGGATCTCAGCCGAAAAATTGCAAATCGGCGGAAACGGCGATTTCAATTGGTATTTTTAGCAGTTCTGATCGTTCTTTTGGTCGGCATATGCGTATCGGTTGCTTTGGCCATAAAGGGACAATTTAACCCGAATTTGCCGGCAGACGGCACTTCCGATGCATATATTACGTCGGATAAGGCTACCTCAAGCGACATAAACTCTGAGGAAACCGATGAGTTGAATACAGGAAAAAATACGGGAAAAGCAACAGAAAAAATAACAGATAGAGTGACCGCGGTACCTCCTTCGATTACAAGTGATGTCGATACGCCGGTGGTATCGCCCGGAAGAAAAGTAATTTGCTTGGATCCGGGGCATGGGTATGATGATCCCGGTACCGTGTCGGATTATTTAAAAAACACCAGTGAAAAAGAAATTGTTTTGGATATCTGTTTCCGTATTCGCGAAATTCTTGAAAGCCGCGGATATCAGGTAATTATGACTCGGGAGAACGATACAAAACCCAGCGGGGAAAAGTGGTATTTGTTTAATCCTCAAAAACGGGTAGAGTTTTTCAATTCGCATTCTGAAATTGCATATTTTATTTCTGTTCATTGCAATTCGTTTGAAAGCGATACCAGCACACGCGGGACCCGTATTTATTATTATGAAAATAACAATCCTAAAATAACTCCACAGCTTGCACAGTCCATCGCACAGTCGATTGATAAGGCGGTTGTATCACCGGTTTTGGCGCGTTGCTTTTCAATGAAGGCCTCTGAAGCATATTATGTGTGCAGGAAAATTACTGTTCCGAGCGTACTGATTGAGACCGATTTTGTGACAAATCCGGAGGCCGCTGCTTTGATGCTTACGGAAGATTGGCGTCAGAAGATGGCTCAGGGAATTTCAGACGGCATTGTAAATTATCTTATGTCGGTGGGCGGTATCAGTTGAAATTCCGATTGGGTGAAATCGCGTATTTGAGTAATTATTTTATGTAAAAACCGTCGCATTGAATTTCAATGCGACGGTTTTTATATGGATAAAAAACAGGACCGACGATTTCATATCGCCGGTCCTGTTGAATTTACAGACTTAGATTTCTGCAAAATATTTGATGGTTCTAACCATTTGGCTGGTATAGGAGTTCTCGTTATCATACCAAGAAACAACCTGAACCTGATACATGCCATTGCCCATATCCGTTACCATTGTCTGTGTTGCATCGAACAGAGAACCATAGGTAATACCGATAATATCGGAGGAAACGAGTTGTTCTTCCGTATAACCGAAGGAAGGAGTAGCAGCAGCCTTCATTGCAGCATTGATGCTGTCTTTTGTGACGTTTTCACCTTTTACTACAGCAACTAAAATAGTGGTAGAACCGGTAATAACCGGAACTCTTTGTGCAGAACCGATCAGCTTGCCGTTCAATTCCGGAATAACAAGTCCGATTGCTTTTGCAGCACCGGTGGAGTTCGGAACGATGTTGGCAGCAGCGGCACGAGCACGTCTGAGATCGCCTTTTCTGTGCGGGCCGTCCAGTGTCATCTGGTCACCGGTATATGCGTGAACAGTGGTCATGATACCGCTTTGAATCGGAGCATAGTCATTGAGTGCTTTTGCCATAGGAGCCAAGCAGTTGGTGGTGCAGGATGCAGCAGAGATGATTTTGTCGTCTTTGCTGAGAGTTTTTTCATTAACGCCGTATACGATCGTGGGCAGATCTTTGCCTGCCGGAGCGGAAATTACTACTTTTTTAGCACCGGCATCAATGTGTGCCTGAGCTTTTTCTTTGGAAGTATAGAAACCGGTGCACTCTAATACAACGTCAACACCGAGTTCTTTCCAAGGAAGATCTTTTGCGTCTTTTTCTGCATAAATTTTGATGGTTTTTCCGTCAACGGTGATAGAATCATCGCCTGCAGCGACTTTGTCGCACAGAGCATAACGACCTTGTGC
>CAKRMZ010000056.1 GCA_934365155.1 uncultured Eubacteriales bacterium | reverse complement strand
CATAGAAGGAACAGTAAGATCGTTGATTGCAACAACCTCATAACCCTCTGCACCGAACATCTGTCTGAATGCAAGACGTCCGATACGACCGAAACCGTTAATAGCAACTTTGATAGACATAATGTTTATCCTCCAAAAGTATAATTTTATGATATTAAAATCAAAGCTATCATAAATAATATTATATTCTATTTTGTATATTCTTACAAGACTTTTTTGTAAATTTTTTTGCAATCGGTAATTTTTTCTGATATATTCTTGCATATACTGAAAGATTATTATACAATATACTATGTTAGCAGATACTGCAGTAAGCGATTCAATTATTTTCGGCAGTGAAGGGAGCAATAATATGAAGTGTCCGTTCTGCGGTTATACCGAAAGCAAGGTAGTGGATTCCCGCCCGACTGAGGATTCCGGAAGTATACGTCGCCGTCGAGAATGTCTTGCCTGCCAAAAACGTTTTACTACCTATGAGATTGTGGAAACAGTTCCTATTGTGATTATAAAAAAGGATAAGAAACGTGAGGCTTTTGACCGGAATAAATTAGTGAATGGCCTAATTAAGGCTTGCTATAAGCGGCCGGTTTCTATGGCACAAATTGAAAAAATAGTAGATGAAATTGAAAGCGAATTGCAGAATTCACTGAAAACGGAATTCTCCAGCAAGCATATCGGTGTATTGGCGATGGATAAACTGAAAAAAATAGATGAGGTTTCTTATGTTCGCTTTGCCTCTGTATATCGTGAATTTAAAGACGTGGATACTTTCATGAATGAATTGGAAGAGCTTCGTAACGAGAAAAATGCTAAAAATACATGAATGCCTTTGTTTAGTATTATTCGGCATTATAATGATACAATGTGCAGGAACGCTGCTGTCAAACGACAGCAGCGTTTTTTAACAGAAAAACGGGACACCCAAAGCGCAGGTGTCCCGTTATCAACTGAAAAGATTTCGTTTTTCAGATTGCATGCTCGGACAATTATTTAATTACTTCTCCGTAACATTCGCCAAATGCACATGCGGCATTGGATTCGTCTGTATCAATATGCATTGCAAGCTTAAAACTGGGTTTTACACGGACGACAACATCATCAAAAATGATGCTTCTTTCCGAGTCGAATTTTACTTTAACGATTTGTTTGTCGCTGACACCGAAAGCATCGGCATCTGCCGGAGTCATGTGAATGTGACGTTTTGCGGCGATAACGCCTTTGGTAAGTTGCACCTCACCGCAGGGGCCGATTAACTTACATTCTGCGCTTCCGTCAAGATCACCGCTTTCACGGATGGGAGCGGAAATTCCGATTGATCTTGCATCCGTCAAAGAGAGCTCTACCTGCGATTCCGGACGAGCAGGACCGAGAACGATTACGTTTTTCAATTCCTTTTTCGGTCCGACAACGGTTACCCGTTCTTCACAGGCAAACTGACCCGGTTGGCTCAGATCCTTTTTGAAGGTTAATTGATGACCTTTGCCGAAAAGGGTCTCGATATCTTGTTCAGTGAGATGAACGTGTCTTGCTGAGGTTTCAATCAGTACTTTATTTTCCATAACAGATAATTCCTCCGTAACTGTATTTTTAAAATCTAAAAAGTATTATAGAATAGAATCTTTTAAAAGTAAATAACTTTTTAAAAAAACTTTATTGAATATGAATTTTGTATAAAAGTTTGCGAAATTTTACAAAATATTAAAAAAGCAGGAGGCCGAAAATGAACAAAGAGAAGAAGGGGCAAAAACGAATATGGGATGTTAATTTCAGCAATGAAGTGGGATATCCGGGGATGTGTGTGCCAGTTCCGGGAGCGGATGAACCGAAAGAAGAACCGACTCGTCAAAGCAGTGAGAGTGTATCTATCATTACAAAAACCGAGGGTTGTACCATTCACTGCCTGACCATCGTCGGTCAAATTGAGGGGCATTATCTGCTTGGAGCCGGGCAAAAGACTACAAAATACGAAAATATCATACCGCTTCTTGCCGCTATTGAGCAGAGCGATGAGACTGAGGGGCTGTTGATTATTTTAAATACGGTAGGCGGAGATGTGGAGGCGGGGCTTGCGATTGCAGAAATGATTGCCAGCATGGAAAAGCCGACTGTTTCTCTGGTGCTTGGCGGCGGACATTCTATCGGAGTTCCCTTAGCGGTAGCGGCAAAATATTCATTCATTGTTCCGAGCTCCACCATGACCATTCATCCGGTCCGAATGAACGGTTTGGTAGTCGGTGTTCCGCAAACCTTTTCGTATTTTTCAAAGATGCAGGATCGGATTGTCCGATTTGTATCGGAGCATTCCTCTGTCAGTGAAGAAACATTTCGGTCTTTAGTCATGAGAACGGATGAAATTGCTACGGATGTCGGAAGTATTATTGACGGGGAAGAGGCGGTACGGGTCGGCATTATTGACAGTGTAGGAGGTTTAAGCTCCGCTTTGGATAAGCTGCGTCAAATGATTCGGGAAAAGAACAAAGCAAAATCGGAATCGCAAAATCAAACAGAAAGACAAAATGAGGATTAAAGTCGGGTGCCCGAACTTGTGATATAAATTAAAAAATTCGCTGTGTTTAGCAGCGAATTTTTTTGTTTATTTAATACCTTCTACGTTATAGGGTGTTGCTTGATAGACGAAATAGTTCAGCCAATTGGAAAACAAAAGATGCGCATGGCTGCGCCATAAATTTTTCGGGCGCCGGGAACTGTCATCGTTCGGAAAATAATTTTTGGGCAAGTCAATATCAATATGTCTGCTGATATCACGGAAATATTCATGCTGTAACGTGTCAAAATCATATTCCGGATGTCCGGTAATAAACACCTGTCGCCCGTTTTTGGAGGCGGATATATAAACACCTGCCTCGTCAGAGGTACTTAGAATATCCAGTTGCTCTATTTTTTTAACATCTTCCGCATGAATTTCGGTATGCCGGGAGTGAGGAGCCAAAAAATCTTCATCAAAACCGCGAAGAAGCGGGTGGGTGGGTAATAGGGGAGTGTGATGGAAAATACCGAAAAGCTTCTTGTTGAGAGAATATTTCGGTATACCGTAATGATAATACAGACCGGCCTGCGCTGCCCAACAGATATGCAATGTAGAAAAAACATGCGTTTTGGACCATTCCAGTATTTCACACAGCTCATCCCAATAGTCCACATCTTCAAAACGCAAATCCTCAACCGGTGCACCGGTAATGATAAGACCGTCAAATTTTTCATTCTTGATATTGCTGAAATCTTTATAAAATGTGGTCATGTGGAGAGCCGATACATTTTTTGAGCGATGTGAAGCGGCATGCAGCAGGGTTAACTCAATCTGCAAAGAAGTGTTGGAAAGCAGGCGGATCAGCTGGGTTTCCGTTGTAATTTTAGTCGGCATGAGGTTGAGCACAGCGATGCGAAGGGGGCGGATATCCTGATGCAGCGCACGTGTCTCACTTATTACAAATATATTTTCATTCTCAAGAATTTCGATTGCTGGTAGGCCAAACGGAATTTTAATTGGCATTGGTATTCTCCCAAATTACTTAAAAATAAAAAATAGAACCGGAACTGTAAGCCGGGTTCTGTATTTGACAATCATCTATCTTGACACCGCGTTACCGCGCTGTTCTTTGCCACCTCGAAAGACGTGCAATGCACGCTGCCGGGCCGACATTTCTTTCGTTGAGGTGTTGCTTCGGATAGGGTTTACATTTGCAAATATCGTTACCGATATGCCGGTGAGCTCTTACCTCGCCTTTCCATCCTTACCGCATAAGCTGCGGCGGTTTATTTCTGTTGCACTTTCCCGGAGGTCACCCTCGGCGGACGTTATCCGTTATCCTGCCCTGTGAAGCCCGGACTTTCCTCATGATAATACTTTGCAGCGACATATCACGCGATTGCCTGTCCCGGTTCTATTTATTATCATTATACAGTATTTTTTAAAAAAGTCAAATCAAAACTGTATCGTTCTGATTGCATGCAAGCAAAATTTATTTCTTTTCCGTTTTTACCAAAGAATATTGTTAAATAAGAGAAAAAGTGATATAATAATAAACAATCTGACACGACTGATGAAATCAATAAAAGGGGGTGCGGTTATGCCTCGAAAGTTTATGTTTACAAAAGATGAGATATTGAATGCGGCGCTGAATTTAACCCGGGAAAAGGGATTCTCTGCTGTTACGGCACGGGCACTCGGAGAGCAACTCGGCACATCCTCCCGTCCTGTGTTCAGCCATTTTGAAAATATGGCGGATGTTCAAAAGGCTGTCATTGCGGCGGCGAATGAGGTATATCATTCTTATTTGGAGAAGGATATCGCATCCGGAAAATATCCGCCTTACAAAGCGAGCGGTATGGCATATATCCGTTTTGCCAAGGAAGAAAAGGAGCTTTTTAAGTTGCTTTTTATGCGTGATCGTTCTCAAGAAGAGAAAGAAAAGCAGGGCGGAGAAGAGGAGCAATTGATTGATCTTGTTTGCAGACAAGTCCGTATCAGCCGTGAAAATGCATACATGTTTCATTTGGAGATGTGGGTATATGTACACGGTATCGCAACGATGATTGCAACGAACTATCTGGATTGGGATGATGATTTTGCCAGTCGTGCATTAACCGATGTATATATCGGGCTGAAATGCAGATATGAAAATAAAACAGAGCGGTAAAAACGGAAGCCATACAAAAAAGGCAAAATATCGGGATAAAATGGCAATGACGGAGCAATTTATTTTGAAAATTCTATTGACATTTTCCGAATTTCAATGGTATAATGGAGTACCGCGTGAATTTGTGCTTTCAAAAAGCAATATGCTTGCCAGATTTAGCGAGTCTTATAGTAGAAAGTGAGGTGCTTTTCGTGTACGCAATTATTAAAACCGGCGGAAAGCAATACAAAGTCAAAGAGGGAGATATTCTCTTCGTTGAAAAATTGAATGTAGCTGAAGGAGAAAATGTTACATTTGATGAAGTTCTCGCAGTCGGCGAGGGCGATTCGATCACTGTCGGCGCACCTACCGTTGCAGGCGCAACCGTAAAAGCCAATGTCGTTAAAAACGGCAAGGCAAAGAAAATCTATGTTATGACCTACAAAGCTAAAAAAGGCGAAAAAAGAAAACTCGGTCATCGTCAACCGTATACCAAAGTTCAGATTGACAGCATTTCCTGCTGACATCGATTCCGATGGTAAACATTACTTTCTTTAAACACGAAAACATTTTATACGGTTTTCGTGAAAGCGGACATGCCGCATATGACGATTTCGGGAAAGATATTCTTTGTTCGGCAATTTCGGCAATGACGATGCTTGTGATTAATACATTGGAAGTAGCTTTTGCGACCGATGTAGACTACAAAATTGATGACGCAACTACAGATATTTCTGTTGTGGTAAAGGCGGCTCTTCCGGATTTTGCGCCGGATCAAAATCGCCAATATGCCGCAAGCGGCATCATACAGGGATATTACCTGCAGCTTATGGATATGTTGGAAGATTATTACGATTATCTGGATATATCTGTTGAAGAGGTACCTGTATAAAACTTATTTTAAATTTTACTTTTAGCGGAGGTGTGAAATATGTTAAAGTTAAGTTTACAGTTCTTTGCTCATAAAAAAGGTGTTGGTTCCACTAAAAACGGACGTGACAGTGAAGCACAAAGATTAGGCGTAAAAAAATCGGACGGACAGTCTGTAATCGCCGGTAATATCATCGTGCGTCAAAGAGGTACCAATGTGCATCCCGGCACGAACGTCGGCATTGGTAAGGATGACACCTTATTTGCTTTAATTGACGGTGTTGTTAAATTCGAGCGTACTGCAAATAACAAAAAACGTGTTAGCGTTTATGCTGCTGACTGATTTATAATTACATTCAATGAAAGGCTGTTTTTTAAAAAACAGCCTTTCATATATCCACGGAGGGAATTCCATGAATCTAAAATGTTTTTTAAAATCTGTTTTTCAACAGTCTTGTATCGGATTTACTTTAATATCCTTTCTTTTTCTGTTAATATCTTTGGCTGTGAATTCATCGATTCTCCCTGCATTGACCATTTACGGCGCGGCTGAAATTTTGTTTTTTTCTTTTATTCTCAGCCTTTGTAATTGCCTTTTCTTTATCAAAAAGCTTTCTTTTTCTGTCAAATTGCTGATTCATTTTTTTGCGATCTATATTGACTTTATTCTTTTAATGCTTCTTTCACAGAATTTTTCGTCCAAGCGAGTGTTAATTTTGTCTGTATGCTTCATAGTGTTATACTGGATCATAGCCTTGATATACATTGCTTTCTTCCGGAAACGGAAAAAAACAGCGGAGGCTTCCAAAACATATAAAAATATATATAAAAAAGATTAACTTTGCTTTGGCATCGGATCTTTCAGAATGAGCGAAATCCTCCTATAGTTGTGCAAGAAGACGGCTGACTGTAGGAGGACTTTTATTTTGCGGAAATGGGGATGCACAAAGCCAAGCGTATCGTTGCTTTGCTTTTTGATATCGACCGATTTAATTTTATAATTCAGCGTAAAAATGCTCTTATTTTTCTTTACAAAGAAAGATAACTATGATATAATAATCTTATGCGATGAATATTTTTCCATTCTTAGCTCAGTTGGATAGAGTACCGGATTCCGATTCCGATGGTCGGGGGTTCGAGTCCCCCAGAATGGGCCATCATTACTCCACGATGTGGAACACACTTTGAAACCCCTTGATTTTCAAGGGGTTTCAGTGTTTTTTTGCTCATCTTTCTAAATTCACTTTTCAGGGCAAGCAATTTGTGGTTTTCTCGGTATAACAGGACTTGAACCGTCGATACTGCTTTAAATCGTGCCCACAGAGGTAAAAGAAGTGCGTCTTTTCTTACGAATTCAAAGAAGGTAAGAG
>CAKRMZ010000055.1 GCA_934365155.1 uncultured Eubacteriales bacterium | reverse complement strand
CCGGGCTCGGCGCCTTCTTCTTTTCTTTCCCTTTAGCGGTTCTTAATCGTATTCTCGTAGCTCTCTATCATCTTCTTGACCATCTGACCACCAACAGAACCAGCCTGTTTAGAGGTCAAATCGCCGTTGTAACCCTGCTTAAGGTTTACGCCTACTTCACTTGCAGCTTCCATTTTAAATTTGTCAAGAGCTGCTTTAGCTTCAGGAACCAAAGATTTGTTTGCCATAATTGTTCTCCTTTTAAAATGAGATTCATCTCATTTTTTTATAATAAATCCTACACTAAAAATTTGTGTTTAACACTGACAATATATCAATTGTAAACATCAAATTTTTTGAAAGTTTCTTTTTGAAACTTCGATATTATTATGTTTCAAAGGAAAAATATTATAACAGGAAATTATTTCCTTACGTATGTTTAAAGAACATTTTTTTACAGCATCACAAATCAAAGCGGTATTAATGATATCAGCTATTACTTACAGTACCCGTTTCTTTGCCGTTTAAAGACCCATCGGTAACCTTCGATGTATCCTTAGAACTTGTCTGTGTATCCTTAGAAACGTCCTTTGTATCAACCGATTCTTCTGTATTCGGCGGATCGGGAACAGAAGGTGTCTGTGCTTCTGCACTGATAGAGCCGAGTTTTGATGCAGAAGTATAATGTTGATAGCAGAAACAGTTATAAGGATGATCACCGGAAGTTCCGACATAACTTCCGCTCGGGATGATGCTTTGATAGAACGGTACCGTCGACGAAGATGACGGAAGCACACCTGCCGGCAGCTGACGATACATATATTGTGCATCTACAATATATAGTTGTACACGAAAATCACGTTTTGTTTCCCGCACCAGCGCTATGGTACGGACGCTTTCTGCCGGGCATGTACTGGAAGCCACTGCGCCGGTAGAAGTATCATAGAAAACCAACACGTGCGCATCGCAATATTCCGTGGGTACAGTTGCCGATGTAAAGTATCCTGTTTGAGCACGGCTGCCGCGCGGATCATGCGCACAGGCATCGGTTAAAAGTTTGCCGGAATCTTTGCAATACGTTGCCGTTACTACACCGCTTGCCGTTTCGAATTTTTTCAGCGGCTCGCCGCCGTTATTGGCAGCATCAATATATTTTTGATGGATTTTGGTCATCGCTTTATCCCACAAATAAAGATGCGGGCTGCGCCAATAGTTACCTAAGGTTTTCGGCTCGCGGTAACCGAACCAAATTGCGCTTACATAATAAGGAGTATAACCTACAAACCAGCGATCCGTATCCGAATCCGCGGTACCGGTTTTGCCGGCAACATTGATACTGGATTTGAGCGTTACTTCGGCTGCTGTGCCGTAGTTTACAACATTCTGCATCATTTTTGTCATAATCGAGGCAGTTTCTTCGCTGATAACAATACGGCTTTTCACTTCGTTTGTTAATAAATCCCGTCCGTTTTTATCCAGCACTTTAATAAAAGTACGGGGCTCGGAATAAATACCATTATTGGCAAACATACTGTAGGCTGCAGTCATTTGCTCCACAGTAACACCGATCGTTGTAGCGCCTAAGGCCAAAGGAGCATAGTTCACATCGCTCTTTACGGTTCCGTCCGCCAAAACATAGTGATCGGTCAAATCGCTGAGTCCTGCTTTGTTTTTGGCAAAATCATAAGATTTTTGAGTTCCCAAAATATCCAGGACACGCACCGCAATAGTGTTGGCAGAACGTTGCAAACCATCTGCCACCGTTGTTAGACCGTAAAATACATTCGGATAGTTGGACGGCCAATAGCTCCAGTAAGCACTGTCGCCGCTGCCGATTTGAGTATACCGGAAAGGAGAATCATCTAACACCGTACCATACGTAATCAGACCCTCATCCAGTGCGGGTCCATATACGGTGATCGGTTTGATCGATGAACCGGGCGACCGTTTCGCCATGGTAGCGAGGTTAAATATACGATCTTTCGTTTTTTCACCTTTTCCGCCTACTAAGCCGACAATATCCCCGTTTTTGGGATTCATCACTACCATGGCAGAATCCGGCTTCAAAATGCTCTGTTCTTCCGGGAAATTGGATTCATCCTGATATACTTCTTCTAAGATAGCCTGCACTTCGGGATCCATCGTGGTGTAAATCTCAAGTCCCTGTGTATAGAGCACTTGGCTGGCCACCAAGTAAGAATACCCGTATTCCTCCATCAGCGCTTCAATGACATCACTGATAACCGCATCCGTAAACCAAGACGTTGTACTCTTTGTCTGAACCTGATCCTTTTGCTGATCAATCGCTAAATCCTTATCGTAGTAATAATCCAGTTCTTCCTGCGATATTTTTCCAAGCTCAAACATACGATAAAGAACGTCATTACGACGTTTTTTATTATTTTCCGGATGTAAAATCGGATCGTACTTGGTAGGGGATTTAATAATCGCAGCCAGTGCACAGGCTTCCAAAAGATCCAAATCGCCCACATCTTTGTTAAAATATCCTACGGAAGCTGTCTGCAAACCATAATATCCCTGCGACAGATAAATCGTGTTCAGATACATCTCTAAGATTTCCGGCTTCGACTTTTTACTTTCAATGTTTAACGCACAAAGAACCTCCTTCACTTTACGTTGCGGTGTAACCTCTGTATCACCGGTCAGATTCTTTACCAACTGCTGGGTAATCGTCGACCCGCCGTAATCACTGAGTCCCGTTAAAAAGCCGAAGGTTGCCGTAGCAGTCCGGAACCAATCCACGCCGCCGTGTTGAAAGAAGCGGTGATCTTCGATTGATACAAAAGCCTGCCAGACATGTTCGGGAATGTCGTTATATGATACCCAAATGCGGTTTTCGCTGCCGTGCAGTCTTTGGTCCTCAAGCTCAACCGGCTCTCCCTCTTCACTGTTTGAGTAGTCCATATAATAAATCTTTGTTGTCAAAGCCTGTCCGGTACTGAGCATATCAATATCAATATCGGAATCAATATACTTGACTACATAAAGTGCAAAAGCTCCGCCTATAATTATGGCGCAAATAAAGCCAATCAAAAAGATTGTCAAAATGGCCATGGAGAACCAATACCAAAAACGCGTCTTTTTCGGATTGTCTTTTTTCTTTTTTCTGAGATTTAAAAAAAACTGCTTAATTTTTTGAAGCATAGCACTGATATCTATTTTTTTCTTCTTCATAGACACACCCTTTTATATCATTTAATAACAGTATAGCACCGAAATTTGTTTGTTTTTTATGCATGCTATCAACAATGTGTTAATTTTAACGCAAAAGATGAAATAAGTCAATTCTTTTGTGCAAATAGCGATTTTCAGCCTCTACTTCAAAATTACATTTTCGGTTCCGACCTCATATTCAAATTGAGCCTTAACAAACGGAGTCAGCATGATTCCAATTCCGCTTGCCTTAATATATTTATGAGTCGATTCATCATAAAATACAACAGGTTGGTCTCCGGAAAAAATTTCAATTAAATTAAGCGCTTTCTGAAATACTCTTCCATGCATATCCGGCACACGCAGGTACAGTGTCCGGAATCCATGTTCCGACTCTAAAGAATTCAAATCAGTCGTGTTCCTTTCAAAGTCTTTTTTTTCGGTATTTTTCACATATGAAAATCGTACATCTTCGATTAAAGGCTGTGCACTTTTTAAAAGCAGCTTTGGATCCTCTTCTTCACGCAGATTTAGCTCTCCGACAGCGCATATTGCTGTTCCGTTCTTTAAAACAGCCTCATATTTCTGTAAAACAGCCGAAAAAACCACAACTTCTATTTCCGCATACCGATCCTCAAGCGTAAAGAAAAGCATTTTTTTACCGCCTCGCGTCGATTTTTCGGCAATTTTCCCAACGATGCCGCAAACAACAACGGAACTGCCGTCCTGCAAGGAGCTTTCTTTACGGTCAGCATAATCCGAACCCGTATCCGCCAATACGGTTTCTAATGATATCGGAGCATGTGCGGCAATATCTTTGGAATATTCGTCCAAGATATGCCCGGAAAAATAAAGTCCTGTGCTTTCTTTTTCCATTATAAGCTTTTCGCGAAACGAAAATTCCGGAATGTTCGGATATTCAAATTGCTTTTCCAAAAGAGGTTGTTTGGACTTCGAGGCCGAAAACATATCCAACTGTCCGTTTAAATTTCCGCGTTCGTTTTTCGAAACGTTTTCAATTATTTTTTCATAGGAAATATAAAGTTGAGACCGATACGTGGAAAATTCGTCAAAGGCGCCGCTTTTAATCAATCCCTCCGTCGACTTTTTATTCAAATCGGCTCGAATCATACGGCTCGCAAAATTTTCAAACGATTGGAATCTGCCGTTTTTCCGCTCCCGGACGATAGCATCAATAAAGCTACGCCCTACATTTTTTATTCCCAATAAGCCAAAACGAATACTCTTTTTCCCATATCGGTCACGTGTCACGCAAAAATTCCAATCTGATTCATTTACCGACGGTGCCAAAACCGATATTCCCATTTTTTCTGCTTCCGCCACATACTCGGAAACCTTTTTATCATTTCCTAAAACCGAAGTTAAAATCGACGCAAAATATTCGCATGGATAATGTGCCTTCAAGTATGCCGTTCGGTAAGCCAAAATCGAATACGATACCGCATGGCTTTTATTAAAAGCATATTTGGCAAAATCGGCCATTTCATCAAAAACAGCAAGCGCAATATTGCGTTCCACTCCGTTGCGAACCGCTCCCGGGACAATGATATTTCCCTGTTCATCGCACAAACCGTCAACAAAGATTTCACGTTCCCGTTCCATCTCATGAACCTTTTTCTTTGCCATCATTCGACGGATGATATCCGCGCGTCCCAAGGAGTATCCTGCCAAAGAGCGACATATTTGCATAACCTGCTCTTGATAAATAATACAACCGTATGTCAAGGACAGAATATCCTTCAGTTTATCGGAAAGATATGAAATTTTTTCGGGATGGTTTCGGTTTTCTAAATACGTAGGAATGGATTCCATCGGTCCCGGACGATAAAGGGATATTGCCGCAACAATTGATTCCAAATCGTTCGGACGCAACTGAGTCAAAAGCTGTCGCATTCCTGCCGATTCCAGTTGAAACACACCAAGTGTCTTTCCTTCGGAAATCATTTGATAGGTATCGGCATCCTCCAGCGAAATCTTTTCAATATCAAACTCTTTATCTTTTTCACGGATTGCCTTTTCGGTACTTGAAATAATCGTCAAATACCGCAACCCTAAAAAGTCAAACTTCAAAAGACCCAATTTGGCAATGGTATCCATGTCAAATTGCGTTACCTGTGTATCTACGCTAACGGCTAACGGCACATATTCATAAACCGGACGGTCCGCAATAACAACGCCTGCCGCATGAGTGGATGTGTGTCTCGGCATTCCCTCCAAAGCCATAGAAACATCGACCAATTTATGCACATACGGAATTTCATCGTACATTTTTTTTAAGGTATTATCTTGGTGCAAGGCTTCGGAAAGTGTAATGCCGAGGGTATGCGGAATCAACTTCGCAACCGCATCCACCTCATTATACCCCATTCCAAGTGCTCGTCCCACATCCCGCAGCACGGCTCGTGCTGCTAATGTTCCGAACGTAATGATTTGGCATACATGATCGCGGCCGTATCGGTTTGCCACATAACGAATCACTTCCCCACGCCGATCATAGCAAAAATCAATATCAAAATCCGGCATGCTGACCCGTTCCGGATTCAAAAAACGCTCAAACATCAAACCGTAGCGAATCGGGTCTACATCTGTAATACCGATTGCATACGAAACAAGGCTTCCCGCACCGGAGCCGCGTCCCGGCCCTACCGGAATGTGATTTTCCTTCGCATAGCGCACAAAATCGTGGGTAATCAAAAAATATTCCGCATACCCCATTTGAACAATCATATTCAATTCATATTCCATACGTTTGCGATAGGAATCTTCTGAATTTTGAGCGTCAAAGGAAATCTTCCCTTCCGAAACTTTTTGCTCAAATCCTTTTTCAGCAAGGTCCCGAAGCACATCCTGCGGATTCAAATTTGCTCCGCAATCAAATTTGGGCAAAATCAATCGGCCGAATTCAAAATCAAAATTGCACATTTCTGCGATTTTAACCGTATTGGCAATGGCCTGTTCGCATTCCGAAAACAAATCAGCCATTTCTTCTGTGCTTTTGAAATAGAACTCATCGGTTTCAAACCCCAACGGACGGCCGTTTTCAAGCACATTATTGGTTTGAATGCAGGTTAATATCGCTTGGTTCTCCGCATCGCTTTTTTTCAGATAATGAACATCATTGGTCGCTACTACCGGAATACCGGTCTCCGATGAAAGGCGTAACAACTGACGGTTTACCTGTTTTTGCAAACGGATGCCGTGATCCTGTAATTCCAAATAAAAGCTGTCATTGCCGAAAATTTGCTGCATCTTCAGCGCATAAGCCTTTGCAGTGTCGTATTCATCATTAGCCAGGCAACGCGGAATATATCCGGCAAGACACGCGGAAAGAGCAATCAGGCCCTCATGATAGGATTCTATCAATTCCATATCAACGCGCGGCTTTCCGTAAAATCCTTCGGTAAAAGAAAGCGATACCATACGGATCAAATTATGATAGCCGACATCATTCTTACACAGCAATACCAAATGATTGCCCTGATAATCCTTTTGATGGGTTCTGTCAAAGCGGCTTCTCGGTGCCACATATACTTCACAGCCTATAATCGGTTTGACACCTTCCGCTTTGCAGGCTTCATAAAACGGAACCACTCCGTACATAGCGCCGTGATCCGTTAAGGCCACCGCCGATTGACCTGCTTTTTTTGCTGCTGCAGGGATGTCTTTCACTCGGAGAGCGCCGTCCAGTAAACTGTATTCGCTATGCAAGTGCAGATGTACAAAATCCTTCATTTCCGTCTCCCGTTTCTCATTTGAAAAACAAAATGCATTTTAAAGAATCCGCCAAATGAATCAGCTTG
>CAKRMZ010000054.1 GCA_934365155.1 uncultured Eubacteriales bacterium | reverse complement strand
GTCGTGGCCATAGGTACTGCTAAAAATGTCTTACCCGTTCCGGCCGGCCCGACCCCTAAGACTACTGTATTCTTTTTGATGGCATCCACATATTTTTTCTGCCCTACGGTCTTTGCCTTGATCGGTTTGCCGTGCGTGGTCACACAAATACAATCGCTTCCGAAATCTTCAAGTTCCTCCACTTTACCGTCACGCACCATACTAATTGCATAATCCACGTTTTGCGAACTCAAATCCGCACTGAATGAAGTTAATTTCTTAAGATATTGGAGCACCTTATATGCATCAAAAGTGTTTTTTTCATTCTCACCGCGGATGACGATTTTATTTCCCCCGCATGCTTCGGTATCACAGTTGTAGATTTTTACGTCAAAACTGTGTTCAATCATTTGAATATTCAAATCAAAATTACCGAAAATAGACGCTGTTTGTGCAATAGAATCAGTTGTTATTGCTTTTTCATACATGAACTATATTATGTCCTTTCAATCCGAAGTTTTAACAATCGGAACTTCCTTGGCAATATCCATAATGCAATAAATATCGCAATAAAGTGTCACACCGTCATCACGAATCTCTTCATTCACAACACGCTCCAAAATTTCAAAATCGGAAAGTTCCGAATCAATCTTTTGATATAACAGCCTATATGCTTCATCCAAAGCCTCTTGTTCACTTCGCGTGTGCGATACAAGCTCGTATTCTCGATGTGTTACAGTGATAAGATAACAGGGCAATTCCGCTAAATCACCGATACTGAGTTGGTTTCTCACTTCTATTGTATCAAAATTTTCAACATTCCATCCTTCCCGTCGGTAAAGCTTTGCCGATTTCCCGAAAAATTCGAATTTATGCTGCTTTTTTTCCGCTCCGCTATACTCTTTTGTCGTATACACAAAAGGCACATCAACAGAAAAGCGATGTGTAGTTTTAGCATAAACATGACCGCGTGCCCGCCGAAAAAGAATCGCTCCGTTCCTTGTTTCTACAACTCCGCTTACCAGCAAATCTCCCTTGCGAACCGTATCCCCGTAAAAAACCATTGTAAGCCCGTCATAAACCTCCAGCGATTCAATCTGCCCGGCAAAGTCGGAAACTAAATTCGACGGCAAATTTTGACCGTTATCAAGTGCCGTATTGCGTTCACGCACCTCAACGCAGCACACTGTTCCCTGCACATTGACGGAAATCCATATGACATCATCGTAATTCATTACAAAATCATTGCAAAGCAAGGAATAATCAATACTGTGAATACGGGTTCCTACCGAAAGTCCCATGTCACTTAGCCGTTGCAGAATTACTTCTTTTTGAAGTGTTTCATTTCCGGCAATACGGATATCCCAAACAAAAAAATTCGACAAGGTCAAAAGCATGATAAATGCCAACAAACCTATCATCAATCCGGTTCGACGGCAATATTTTTCCCAAAGAAAAGGAATGCCGCATTTTGCACAAATACGCACCGGAATCGAATTTTGCTCGGCAAATTGAACCAACGCAGAAAAGTCTTTCTTTGTAATGTTAAAGTAAAGCTCTGATGACGCGTCTTTTTTATTTTTGAAATGTTTGGGGTGAGAAAAATAGCATTGCGACGAAATCAAAAAATTCAATACATCGGCGGAATAATTTTCCGGAATTGCAATCTTTAAATATCCGAAAAAGAAGCGTAATAACCTAAATATCATCATATCACATTTCCTCTGATTTGTAAATCAGTCTATCAAATTTATTGTTCGAATTGCGCCGTCAACAGCGATTTCTTCATTTGAGATCCGCCGCAGAGATAATCTTTCTCCCGCAATATGAACAGCCTGTTTTTTCAAATTCAGAGTGATTTCCGTCTCACTGTATACCGAAATTCCGTTGCAGCCGCGTACATGCACGACTGAAAAATCCTGAATTTCTATCACAGAGACGCCAAACATAGCTTGCGCAGGAAAGTCCAAGGCGTTTGCCACATGCGTACGCAGGCTTCGAATCCTTTTTTTCTTTTCTTTTGCCATATTGCTCATAATTCTCCTGGGATTTTTAATATATTGATACTGTTTCAATATATTTTTTCAAATCCTGAATTATTCAAAGGCTGGTGAAGTATTTGCAAAAAGCGACACAAAATTCTTTTATAAAGATCATTCCCATATTTTCCGTTCTCCTGCCTCTCGCGTTTTTAATTAAAAATCCCGAATCATGTTCCCTTGCAATATGTACGGCCTTAGATATGTGCGCATTGAAAATTATCCCCTCGCTCTTCCTTTCCACCGTAACCGCTTTATTTCTCAGTCAGACTAAAATTCCGGATATCCTGTCTTCCCTTTTCGGCAAGCTCATCTCATGGCTCGGCATTCCCCGTGCCGCTGTCCCAGCCTATCTCTGCGGCCTTTTTTTCGGATTTCCCGTCGGAGCGGTTTTGCTCCGCTCCTGCTTCAAAAAAGGGCAAATTTCAGAAAACTGTATGTATTGGATGCTTCCGCTGTGTACATCCCCCAGTTTTTCCTTTATCGTGTCCGGAGTCGGTATCGGATTTTTTAAAAATAAGGAGATTGGTCTTTTTCTTTACGGCACACAACTTTGTGCTACCGTAATTTTAACCTTACTCATGAAAAGGCATATGCAAGCAACCGAAGAAGTTCCGTTCCAAACAGATATAAATCAAAAGCCCTTTTCGGTTCTTTTTTGCGACTCGATCAGCGATGCAACGCAAAGTATGCTTAAAATTTGCGGCTTTATCACCTTTTTTTATGTGTATGCAGAAATTTTCACTTTCTTTTTGTCAAATTTTTTGCCGAAAGATCATATGATTATTGCGCTCGTTCGCGGCTTTTTTGAATTCAGTTGCGGCACTTTGAGCGCATCGAGCTGCAATGCTTCGCTTACCGTGCGTCTGGCTGAATGCTCTTCCATATTAGCATTCGGTGGAATTTCGATCATGCTGCAAGCTTTCTCACTGTTAAATACAAAACAAATTTCCAAATTACTGATGCGTTTTTTTGCAGTAAAACTCATTTTGTGCCTTATGTCTGCATTGATCTGCGTATGCTTTCTGCAAATTCCGGCTTTCCGTAGCTTCGGCAATATCTGCCTGCCATCCGTCAATCTCCAACCTTCAGCGCCAAAAACAATCGTTATACTATTGCTGTTCATTCTCGGCGTTCTGCTCTGCACCATAAGAAAAGCGAAATTTTCATATAAAAACAATTCAAAAAATAAATTCTAACAGCCGATGAAAAAATAAACCCAAAATAAGTCTATACAAACAAAATGAGCGCATTGTTTCATTCGAAACAATGCGCTCACTGCTATAACTGTTTTTTTATTTCACAGCATCTTTCAAGCCTTTGCCGGCTTTAAATACCGGAACCTTGCACGCGGCAATGGTAAGTGTCTTTTTCGTCAAGGGATTGGTACCCTTGCGTGCTGCACGCTTGCGTACTTCAAAAGCACCAAAGCCTACCAATTGAATTTTCTCACCTTTTTTTAATTTTTCGGGAACCATATCCAAAAAAGCATTCAAAACAGCAGTACAGTCTTTTTTGGAAACACCGGTCCTTTCGCCAAGATAAGAAATAATGTCTTTCTTGTTCATCCTTAGTGATCCTCCATAAATATAATATAAAAATATAAAGAATTGAATATAAGCACAGGCAAAGTCTCCCCCATAAAAATGACCTTGCCATATCCTTGTATTTAAGATATCACTTTATATAATTTTTGTCAACATTTTTATATAAAAAACCCTTTATCTATGCGCCTTTTGGGCATATTTTAAAAAACACTTGACTTTTTTTTAAAATTATAGTAGACTATTTTTATATAAGTAAAAAACGATGACAGAGACAGTAATTTTTTTTGAAAGTTGCAGCGAGTCGGAGACGGTGAAAGTCCGACACCGGTAGATTAAAATGAAAATCCCTCTGCAGTTTCAACGCCGAACGGTATGCTTCCCATTAAGCGCTGACGGCCTTCCGCCGTTATCGGAAAACGAATATTTCTTTTCGGAAAAGTTCAGTAATAGGTGGTTACAGCAATACGGTCTTGCCCTGTTATAGGGCAGGCCTTTATTTTTTACGGAGGTTTTTATGTACAATAAAGTTCCGACAAATCCCAATTTTGTCGAGGAAGAGAAAAAAATTGAGAAATTTTGGGAAGAAGAACATATTTTTGAGAAAAGCTTAGAGCAGAACAAAAAAGGCGAAACCTATATGTTCTATGACGGCCCGCCTACCGCAAACGGCAAGCCGCATATCGGACATGTGCTGACTCGCGTAATAAAAGACATGATTCCGCGTTACCGTACCATGAAAGGCTACAACGTCCCCCGCAAAGCCGGATGGGATACTCATGGCCTTCCGGTAGAATTGGAAGTTGAAAAGCAGCTCAGCATCAACGGCAAGGATCAAATTGAAAAATACGGTTTGGACCCTTTTATCAAGCGATGCAAGGAGAGCGTTTGGAAATACAAAGGGATGTGGGAGGATTTTTCCCATACCGTCGGCTTTTGGGCCGATATGGAAAACCCGTATATCACCTATGACAATAATTTTATTGAATCCGAATGGTGGGCGTTAAAGCAAATTTTTGACCGCGGGCTGTTATACAAAGGCTTTAAAATCGTTCCCTACTGCCCCAGATGCGGCACGCCTCTCTCCAGCCATGAAGTGGCGCAAGGATATAAGGATGTAAAAGAGCGCTCGGCAATTGTCAAATTCAAAGCAAAAGATGAAGATGCCTATTTCTTGGCATGGACAACCACTCCGTGGACACTTCCCTCTAACGTTGCTCTTTGTGTGAACCCGGAGGAAGAATATTTAAAGGTCAAGTCACACGATACTGTTTATTACATTGCCAAGAACTTGGCAAAAGAAATCTTAGGTGAGGATATCGAAATTCTCCAATCCTATGTCGGACGCGAATTAGAGCACCGCGAATATGAACCGCTATTTCACTTTGTCAATCCGGCAAAAAAATGCTGGTATATTACATGCGATTCCTATGTCACCTTAACAGACGGTACCGGTATTGTTCATATCGCTCCGGCCTTCGGTGAGGACGATGCCAAAGTCGGCAGAAATTATGATTTGCCCTTTGTTCAATTGGTCGATGCCAAAGGGCAGATGACATCCGAAACGCTCTGGCCCGGCATGTTTTGCAAGGATGCAGACAAAGAGGTTTTAAAATATTTAGATGAACATGGATTATTGTTTTCCGCTCCCAAATTTGAGCACAGCTATCCCTTCTGCTGGCGCTGCGATACTCCTTTAATCTATTACGCAAGAGAATCATGGTTTATCAAGATGACCGCCGTACGCGATGATTTAATTCGCAATAACAATACAATCAACTGGATTCCGGAAAGCATCGGAAAAGGAAGATTCGGCGATTGGCTTGAAAATATCCAAGACTGGGGAATCAGCCGCAACCGTTATTGGGGAACTCCCTTAAATATTTGGGAATGCGAATGCGGACACCAGCATGCAATCGGCAGCATTGCGGAGCTGCGTGCCATGTCCGATAACTGCCCCGAAAACGTTGAACTTCATCGCCCGTATATTGACGAAGTGAAGATTCGTTGTCCGATATGCGGCAAAGAAATGAAGCGCGTTCCGGAGGTGATTGACTGTTGGTTCGATTCCGGCTCCATGCCCTTTGCACAGCACCACTACCCCTTTGAAAACAAGGAATTGTTTGAAAAGCAATTTCCGGCCGACTTTATTTCCGAGGCCGTAGACCAAACTCGCGGCTGGTTCTATTCCCTGTTAGCAATATCCACTTTGATCTTTAACAAAGCTCCCTATAAAAATGTCATTGTTCTCGGCCATGTTCAGGATGAAAACGGGCAAAAAATGTCCAAATCCAAGGGAAACGCCGTTGATCCTTTCGAGGCACTGGAAACATACGGTGCCGACGCAATTCGTTGGTATTTTTACAGCAACTCCGCACCATGGCTTCCGAACCGATTTCATGGCAAAGCCGTTTTAGAAGGACAGCGCAAATTCTTATCAACCCTTTGGAATACCTACGCATTCTTTGTGCTTTACGCCAATATTGATCATTTTGACGCAAGCCGTTATCAACTGAAAGACTGCAAGTTAACCGTAATGGATCGGTGGCTGCTCTCAAAGCTCAACACCTTAATCGGTGAAGTTGACCGCAATCTGGAAAACTATCGCATTCCGGAAACCGCCAAAGCATTGCAGAACTTTACCGATGAGATGTCCAACTGGTATGTACGACGCAGCCGTGAGCGTTATTGGGCCGGCGAAAATTCCGATGATAAAATCAGCGCTTATATGACTCTTTATACCGCACTGGTTACGCTGGCAAAGCTTTCGGCACCGATGATTCCTTTTATGAGTGAGGAAATCTACCGGAATTTGGTTTGCTCTGTGAATGCCGATGCACCGGAAAGCGTCCATCTTTGTTCCTTCCCCGAAGTGCAAAAGGAATATATTGATAAAGCTCTCGAAGAATCCATGGAAGAAGTGCTTAAAATTGTAACGGTCGGCCGTGCTGCAAGAAATGCCGCCAATATTAAAAACCGTCAACCGTTGGCCAATATTTATGTAAAAGCTGATTTTTCTTTGGATGATCAGTATTCCTCTATTGTATTAGACGAATTGAATATTAAATCCCTGCATTTTGTTTCCGACACCACTGATTTCACATCCTATATCTTTAAACCGCAACTAAAAGTATTGGGACAAAAATATGGAAAAAAGGTGAACAGCATTCGTGAGGAATTATCCAAATTAACCGGCAATACACATATGAAAGCACTAAATGCAAACGGTTATATTGAGTTGCAGGTTGAGGGTGAAACGATTCGTTTGACTGCCGATGAGCTTTTAATCGAGACAACCAATATGAGCAATTATGTCACACTGAGCGACCAAGGAATCACGGTAGCTTTAGACACAACGCTTAATGACTCCTTAATTGAAGAAGGCTTAGTGCGTGAGCTTATCAGCAAAATTCAATCCATGCGAAAAGAAGCTGGCTTTAACGTCACAGACCACATTATAATTTATGTGACAGGCGACCCGAAAATCCTTGAAACCTTCAAGCAGTATCGTTCGGATATCTGCCATGATGTGCTTGCCGAGGATGTCGTTTTGGAAAATGCCGACGATGCTTTCTCGATGGATTGGGACATTAACGGATTCCATGCAAAGCTCGGCGTAGAAAAACTGTAAAGCTGTAGAACAA
>CAKRMZ010000053.1 GCA_934365155.1 uncultured Eubacteriales bacterium | reverse complement strand
ATCCGGAGGTTCAGATTGTCGCAGAACTAATGGGCGGTCTCCATCCGGCTTTTGAATTTTCCGTCGCTGCCCTGAAAGCCAAGAAAAGCGTGGTAACCTCCAATAAGGAAGTAGTGGCAACATGCGGTGTAGAATTAATTCAGCTGGCACGAGAAAATAAGGTTTCCTATATGTTTGAAGCCAGTGTCGGAGGAGGAATCCCGATTATCCGGCCGACTGCCAATTGCTTAGCCGCCAATAATATTGAAGAAATAACCGGTATTCTGAACGGAACGACCAACTACATTTTAACACAGATGATTGAGCGAGGAATCACGTTTGACACGGCTTTGCGGGAAGCACAGCAAAAAGGATATGCCGAGAGAAACCCGGATGCGGACATCCTCGGCCTTGACACCTGCAGAAAGATTTGTATTCTTTGTGCGATGGCTACCGGAAAGCTTCCCAAACCGGAAGAAGTCTATACAGAAGGAATTACAAGCATTACACTTTCCGATATTCATGATGCCGCCAAATACGGTGCAGCCGTAAAATTAATCGGACAGGTTAAAATCAGCGGTTCACAAGTCTTTGTAGATGTTCGTCCCCGGTTTGTCCGTTATGCTTCCCCGCTTTCTCATGTCAATGATGTTTTCAATGCCATTATGGTAAAAGGTGATTTTTTAGGCGAAGCAATGTTTTACGGAAGAGGGGCCGGTGCCGACGCTACGGCCAGTGCTGTAGTCGGAGACATGCTGGATGTTGCGCGTCATATTAACGCCCCAAAGCCTCTTTGCACCTGGGAGCCTGCAGAGAACGGTTTTGTTGCTGATGTGCGTACGGAGACCATTGCTTTCTACATTCGTTTTGAACCCGTATCGACACACGAAAACGCAAAATCAATACTACGAAAAAGCTTTCCGGAAGCAGAATTCATTTCTGATCTTTCCCTGGTTACCAAACCCACTACAGAAGATATGTTGATGCCTATTCTTTCTTCTCTTGAGCATGAAGGGCTGGTATTGCAAAGCCAGATTGCCATACTTTAAGTTCCGTTTTTTGAAAATAAGCATCGGTCAATTTTTTAATCCTCTTCGATTCTAAACATAAAAACATCGTGTTAATTATGGTCATCATAAGATTTAAAAGATCCGATATTTCAAACATTTTCGAAAAATGAGTGACGGCTGCAACCAATATTAAAACACAATACAAAGATAAATATGATTTTATCCAAAGGCCTGTTTTCAAGGGCCTTTTTTTGTTTAGAAAACGAATGCATTCAATTCCGTAATAGGACCATGAAATCACAGTGGCAAAGGCAAAAAACAATACCGAAACACTAATAATAATTCCGGCTGCCGGACCGATAAATATTTCGTAGGCAGCAATGGTCGATAAAATTCCATCCAAAGCAAAGATGTCCGCTTTTTGGGCGCCGATCAGGATTACCAAGGCCGTCATGCTGCATAAAACAAAAGTGTCCGCAAAGACTTCAAAAATACCCCAAAATCCCTGTTCAACCGGGCTCTTTGTATTAGCGCTCGCATGAGATATCGGGGATGTACCGCATCCGGCTTCATGCGTCAAAACCCCTTTTGCCAAGCCTTGCCGTAAGGTTTGCAGAAACGCCGAGGCTCCTATGCCTCCTCCGATTGCGCGCGGAACAAACGCCTCCTTCACGATTGTTTGCAGAATGCTCGGAATCATACTGGCATTCTGAATAATAATCCACATCGATATTCCCATAAACATTAAAGACATTGCGGGAATGGATTTTACGCAAAACGAACCGATGCTTTGAATTCCGCCGAAAACAATCATGGCAGACAAAATCATCAGTACCGCACCACTGATATATTTTGAAATTCCGAGAGTGCTTTCAAGCGATACAGCAGCGGCATTAATCTGCATCATGTTTCCTAAAATCAAAGAAGAAAAAATACATAATACCGAAAATATTTGTGCCGCCCGCATTCCGAGTTTCGGCGCTTTTTGGTTTTCTCCGATATAATACATCGGACCGCCGTAGTATTGCTCTTTTCCCTTTTCCGTGCGTTTTTTCCGAGTGACAAGCGCCAAAGCAATTTCCGCATATTTTACCGGCATCAGAAGAAAAGCGCTCACCCACATCCAAAACATGGCTCCGGGGCCGCCTATTTTTAAAGCAACAGCAACACCGACAATATTTCCGACGCCGAGAGTTCCCGCCAAGGCAACACATACCGCGCGAAAAGGACTGACACCGCCCTCGATGCTATTCTTTTTAAAAAATATCTTTGTCACACGCAGAGGATGAAATACAAAAAAAGCTCGAAGGCGTAACATAAAGAAAATACCGACTAAAAGAAGCACCGTCGGATATAAAATTCCCATTCCAAATTGATAAAAACTGTTCATTTCCTTAAAAAAAGCTCTGTGAAGCGATATTACGATATGTTTCATTTTTATTCGGGAGGAGGAAAAATATGTATACTTGCGCATATTTTACTCTTCTGTGCTAAAAATGTTAAATAAATGTTAAAACATTTCCAAAACTATTGCTTTCTATGTGGAATAGCAGTAAAATAAAAAACGTGGATTAGCACTCTTTGCGTTTGAGTGCTAACATCCTTTGATTAACAAAAACATATAATTTTATATACTGGAGGAATGGTATCATGACGTTAAAACCCCTTGCTGACCGCGTAGTTGTCAAAATGACCGAGGCGGAAGAAACTACAAAAAGCGGCATCCTTTTGGCAGGTTCCGCACAGGAAAAACCGCAAATCGCAATTGTTGTTTCTGTTGGACCCGGCGGCGAAGTAGACGGAAAGACCGTTACTATGACTGTAAAGCCGGGTGATAAAGTAATCACCAGCAAGTATTCCGGCACAGAAGTAAAATGTGACGGCGAAGAATATATTATTGTTCGTCAAAGCGATATCCTCGCTATTGTCGAATAATCGTTAAAAAGCTTTTTTTGGAGGAATATTATTATGGCAAAAGATATTATTTATGGAGTAGAAGCAAGAGATGCGCTTCTCCGCGGTATCGATAAACTGGCAGATACAGTAAAAATTACCCTTGGCCCGAAAGGCAAAAACGTCGTATTGGATAAAAAATACGGCTCCCCTTTAATTACCAATGACGGTGTAACCATCGCAAAAGAAATTGAGCTTGACTGCCCCTTTGAGAACATGGGTGCTCAAATTGTAAAAGAAGTTGCAACAAAAACCAATGATGCTGCCGGTGACGGTACCACTACGGCTACCATTCTCGCACAGGCATTCATTCATGAAGGCATGAAAAACGTTTCTGCCGGCGCGAATCCGATGATTATACGCAAAGGTATCAACCGCGCAGTCGAAAAGGCAGTTGCTTCTTTGACTTCAATTTCTCAAAAAGTAAACGGTTCTGCTGATATTGCACGAGTCGGTACAATTTCCGCAGGTGATGAAGTTATCGGTACCTTGATTGCCGATGCTATGGAAAAAGTTACATCGGACGGTGTTATCACGGTAGAGGAATCCAAATCCGCTGAAACCTATTGCGAAGTAGTTGAAGGTATGCAGTTTGACCGTGGATACTGCTCTCCTTATATGGCAACCGATACCGATAAAATGGAAGCTGTAATTGACGATGCATTAATTCTGATTACCGATAAAAAGATCTCCAACATTCAGGAAATTCTTCCTCTGCTGGAACAGATCGTTCAAAGCGGTAAGAAGCTCGTAATCGTTGCTGACGATGTAGAAGGCGAAGCTTTGACCACATTGGTTCTCAATAAACTTCGCGGTACCTTTACCTGCGTAGCAGTGAAAGCTCCGGGATTCGGCGACAGAAGAAAAGAAATGCTGAGAGATATTGCAATTCTGACCGGCGGCGAGGTAATCTCGGACGAATTGGGTCTGGAACTTAAGAAAGCAACAATAGATCAGCTGGGCACGGCTCGTCAAGTCAAAGTCACCAAAGACAATACCATTATTGTCGGCGGTCACGGCGATGCAGCTGCAATTAAAGATCGTATTGCTCAGATTAAAATTGCTATCGAAAATACAACTTCTGACTTTGATCGTGAAAAACTTCAGGAAAGACTTGCAAAACTTTCAGGCGGCGTTGCAGTTTTGAAAGTCGGTGCAGCTACCGAAGTTGAAATGAAAGAAAAGAAATTGCGTATTGAAGACGCACTCAATGCAACAAAAGCAGCAGTAGAAGAAGGTATTGTTCCGGGCGGCGGTGTTGCCTATATCAATATTATCAAAGATGTCCGTGCTATTGTTGATCAGGTTGAGGGCGATGAAAAAACCGGTGTCAACATTGTTCTGAAAGCTTTGGAAGCTCCGATCCGTCAAATTGCTGCCAATGCAGGATTTGAAGGTGCGGTAGTTATTGACAAGATTGAAAACTCCGGCAAAAAAGGATTTGGATTCGACGCATATAAAGAAATTTATGTCGATATGTTCGAAGCCGGAATCGTAGATCCTACCAAGGTGACCCGTTCTGCATTACAGAATGCCGCTTCCGTAGCTTCAACCGTATTGACTACCGAGGCTTTGGTTGCAGATAAGAAAGAAGATGCCGCTGCTGCTAACGCTGCTGCAAATGCTGCCGCAATGGGCGGAATGGGCGGAATGTATTAATTCCCCTGTCAAAGCTTCTTCATAAGATCGTTTATCGATTATAAAAAAAGATTCATTGATTGTATAATCAATGAATCTTTTTTATATGGAAATTAAATAAAAAAGCTTAACCGATATCAACACTGACTTTTTTGTTCAAAGATACCGCAGCTGCCTTGATTAAACTTCGAATTGCTCTTGCAATTTTTCCGTTTTTACCGATTACTTTTCCCATATCATTCGGTGCCACTTGAAGATTTAAAATAATAGAACTTTCGGTTTCCTTCTTAGTTACCTGAACAGAGGAAGGGTCGTCCACAATGGATTTTGCAATATTTGCAAGCATGTCCTCAAGTATAATCATAGTGCCCCCGCTTATTCAATAATGCCGGACTTTTTCAGAAGAACGCGCACCGTATCGGTAGGAATAGCACCGGTAGAAAGCCATTTTTTTGCTTTTTCGGAATCAATGTTGATAACAACAGGATCCTTAAGCGGATCGTAAAAACCGATTTCCTCAATAAATTTACCGTCGCGCGGAGCTCTTGAGTCAGCAACGATTACACGATAAAACGGTACCTTTTTTGAGCCGATTCTTTTTAATCTGATTTTAGTAGCCATAATAGTCCTCCAAGAAATGATAATTTATTTATTTTATTTTAAAAATTAAAATAGCAATGAATTAAGTTAAAAAGGAAAACGCATTTTCCCTTTTCTTCCGAAATGTCCGGAAGACATTTGTTTCATCATTTTTTTCATTTGATCGTATTGCTTCAAAAGACGGTTGACATCTTCCACCTGCATACCGCTTCCGGCCGCAATTCTTTTTTTTCGGGAAGCCTGAATAATGGATGGATTGTCTCTTTCCTTCGGTGTCATGGAAAGGATAATCGCCTCCATACGGTCCATTGCCTTCTCATCAATTTTGGCGTCCTTTAAGGCACCGGGCTTAATTCCGGGCATTGCACCTAAAATCTGATCCAAAGGTCCCATTTTTCTCAACTGCGCAAACTGATCCAAGAAATCTTCCAATGTAAAGCTCTGTTCTCTAATTTTCCGTTCTAATTCGGCCGCTTTTTTTTCATCAAAATTTTGCTGCGCCTTTTCGATCAATGTCAGCACATCACCCATTCCGAGAATACGTGAGGCGATTCGATCCGGATAAAACGGCTCGATGGCGTCAAGCTTTTCACCGGTTCCGATAAATTTTATCGGTTTTTGAGTAATATACCGCACAGACAAAGCTGCACCGCCGCGGGTATCACCATCCATCTTTGTTAAAATAACACCGGTGAGCTCCAAAAGATCGTTGAATGACTTTGCTACATTGACGGCGTCCTGTCCGGTCATTGCGTCCACCGTCAGCAAAATCTCTGTGGGATTCACGGCGTCACGAATCCGAACCAATTCGTCCATTAATTTTTCGTCAATATGCAAACGGCCGGCGGTATCGATAAAAACCATATCCAATTGATTTTTTTTCGCGTAAGACAAGGCATTTTCGGCGATCTGCACCGGATTTGTCGAATTGGCTTCCGAATAGACCGGAATATCTAACTTTTCTCCCAACACTTCCAGCTGTTTCACTGCAGCGGGACGATACACATCGCACGCCACAAGCAGAGGATGCTTCCCTTGCTTTTTATACATTGCGGCAAGCTTTGCGCAATGCGTTGTTTTTCCGGCGCCCTGTAATCCAGCCAATAAAACTACCGTCGGAGGCTTGGATGCAATTTCAAGCTTTGCATTGCCGGAGCCCATAATTTTAATTAACTCTTCATTGACAATTTTTACAATCTGTTGAGCCGGCAGCAGACTTTCCAAGACTTCTGCTCCCAAAGCCCGTTCCGATACCTCGGCAATAAAATGCTTTACTACCTTAAAGTTTACGTCAGCCTCCAAAAGAGCTAACTTGATTTCACGCATTCCGTCTTTGATATCGCTTTCCGTGAGTTTTCCCTTGTTGCGAAAATGCTTAAAAGCATTCGACATCTTGTCAACGAGACTTTGAAACATAATCTTTCCTTTCACTCAGCATATCAATAATTTCTTCAATTTTTTTTAAATGTATAAAGCACTCCGGCGGCAGTCCCGGCATTGCATATAAAGCCTTAATATGCTCATTCGCAGTTTCAGCCATATTTCCGGCAGTATAATACTTTTGTTTTAGGCGGAGCTTTTCCTCAAAAACGAAAAGCTCTTCACGGGCCTTTTTTATTACTGAAAGCACGCCCTGCCGTGAAAGTCCGTAGATTTCGGCAATTTCCGCAAGAGATAAATCTTCGTTATAGTAACAATCCAAAAACATTCGCTGTTTTTCCGGCAAAAGATCTCCGTAAAAGTCGAGCAACAAACATACATCCAAATTTTTTTCGTGCATAATTCTCCTCGAACAGCGACTGCTGTAAAGCAATTTACTTTACAGCAGTATATCATTTTATTGTTCATTTGTCAAGAATTATTTTTCTTCCGGAAAATATGTCAAAAATATATATTTAATTCATATTTTTATAATCATTCATTCATTTATTTTAATTAAATTATGCTATAATATTTTCATACCCATTGTTCTAACTCAAAACGATTTTATCACTGGGGAAAAGTGAAAAATTTTTTTTACATACATGAACCATTATATTACGGAGGCGTCATGAAAAAACTAACTCAAATTC
>CAKRMZ010000052.1 GCA_934365155.1 uncultured Eubacteriales bacterium | reverse complement strand
GTTAAACGGCGGCCGCTGTTCATGTGGTCTGATTTTTGGTATACCATTAAAAAGAATTTGCGGCAGAGCATTATTTTGGGTATACTTGATTTGGTTTTCGGCGTGCTTTTCGTTTATGATGTCATATTTTTCTATATTAATTTGTCTGCCGGCACTTTCTTTAGCAGTATCATGTTCTTTATTAGCCTGTTGGTTATTTTGATTTATTTGGTAATGCGGTTCTACATGTATCAAATTTTGGTAACATTTGATATCAGCATTATCAAGACCATCAAAAACTCTGTTATTTTTACGGTGGTAGGTTTTAAACGCAACGTTGTGGCTTTGCTCGGAATAGTATTGACCTTGGTCATCACCGGGGGAGTTATGACTATTTATATGCCGCTCGGTATTATCATTCCTTTGGTAATCGGCATTTCAACGATTGCTTTTATCTCCGCCTATGCTGCTTACCCGAAGATTAAAGAGATTATGATTGATCCGTATTATCCGGATTATGAAAAAAATGAATATGAACATGAGGATGAAAATTCGCAAGATGAACAAACAAGCCTGTGAGGCGAGTCTTTATTCTTTGGCGAAAAGGCAGGAATGTTCCTGCCTTTTTATATGTGCTTAAGATGAGGATAATTTGTGTTTTAATCAAAACAAGGACGCACAATCAGCGCGTCCTTGTTTTTTTAATTACTCATTAACAATTCCGATATTGTTACAAACTGATAACCTTCTTTTTGAAGTGCCGGGATAATTCTTTTCAATGCCTCTTTTGTCGGGCTGTTCTTTGCAATATAATCATGGCAAAGAATAATAGCTCCGTCACTTACATTTTTAAGAATTGTGGAAGTGATTGCATCAATGCTGTTATGATTCCAATCCAACGTGTCAATCGTCCATAGAATAATAAAATAGTCCATTCCCGAAACTGATGTGACCAAATCCTTTTCGCAAAATCCGCAGGGCGGTCGAAATAATTTGGGACGGTATTCGCACAGCTCATAAAGGAGCTGTTCGGTTTTTAAGATTTCATCACTTAAAGCCGGGATGTTTAAAGTTTTCAGATTCGGATGAGTGTAGGTGTGGTTTCCCACTTCATGACCCTCTTGCAATTCTCTTAAGACAATCTCCGGGTTCTGTTCTACATTTTCTCCCACAACGAAAAAGGTTGCTTTTACATCGTATTCTTTTAACAGATCTAAAATTTCTGCCGTTTGTGTCGGATGCGGACCGTCATCAAAGGTCAGGGCGATCTTTTTCGATGAGTTCTTGTGCTGGTAGAAAACATCTCCGCTTTTGATATAAGCATTTGCCTGCGGCATAGCCAAAGATAATATACAAAACGCACATAAAGCGCCGATGATTTGTCTATATTTTTTCATATTTTAATTGCCTTCAAGCTCTGTCAAAAGTCCGAATCGATAACCCATGTTCTCCCATTCGGTAAGCAGAGTATCCATGATTTGTGCATTGGTAGCGGAGGTGGGATGCAATAAAATGATTTCGCCGTTATGCGTGCGCTTTAAAATTTTTTGGATAGATTTTTCTGCGTCCGGCTGTTTTGCATTATCCCAATCCGCATATGCAAAGCTCCAAAAGATTGTTTTGTAGCCGAGCTGATCGGCAAATTTTAGATTTGATTCTGAAAATTTTCCTTCCGGCGGACGATAAAAAGGCGATATCGTTTCTCCGGTAAGTGCTTGATAGCATTCATTCAAACGGTCAAGTTCTGCCTTGAAATCGTTTAAATTTGTTTTCTTTGTCATATCCGGATGAGTGGCAGTATGGTTTGCTACGGTATGACCTTCGTTCACCATTCGGCATATCAGTTCCGGATTTCTTTTAATCAAGTTTTCTAAAACAAAGAATGTTCCTTTGGCATTATGCTTGTTTAGAGCGTCTAATATTTTTTCAATATTTCCGTTTTCATATCCGGCATCGAATGTGAGATAAATTACCTTATCATCATTTTTTGCTGCTTGCGGATTAAAGTAATATCCGTTATAATTTTCGATAAATTTAAATTGTTCATCAGTTTGCGGTATATTGTTTTCTGATAATTTAAAATACCAGTTGTGTGCTGTATTTTCGGTTGCCCATATCTGGACCTGTGTGAAATTTGCGCATAATATAAAACATATAACGCTGCACAGGATAGCTGTTTTTTTATAAAATTTCATATATGGTTTTCCTCCCCTTGAGCTTTTTACGGAATATTGGCAAGCATATTTTCAATAAATATTCCGTAACCGCGTACCGGATCGTTAATAAGCACATGGGTTACAGCACCGACAATTTTATCGTTTTGAATGATCGGAGATCCGCTCATTCCTTGCACAATCCCGCCGGTTTTTGAAATCAGTTCGGGGTCGGTGATTGTAACAATGAAATTTTTGGTGCTGCCGGAGTTTTTATTAATTTTGGATATTTCAATTTCGTATTTTCGCGGTTCCCCTTGATCTGTTGTACAATAGATGTGCGCGACGCCTTCTTTGACTTCACTTTTTTCTGCGGCGTATAGCATTGGCAGGTGATCAAAATTTACGTTTTCATCAAATTTTCCGAACACACCGCAATCTGTGTTTGAGAGCAGTGAGCCGCAAGTACCTTGGTGAAAACTTCCCATCAGTTCGCCCGGCGTGCCCGGCACTCCTTTTTGAACGCCGTTGATATTAACGTTCATAATACTGCCGCTTGAAAATGGAAAAAGCATTCCGGTTTCTGCATCGCATATTCCGTGCCCAAGACCCCCGAAGGTTTTGTTCTCGGTGTTGATAAAAGTAACCGTGCCGATTCCTGCTGCGTTATCGCGAATCCAAAATCCGACTTTGTATTTTCCGTCATTGACATCTTTTATCGGTGTAATTTGCGCCGTATATTCTTTGTCATTGCGGAGAAGTGTAAAGTTTAGGCTGTTTCCTTGGGATGATTCGACGATTTGTGTGAGCTGATTGACATCGGTAATCTCGCTTTGATTGATGTGTGTAATAATGTCTTTCGGATGGATGCCGGCTTTTTTGGCGGGACATTGTGTTCCGTTATCGGTTTGAATTTCCGAGATGCCGATTACAATGACTCCGCGGAGCGAGAGCTTAACTCCGAACGGCATTCCGCCGACTGCCAGTTTTTGCGAGTGAATGTCAAAATTATTGACGCTGCATGCCGTAACATCGGAGCGGCTTGAAATGTCGACGTCAGAAATTGCCAGTGCACAAGCGGTGTGGCTTTCTTCTCTGTCCGAAACATTCCAATTATCGATGCAGGCGCTTGTGCTCGTTACAAGCAGAAAGGCAAAGCTCAAAGCGGCTATCAACGTAAAAAAACGTTGACAAATCTTATTGTTGGATTTTTTTCTTTGCATTGTTTTGCCGATATATTGTATTCACGGCCTTTTTGCGCACCGCAAACACAACATGTTCCTCTCTATTGGTTTCATTAATATTTTGAAAGAACACCGCTTGAAATATTTGGTTTTGCTTTTTTGAGGATTTAAATCCTCGATATTAATTTGCTCGCTATCAGATTATTTATGTGTAACAATTTTTTTTGTTTTATCCTTTTTTTATAAAAAAGTTGTAAAAATTCAGGCGGTTTGATATAATAAATATGATAGAATTTACTATAATTAATTATAAACACTGCTCAAGATGTTTCATGATATTATCAAAAAATAGGACCAAGAGGAATTGTAATGAGAGTAGCAGTAATCGGATCGCGAAACGCATCCCAGGACGTATATCAAAAGCTGTGCGAATACATTCCCTGTAATGCGTCTGAAATTGTGAGCGGCGGTGCGGTCGGCGTTGACGCACTTGCCGAGCGTTATGCGAAGGAGCATCATATCGCACTTCGAATATTTCGGCCGGATTATAAGACTTTCGGCCGACGTGCACCCCTTTTGCGAAATGAGCAGATTGTTCACTATGCTCAGTATGTTTTGGCGTTTTGGGACGGACAATCCCGCGGTACGGCATATAGTGTAATGCATTGTATGGAGACCGGTGTTCCGGTTCGGGTGATTCGCATATAGTTTTATTTCATATTGCAAATTGATAGTTTTAAAGAAGTTACGGAGATAGAATCATGGAGAATTTGGAAAAAGAAAAAATCAAACAAACATTTGAAAATTTAAGAAAAAATAATTTTGAAGTTTATTATGCAGAAAATAAAGAGGCAGCGAAACAACAAATTTTTTCTTTGATCGAAAAAGGGCAAAGTGTTGCAATGGGCGGATCCATGACTTTAAAAGAACTCGGCGTTCCGGAGATGCTTCGCTGCGGGGACTATCGGTATTTGGACCGTTCTGCACCGGAAATGACCCCGGAAAAAGCAAAACAGGTGATGCGAGAGGCTTTTTTTTCGGATGTATACCTTACTTCAGCGAATGCGATAACGGAGACAGGAAATCTTTATTGTGTGGACGGTAACGGAAACCGTGTTGCCGCTATGATTTTCGGTCCGGAATCCGTTATATGCGTGGCGGGTATCAATAAAATTGTACCCGATATTGATTCTGCGATACGTCGTGTCAAAGAAATTGCAGAGCCAGCTAATACAGTCCGTCTTTCGTGTGATACATTCTGTCGCCATTCCGGACACTGCGTTTCGCTGGAACGGAAGATGAATTCCGAAATGTGCGACGGTTGCGGCAGTGACAGCAGAGTATGCTGTGATTATGTGGTGTTTTCCCGTCAGAGAATTAAAAATCGGATCAAAGTGATTTTGGTAAATGAGAAACTTGGATATTGAGCATTTGCTTGGGGTGAGTAAAATATGAACTTAGACTTTTTGCATGAAATTTCCAAAGTAGCGGAACTTACATATGAGTGCGACCGAAACTTGAGCTCCGTGTCAACGTTCAAAATCGGAGGGGCCGCATCCGTTATACTATATCCGGAAAATGAAGCTGCTTTGATTGATGCTTTGGAGATTTGTATAAAAAGGAATATTCGATATCAGATTATCGGGAATGCTTCCAATATATTGTTTTCTGACAGCGGTTTTGACGGCGCTGTCATATCTACCGTCAAAATGCAAAAAATAAGTGTAAACCAAAACGAAATTGTTGCGGAATGCGGAGCATCGTTAACATTATTGGCATTTCGCGCCCGGCAGGCGTCTTTAACCGGACTGGAATTTGCCTACGGAATTCCGGGAACATGCGGCGGTGCCGTATATATGAATGCGGGTGCCTATGACGGTGAAATGCGAGATGTCGTGAAAAGTGTACGCGCATATGATTTGCACAAACATGATTTGATTGAAATAGCAGGTGAAGAACTGAAATTTTCATATCGCCATAGCTGTTTTATGGATGAAAATTTTGTGATTCTTTCATGCTGCTTTTCTTTAAAGCCCGGAGATCAGACAGAGATTTGCTCAAAAATGGAAAATCTGATGCAGCGTCGGGTATCCAAACAGCCATTGGATTTGCCGAGTGCGGGCAGTATCTTTAAGCGTCCGGTAGGTGCTTTTGCCGCAAAATTAATTGAAGACGCAGGATTAAAGGGATATCGGATCGGCGGGGCATGCGTTTCTCAAAAGCATGCCGGATTTATTGTTAACGACGGAGGGGCCAGTGCCGAAGATGTCAAACAATTGATTGAAGCGGTACGGGATACGGTGTTGAAAAAATTCGGAGTGGAATTGGAGTGCGAAATTAAATTTATTCATTGAGGAAGCTTAAAAACGGAGGAAGTATGAATTTTATTGTTTTAACGGGACTTTCGGGCAGCGGAAAAACGCAGGCGGCCAATGCGCTCGAGGATGCCGGATATTATTGCATTGACAATATGCCGGCCGTGCTCATACCGAAATTTGTGGAGATTTATCAGCAGTCTCCCGGGAAGAGTGAAGATGTTGCCTTTATTATTGACGCACGCGGCGAAATTGAATTTCATACATTGTTTTCCGGTTTGGATGCGTTAAAGAAACAGGGCTATTCCTGTGAACTTATTTTTTTGGATTGCGCGGATGCCGTGCTGATGAACCGGTACAAAGAATCCAGAAGGTTGCATCCTTTTGCTCATACCAATCGCTCTCTGTCGGAGGCAATCCGCACGGAAAGGGCAGTCCTTTCCGACGCACGTGCACGTGCAGATTATATTATTGATACGTCTTCACTGACAACCCGTCAGCTTCGCGATAAAATTTTTATGATTACATCCTATAAAAAAAATCGAAGCATTTTAATTAATTGTATTTCTTTCGGATTTAAATACGGAATCGCTGCCGAGGCGGATTTGGTATTTGATGTCCGATGCTTTCCCAACCCTTTTTACGAACCGGATCTGAAGGATTTAACCGGTCTTTCACCTGAGGTGAGAGATTTCGTTTTTGCATCTGACGGAGTGAAACGGTTTATGAACAAACTGTATGATATGCTCGATTTTTTGCTTCCGCTCTATATAGAAGAGGGAAAAAGCCAGTTGGGGATCGCTTTTGGATGTACCGGCGGAAAGCATCGCTCCGTGGCGCTTTGTGAGGCAACCAAACAGCATTTTGAAGCAAAAGGCGCGAATGTCGCGGCAATTCATCGGGATATTGATAAAAAATAATCGGAGGTTTGCGGGATAGATGTCTTTCACCAGCGAAACAAAACAAACACTTTGCGCCCTGACCGGAACAAAAGCCTGCTGCAAATCAGCCGAACTGTATGGTTTGCTTGCTTTCGGAAATGTTTTTGAAAAAACAAGAATTAAATACATTACCGAAAATCGTTCTTTGGCTGAGTTGATTGTTCGCTTGCTGGATGAAGAATTCTCCGTTCATCCGAACCTTTACAGAACTGAGAAAAAAAGCAAGAGTGAATATTCGGAAGAGGGGCAATATTATAGCTATAAGATTACGGTTGCCAACGGATCGGACACTAAAAAAATATACACTCGTTTTTTAAAAGAGAATGAGGTATCCCTTCGGATACCGAATGATATATTCTTATGCCCGCACTGCATGGAGGCTTTTTTACGAGGAACTTTTTTGTCGGGTGGCATGGTCTCGGATCCGAGCGATGCCTATCATTTGGAAATTACCACAACGCATTTTATTTTAAGCGAGGAACTTCTAAAGCTTCTTTTAGCCTGTGATATCGAAGCAAAAATGATAAAACGGAATTCTTCTTATGTTGTATATTTGAAAAAAAGCGAAGCGATCGAACATTTCTTGGTACTGATCGGTGCAAAAAAAGCGGTGTTCCGTTTAATGGATGAGAAAATTTTAGGTGATATTCGGAATAATGCCAATCGAATCAGTAATTGTGAGATTGCCAATATGGATAAATCAATAAGCGCTTCACAAATTCAGTTGGCTGCGATCCAAAAGCTTCTTGACAGCGGCAAGATGCAGCTTCTGCCGGAGGCCTTGCAAACCACGGCGAAACTCCGTATGGAAAATCCGTCGGCTACTGTCAAAGAACTTGGAGAAATGCATAGCCCGGCCGTTTCAAAATCGGGTGTGGTACACCGGC
>CAKRMZ010000051.1 GCA_934365155.1 uncultured Eubacteriales bacterium | reverse complement strand
ACCATCTTCCGTCGCTCTCATCGGCGACTCGTTTATTCTATCACATCTCTCTACCCATTGTCAACACCTTTTTTGCATTTTTTGTACTATTTTTTCAAAAAGAGCGCCGAGCCCTTCCTTTCCCGGGCTCGGCGCCTTCTTCTTTTCTTTCCCTTTAGCGGTTCTTAATCGTATTCTCGTAGCTCTCTATCATCTTCTTTGACTTTTTGATCTTTATTATTTATCCATACTGTAAAAACAAATCCGACTTTTTATCATTATTTTCTTCAACAGAAACGTTGACAAAAAAGTTCTGTATATCGTATAATATTTTAAATATATTAATTTGAAATAAAAAAGAAACCGTTACGGTTCCGGGAAGGATTTGAAATGAATAGTACATACACTCACCCAAAGTTTCGCGGCGAAGGACTTACTTTTGATGATGTATTGTTGATCCCAGCAAAAAGCGAGGTGCTCCCGAATGAGATTGCACTCAACACGAAGCTGACCAACCGAATCACCTTAAATATTCCGATGATGTCGGCTGCAATGGACACAGTAACGGAATATCAGCTTGCAATTGCCATGGCACGTGAGGGCGGAATCGGTGTGATTCACAAAAACATGACGATTGCTCAACAGGCCGATCAGGTCGAGCGTGTAAAGCGTTCGGAAAACGGTGTTATTAAAAATCCTTTCTATCTTCATCCGGACAACTATGTCTATGAAGCAGACGAGCTCATGGGCAAATATAAAATTTCCGGCGTGCCGATCTGTGACGGAAACGGCAAATTAGTCGGAATTATCACCAACCGCGACATGCGTTTTTTAGAAAACCACCAAATGCAAATTAAAGAAGTTATGACTCAGGAGAATTTGGTTACCGCACCGGTCGGCACTACATTGGCAGACGCGCAGCAAATCCTCCGCAAATATAAAATCGAAAAGCTTCCGCTGGTAGACGAAAACGGAATGCTAAAAGGTCTCATTACAATTAAAGATATTGAAAAAGCATCTCGCTATCCAAATTCCGCAAAGGATTCCCTCGGGCGCCTGCTCTGCGGAGCGGCAATCGGCGTTACCAATGACATTTTGGAACGCGCAGAAGCATTGTTGACCGCCGGCGCCGATGTTTTGGTTTTGGATTCGGCCCACGGACATTCCAAAGGCATTATGGATGCGGTCAGAAAAGTAAAAGCCGCTTTTCCGTCGTGTCAACTCATTGCCGGAAATATCGCAACCGCCGAAGCAGCACAGGATCTGATCGAGGCCGGCGCCGATGCGATCAAAGTCGGAATCGGTCCCGGCTCGATATGCACCACCCGCATTATCGCCGGAATCGGCGTTCCTCAAATCACTGCAATTTATGATGTTGCAAACGTTGCCAAAAAATACGGAATTCCCGTCATTGCGGACGGAGGAATCAAATACAGCGGAGACCTTGTCAAAGCAATCGCCGCCGGCGCCGATGTAATAATGATCGGCTCATTGTTCGCCGGATGCGAAGAAAGCCCCGGAGAAAGCGAAATCTATCAAGGCCGTCAGTTCAAAGTGTATCGCGGAATGGGCTCGCTTGCGGCAATGGAAAAAGGATCCAAAGACCGCTATTTCCAAACCAACAGCAAAAAGCTGGTTCCCGAAGGAGTCGAAGGACGTGTTCCCTACAAGGGTCCCCTCTCGGAAACTGTCTATCAGCTCATCGGTGGATTGCGTTCCGGCATGGGATACTGCGGTGCACCGAACGTTCCCGCACTCAAAGAGAACGGACAATTTATCCGCATCACAGGTGCCGGATTGCGTGAAAGCCATCCGCACGATGTCAATATCACCAAAGAAGCCCCCAACTACAGCGTACAAGGTTAAGCTTTTCCATCCGACTCTATACCGCGTCGGATAACAAAAAGCAGGCATTTTTGTGAAATTTCTGAACAGTTAAGCATTGCAACATACTGTTTAAAAGAAAGAGTTCACAAAAATGTCTGCTTTTATTTTTGATTGTTTATTTCTTCTGTTTTAAAACGCTGACGTTTTGAATTCCGTAATAGTGAAACAGTTGCAGCGCTTCTGCATTTATTTGCTCTCCGGGCATTACAATCGGCACAGCCGGCGGGCAGGAGACAGCAGGCAAACCGCAAATGCGATTCAAGGCTTTTTTAGCAGGCACAGTTTCATGCGGAGAAAAAAGAGCTTGGCGGACAGACAGCGCCTTTCGGGGCGGGGTCAACATGCGGATATCCGGAAGCAAAGTCAAGAAAAGATTCTCACCCAACACCGTCGCCAAACGCTGCAAATCGTCTGCGTTGTTTTCCGGCGTTGTCATAAAAACTGCGAATGACGGCTCTGCATATTCGCATTCTATACCGTCTCGGCACAGTCTCTGCGCAAATTCAATCCCTCCGAGTTCTTTCGGAATACCGATCGTCAAACGCAAGGGATCGGAATCTTCGATCTGCCACTGCTTTTGGCGTAAATATGTTTTGAACGCCTCCATCCTTAGCACCTGCTCCGCAATCAATGCAGGATATTCCCCGTCCAGCAAAGCATTGCAATAATCCAGCGAGGCTAATGTTAAATAGGAAGGGCTGGTCGAACCGAATATCTCCAAAGCAGATTTTGCTTGAAATGCATATTTTGCGTCCAGGCGACGGCTGACATGCAGATATGCGCCGCCTGTCAGAACCGGCAAAGTTTTATGCGCCGAATCACAGCACAAATCCGCGCCAAAATCCAACGGATGCTGTGATGGCGAAAGAAATCGCAAATATGCACCGTGAGCATTATCCACTATCAAAATTGTCCCGTAGCGATGACACAGTTCCGCCATCGTCTGAATATCCGCCATGCCTCCCAAGTAATCCGGGCTGGTAAGATACACCGCAGCAGGAGGATACGGTAAACGTTTTAATACGCTTTCAAGCGTCGATGACGAAATCCTGCAGTCGCAGAGAGACCGGGAATGCTCCGGCCAAAGCCATTCAATATCAAAATCAAGCAGTGCTGCGGCATGCACAAAGGATTTGTGCACATTCCGGGCCGCCACAATCAGCGGTCGGCCACCATCCCCCGGCCGATTATTTATCGCCAAATACAGCATAGCACGGACGCACTGACTGCTTCCCTCCGTTGAATAGCATGTCCTCTGCGAGCCAAACAAGCTTGCTGCATTTTGCTCGCTTTCCGCAATGATGCCGTCTGCCTCATACAGTGAATCAGCACCCTTCACTTCCGTAATATCCAAAGCCTCACAACCAAGCGGACCTTTGCCTTTATGCCCCGGAACGTGGAAACGGACTTTATTGTCTTTTTGATATTTCTTTAAAAAATCAACAATCGGCGTATGCATTACTGTTCCTCTAATGCTTCTGCAACCTTCATCATTATAGCGCATTCCATTCGTTTACGGAACAACTCACATCCGGCCTCATAAACTCCGCGGATACTTCCGCATGCATGATAGGCGTTTGCAGCGCATCCGCCCGAGCAATATAATTTTGCCCAGCAATCCGCGCATTCCGCCCGGGCATACACATTGCAGTGACGAAAATCCTCACGCAATGCAGAATTGGTGACGCCGTGCCAAATATCACCTAATTTGAAGGACTCATCGCCGACAAATTGATGGCAGGGATACAGATCTCCCCAAGGGGTTACCGCCATATATTCCGTGCCGGAGCCGCAACCGGAAATCCGCTTGTAAATACAGGGGCCTTCCGTCAAATCCAACATGTAATGATAAAAAGTAATCGGATTCCCCGCTTTCTTCCGGCGGAGCATCTCCTTTGCCAAAATTTCATACTGTTCCTTCACAATTTCCAAATCCGCCGATGTCAGTGCGGCAGGGTCATTTGGAGAACAAACCACCGGCTCCATACTCAATTCCGAAAACCCCAAATCCGCCATATGGAACACATCATTGGTAAAATCCGGATTTGCATGAGTAAATGTGCCTCGCATATAATAATTCTTTCCGTTACGAGCACGGACCAATTTTTGAAATTTGGGCACAACGGTGTCATAGCTTCCGTTACCGGCATAATCCACCCGGGTCCGGTCGTGAATTTCTTTCCGACCGTCTAACGACAAAACCACATTGCTCATTTCCCGATTTGCGAAATCAATCACATCATCGTCAATCAGAACGCCGTTTGTAGTCAGTGTAAAACGAAAGTTTTTATTTCTTTCCTTCTCCACACTGCGGGCATATTTCACCAGATTTTTCACAACATCCCAGTTCATCAACGGTTCCCCGCCGAAAAAGTCCACTTCCAAATTCGTACGTTCACCGGAATTTTCCATTAAAAAATCCAGTGCACGCTTGCCGACCTCAAAGCTCATCAGTCCCCGTTCGCCGTGATATTTTCCCTGGCTGGCAAAGCAGTATGCACAATTCAAATTACAGGCATGCGAAACATGCAGACACAGTGCTTTAATTACATTGCCGGAACGTTCTTTAAAGGTCCCCGCCATCTCCGAAAAAGTGTCCGGGCTATACAGCTTACCGGCACGAATTAAAGATTCCGCATCGGTAATGCACGCTTGCAAATCCTCTTCGGTGACATCGCTGCGACCGGAATATTTTTTCTTCATTTCTTTTAACACTTCGTCCGGATTATGATCCCGAAGCATCGCAATGACATCATATGCTACGTCATCCACTGCATGAATTGAGCCGGAGCAAGAGTCCAACACGATATTATATCCGTTTAATTTATATTGATGAACCATATCGGTCCTCCTTATTACGATACACGAAAATTGCCGCCTGATTTTCAGGCGGCAACTTTGCATTGCGATTTCTTATTTATTCTGGTTCTCGCACTTCTGGTTTGCAACGCCGCAGCTGGTTTTACAAGCAGACTGGCAGGAGGTCTGGCATTCGCCGCAGCCGCCTTTTTTTGCACTTTCGCACAGATTGCGGGTTTCAATGGTTTTAATTCTTTCCATAATTTGCGTCTCCATTCTGTTCAATCCATCGTTTCGAGTCAAACCGAAACGGATATGAGCTGTATTAAAGATAGTATATCAAATATTATTTTCAAAGTCAACCATATCTGCAGTATTTATATATTTCCACGCTCTGCGCGTGATTTCACTCCCTGTTTACAAAAAAATGCGGCGCAAGAATTGCGCCGCATCCGAGCGATATGATTTATTACTCTTTATCCTTTAAAGAATCACGAATTTCACGCAAAAGCAGGACCTCTTCACTCGGCTCCGGCTCCGATTGTACCTCTTCCTCAATTTCCTGCTCTTTTTTTCTATGGAAGCGATTGATAAATTTTATCATCAGAAAAATGACAAATGCCTTAAACAAAAAATCAATGACCGTCTGAATAAAGCTTCCGTATCCGATGGCAACCTCAGGCTCAATGATTGTGCCCTGTCCGTCCATTACGGCAGAGTGAAGCACTAACTTCAGCCCCGAGAAATCAACGCCGCCGCTTAAAAAACCGATAAACGGCATAATCACATCGTTCACCAAGGAAGTTACCACAGCCGTAAACGCGGTGCCGACAATCACACCGACTGCCAAATCCATTACACTGCCTCGGGAAATAAATTCTTTAAATTCCGCAATAAAACGCTTTTTCTTTTCCATACCGACATCCCTCAAATGTAATATTTTTACAGTTTCGGCCCTCTGTACCGTTCTGTATCAATGCTATTATATCACATTCAGTTGTCCGCGGCAATAATTTTCGGAGAAAGCGCTTCCACACATGTGCCGTTATAATAATGCTCCAAAATTTGTTTAAAATCACAGCCATCCTGCGCCAAAACATTGGCCCCGTATTGACTGAGTCCTACCCCGTGTCCGTATCCCTTGGTTTTTATAACAAAATTCCCGTCCTGATAAGAAATATAGAAACGGCAGGAACGTAGCTTTAAAAGTTCGCGCACCCGTGTACCGCTGATTTCCGTGCCGCAAATCATCAGCTTTTCGACACGGCCGGACGCATCGTACCAATATTGACCGACATATCCGGACGGATTTCCTTCGAACCGGCATATTCCCGAAAGACGTGCACGGAATTCATCTGCGCTGAATGTCACCGTGCTTGTAAATCCGTCGATTTCATCGGTTTCGGGCGAGGATGTCGAAACTAAATACGGAATGTCACTGCCCCAGACCTCCTTTGCCGAAGCTGTATAGCTACAGGACATCGCATGAAACAGTGCATTAATCAACTCCCCGTCATAGCAGACAACCATTCCGTCCGTTGCGCTTACGGCAGCATCCATTTTCGGATAAACAATATCGACCCATTTTTCAGACCAGCGTTCCACCGCTCCCTCATAGGACAGATATGCCATACAATGGCTATAATCGGTGCAGATAACCGCGCCGCCGTCATGACAGTAAGCGTCTGCATTTTTCAGTTTAAATAACGCATATGTTCTCGCCGCCACCGCCATGGCCTTCAGCGCCTCTTCGTGGAAAGTATACGGAACCTCCGCCATCATAACACAGCACAAATAATCATGCAATGACATGCTGACGGTTTCTCCGCTGCTATGCAAAAAAACCGGCAGCTTAATTTGTTCATCGGAAAGATTGCAGTTTTGATATTCAATCGAACTCAAAGGCTGTGTGATTTGATCTAAAATATTATTTTTGATCGGCAAAGTCTGCGATCCCGGCAAATTTTCTTCCGGTACAATTTGCGGTGCAGCATACGCAATAATAACAATCGGCAGCACTGCCGCAATTACGGCAATCATCGCAACAAAGAGCGATATTGCGGGAATGTTGATTCGAAACATAATGCTCCTCCCCGTCCTGTTTTTTATGATAATTGACTGCTTTGCTCCAATATATGCACCAAATGGAAAATTTATGGCATTTCACTGCCTGCAAAAATCCTCCCGACACGATATCTTCAAAAAAATATTTTTTGTCTGATTGAAAAAACAAAAAGCGACATCGGCGAATATACTGTCAATGGCAGCAAATATAATTTCTGCCTCTTTTTAGAAAGGATCCTGTTTAAAATCGACTTCATCCGGCAACAATAAGTTTGCAAAAAACTTCTCATGAAACGTTCAAGCCTTATGCTCTGCAAAATTATGCATCAGCATCTCGTTTATAAGCCAAAGGAGGTCAAGAAAACAGAATGACAATCAAACGGGGAGACATCTATTATGCAGATCTCAGTCCTGTCGTCGGATCCGAGCAAGGCGGCCTGCGTCCGGTATTAATCGTCCAAAACGATGTAGGAAATAAATATTCTCCCACAGTCATCGCCGCCGCAATCACCAGTCAGTTAGCCAAAGCCAAGCTGCCGACGCATATTGATGTGAATGCCGATCATTACGGTCTGGCAAAAGACTCCGTCATTCTCTTGGAACAAATCCGCACCATTGATAAAAAAAGGCTGCGTGAAAAAATGGGTCACTTAGATGACGGCGTCATGCTGAAAGTAAACGATGCGATTAACATTAGCTTCGGGCTGAGCAGTGAAGCCATAAAATCGCAAAAACAATTCCATCATTCAAACTCTGCGGTAAATACAATCGACGAAAAAAATCCGGCGCTCGCCTGAATGTTTTTCACATTTTTTCTGTTTTTGCATATCATTTAGTAAGCGATATTGCGAAAGGATGGCACAATTTATGAAAATTGTTGTACTGAAATCACCAAAATTTTTCTCGTCGATACTTAAAAAAATATTTCGAATAAAATAAGCAAACCCCACTGCAGATACTGCAGTGGGGTTTGCTGTTTCATTGCGGCTTGGCAGATAAAGAGATTTCTGCAAAAAAAAAAGCGCTTCGAAGCAAAATCCGAAACGCTTTTTTGAAAAATACTTTATTTTTAGCCTAATTTAGAGTAATTCACTTTGATGCCGGGGCCCATAGTAGAAGCAATTACACAGCTCTTAATATACTGACCTTTTGCAGCAGCCGGTCTTGCTTTGATAATAGCGCCGACAATCGTCTCAAAGTTTTCCTGAAGCTTTTCTTTTCCGAACGAAGCCTTACCGATCGGGCAGTGAATGATATTGGTCTTATCCAAACGGTACTCAATCTTACCGGCTTTTGCTTCGCTGACTGCCTTTGCCACATCCATCGTAACGGTAC
>CAKRMZ010000050.1 GCA_934365155.1 uncultured Eubacteriales bacterium | reverse complement strand
GGACACACCTTTCGCGAAAATGTTAATAATTTATGTATGTTTTGCAATTTGGCAATCTATAAATTGCAAAACATAGGCATATTATACCATATTTTTCAGGAATGGCAATAGCCTGAGATGAATATTTAATTAATTATTTATTAAAATTTCGTTAATTTCGCAAATATACATTCTGTGGTAGTCATTTTCTTTGTAATTTGCAAGTAACGAGCGGTCGACAAAGCATTCGGGATTCATGTCGCTTCGGTAAAGCTTGGTGGTTTTTATTGTAATATCCGCCTCTTTAAAAAGTACATATTGGTCTTCCTCTTTGGCATGCAGAGAGGTTTTCTGCAGTTTATCGCAGTCCCGTCCGGACAATGTGCCGAGTGTCTTGAGATCATTTCGGTAATTTTCCGAAAAGAAAGATAAAGAAATGCAAGATGTGTTTTCTATAAATTCAAAACTGTATCTCTGCGGACGAACAAATAAAAAACAAACCGGCTTGTTCCAAAGCACACCGACTCCGCCCCAGCTTGCCGTCATAGTGTTATATTTTCCGGTGCTCTCATTTTTGGCTGTAATTAGCATCCACCGCTTGCCGATTGTGGTGAAGATATTGTCGTTCCATTCATAGGGGCTGATATTTCTCATGATTTTTCCTCTTTTCTGTTTTTTTATAATCTGATTGACCTCTCCGTGAGAGAACGCTTTTATTACAGTATATCACGAAAGACGTCATGTGTTCAAGCGAATGACTTTATGGGTTTTCGGAATCTTCGGACGAATAAATCGGTTCATATTCAATTAAAAAGCCATTGAATCCGGGATTTTTCAGATCCGGTATCAAAGTAAGGCGGACATAAGAATATGAAAACTCAATATAATATTGACCGTGACTTTCATAGATGCGTTTATTGCCGTTGATCAGATCATATAAAATATAATGCAGATATTTGGTATCGCTATGGTACGTTTCCGCACAATTAAATAAAAGATAGAACGGGTTTTGCAATACTTGTTCATATTCGGGTGAATCATCGGGAGTAATATTTGGAATTTTACTTGCCTCTTCTGCCCATTGTTTATATTTTTGCAATGCATCGGAGATTTCCCGTTCCGACAGCGTATCGGTATTATCGGGACTTATTTGTGCAAAGGCCATTGTGTTGTCAAATGCGATATTTATATCGTAAAAAATACCGTTGTCGTCGCTTTGTGAATATTGGAGCATATAGACAAATGAATCGTTATAATTGATCAGTTTGGGGGTGATTTTATAAACCTTTTCAGGCACGTAGCTTTTGCCGTTGCATATGCACATAAGCAATATGTAAAGATCATATGCGGTTTTTGTATAGGAATCATCCTCTAAATATTTGATTTCTTCTGCTTGATTATATAAATCCCACAGGGTGTCAAAGGAAGATCTTTCCTGATGCTCTGAAAAATCAGGATGAATTTCATCGCTTTGGGTGATGTCGGAATATCCGTCCGGAAGCAGTGCGGATATCAGCGGGGTAAAGAAATATGCGATGAAAAGCAGGGCACAGATACTGATGCAAAAGAAAATAGATTGAATATGAGAGCGGAGTTTCAAGATTTGTCTCCTCCTTTGGAAGAAGCGTAGTGCATCATTTTGTCGCAGGTAGCCATTCGAATCATAAATACGGTTCCTTTGCCTTCCAAACTTTTTACACTGAGCTTTGCATGGTGTCGTTTTGCAATTTCGGTGCAAAGCGCCAGTCCGAGACCGGCACCGCCGCTTTTTCGGCTTCGGGCCTTGTCTGCCATATAAAAAGGTTCAAAGGCGCGGCGCATTTGTTCCTTGGTCATTCCGATACCGTGATCGATTACCGCAATTGCGATTTCTTTATTCTTTATAGCACATTGAATTTGTATGGATTCGCCGTCTTTCGATGCCTTGGCAGCGTTGTCAATTAAATTGAACAAAATGGATTTGAAAAGCTCTTTGTCCGCCATGATATGCGCCTGAACCGGTGAAATGCTCAAATTGATTTTTCGAACGGCAAGCAGAGGTGAATATGAATTTTTAATTTCACTGAGCAGATCCGGAATGAAAACCGGAGACATTTCGAGCGGTGCATTGCCTGCAGAGGCAATTTCAAGCAATTTTCCCGACAAGGCTTTCAGCCGTCGCGCTTCTTCTAAAATAATGCCGGAATATTCGACTCGTTTGTCATCGTCCAAGGTTCGATTGATATACATCAGATCCGAAAAACAGAGTATGGATGTCAAGGGTGTTTTCATTTCGTGAGCTAAGCTGTCCACAAACTGTTTTCTCGAGTCGGCAATCTCTTTTAAACCCTCAAAATTTGTTTCAATTGCATTGGCGGTTTCGTTAACCACTTCGGCCAGGTGCCGAAATTCGGCGCTTCCTTTTTCGGGAGTTCGTGCCGAATAATTTCCCTCGGCAATTTGATATAAAACGCGATTGATTCGCTTTTGGGGCAGCATCAAAATATGAATCAGAAGAAATAAAATAGAAGATAATACAGCGGAACCGATGATGGCTGTTATTCGAATAAAGTGAAGTTGAGCACGGTAAGTTTCGTAGATATCGCTGATATCCTGTTCGAAAATAAATGTATAATCTTGGTGTTCTAACATTACATTGACATCAATCAGCAGAATTGAACGGCCGGAATCATCTTGAAAAATACGGCTTTGGGCCGTATGCTCGCTTCTGCCTTCAAAATCCTGCGGAAGGCCCGGAAAATTTGCCGAGGAGACAATCGTGTTTTCTTGGTGTAAAACCTGATATTGTTGCTCTTTATTTGATTCCGACAGCTTTTTTTGAATAATCTCCCGAACGGTATCTTCGGAAAGGATCAGCTTGTTATCGATGCTTTTTGTGTATTCAATGTAATCGCTGATGTTGGAAATCAGCGCAATGGTATCATTGGTTTCATGAATTCTTTCTTTTTGCAACGTAGATTGAAAATAACGCCATGCAATAACGGAGGAAGTAATATTTACGAGTAATACGGCACACAAAAATGAAAGCAGAAAGATTTTTTGCCATATTTTCATGATGCTACCTACTTTCCAGGCGATAACCGAGCTTCGGGATTGTTTTGAGTTTATCGGAAAGACCGAGTTTTTTTCGGAGCTGCTGCACGTGAATGTCCACTGTGCGTGTTTCTCCTTCAAATTCATAGCCCCAAACCTGCGCAAGCAAGCGCTCGCGGGAAATCGCCATATCTAAATGCTGAACAAAAAATAACAGCATATCAAATTCTTTGGGGGTCAGGGAAATTTCTTTATTATTTGCAGTCACTCTGTGCTGCTCAAGATCAACCGTTATATTTTCATATTGATAGCTCGATGCACCGCGGTGATATCGCCGGAGAACCACTTCAATCCGCGCCAGAAGCTCCAAGGACTCAAAGGGTTTGACAATATAATCCTCTGCCCCCAGATGAAGCCCGTGTACCTTATCTGCAACATCCTGCTTTGCCGTTATAAAAATAACGGGAATCTCGCGGTGTCTTATGTGTTCAATAACCGAGAATCCGTCCTGTCCCGGAAGCATCACATCCAAAAGAATTAAATCATAGGATTCAGTGCATGCCATATGGACGGCGGTATTGCCGTCTGTACATATTTTGCTTTGATAACCGGCAATGGACAAAGTAGCTTCGATGGTTTTTGCAATATTGGGGTCATCTTCTACAATTAAAATTCGTATCATATTTTTCTCCTTGGCATTATCTACTTTAAATTTTATCATAAAGTACAATTTCTTACAATAATATGGGCCTTGTGCGCTGCTGTTTTTACATTTCTCTTACATTTTTTTGTATATTTGATGCATGTACTTTACATAAAATCAAAGTGGTAATGATTTGTAAGTCGACAGGAGATGTTTTTTTGGATATAAAGGCGAATAAAATTGTTTTTAAGGTCGATTTTTGGAAGATTGCAGTATATATGCTGATTTTAACTTCCTGTGTAAGCATCGAAAACGCTTGTCGAAGCCGAAATTCCGTAATAATTGATGTGCCGTATATTTTTCAGGGAGAACGGTGGCCCAACGGATGTGAAAGCGTCAGTGCCGTAATGGTGCTTAAATATTACGGCTTTGAGATTGATGTGGATTCTTTTATTGAAGAATATCTGCCTTGCGGTGAAAAACCGATTGTGGGATATATCGGGCCGGATCCTGCAAAGGTTTATTGCGGTGATCCGCATAAAAAAAGCGGATGGGGGTGCTATGCACCGGTGATTGAATATGCAATGCGAAAATACATATCTTCGGAAAGCTATGACGTATTGCGCCCGGAAGGGATGACATTGGACGAATTGTGCAGGAAATATATTGATCAAGGTGTACCGGTAATTATATGGGCTACGGTGAAAATGAGCAATCGAGAGAATGCCGGAATTTTCTCCTATTGGAGGACAGTGGATGGGGGACTTGTTCGATATCACCGTCAGCTTCATTGTCTGGTGCTTTGCGGATATGATGATCAAAACTACTACTTTAACGATCCGTTGGAAGATAAAAACTACGGTTCAAAATGGATGGCTTATCCAAAGAAAAAAGCGCAGAAAGCTTATGAAATTATGGGAGAGCAATGTGTTGCGCTCGTGCCGTCGGGAGGTGCTTGAAAAGCCGTGTGCCTGCACAGAAAAATACAAAAAAGCGACGGATTATCCGTCGCTTTTTTGCTATATACTTATTATTTTGTGAAGAATTTTTTCTTTGTTCCGATGAGGGCTGCGCCGGCTAACGTACAGCCGCTTGCAAAGAGCAGTGCAATCCACAGAACAAGATTGCTATTGTCAAAGGTCTGCGGAGATTTGTCGGAGCCGGCATCCCCGCTTTCGGACGGGCTGCTTTGTGCAGCGATTACCGTGAAAACGGTTTCTGCAGAGCCGTCCGCTGTCTGAATTTTGATGCTATGACTGCCTGCGGACAGCATATACAAATAACTGTCAAGCAGTGTGAGTGCATTTTCGTTGTCAAGCCGGTATGCGTTTGTTGCAAGTTTCGCACCGTCGATCGAAATAACGGTGTTTTTATCCAGCGACATATTGCAACTGAAGGAGAGAGAAGAGTCCTCATTTTTTCGGAAGCTATCGTTTTGTCCCTTGATAATCATCGGAATCAGTTTGGCAATTTCTTTGCGATCGGTTAGGCTACAACGCCCGCAGGAGCGTGTTTCTTCGCCGCTTTCAGTGAAAGTAGAAGCCGTGGTGATATTCCATTTTCCCCAATCGTGGCCGAGAGCCTTTTTCTCAAATTTTATCTTGCTGTCAAACGATTGCTCTGTATTCAGCGTTCCGTTGCTGTCCGCAAAGTATTTGTTACACCTTCTGCAGTACCAGTAAGCAAGATTTCCGTCGGTTACGCACTTTGCGTCAACAGCATCGGTAAACACCGCGCCCTCATGATGAAATGCCGGAATCACGGTATCGCTCACTGTTATTGCCTGTGTGCAAGCGAAATCTTTGAACAGTCCGTTGCAGCCGGAACAGCTGTAGTATTCGATATTGCCGTTCTCTGTGCAGCTTGCGCTTTTGTTGATGTGTTTTTCGGGACTGTGGTAGTGGGTGGAATCCGTAACGGAAACTCTTACCGCGGCGATGCTGACGGTTTGCCCCTCTTCACCGAGCGGATTAAATAAAAAGAGAAGGGTTTGTACACTTCCGATATCGAAACGGGAAAGATAATTCTTTGAAACGGTTACGGTGTTTCCGGAAACGGTATAGTCAGTGCCTTCTACCAACAGGCTGTCTTCGTTTTTGATTGCGCTGAAGGTGTTGCCGTTCAGATTGATGGTAAATGTGATGTCACTTCTCTTGTCGACTTTTCGGTCAAAAGTTGCGGTGGTGGGCGAAACAGTGCTGTCACGGTAGACTACAAGTCCTTGATCAAGCAAAATTATACTGTTGCCGGCCTTGTCAGTGACCTTGACATAGATCAGTTTTTTGTTGCCGGCTTCAATGCGGAGGCTTTCTTGCCAATCAGTGATGCTTGATGGATCCGAGACCTCGCCATCGGCGGCATAATAAAGGATTTTATCCACACCGCTGAGTGCATCGGTGGCTGTTGCTTCAACTTTTACGGTATCTTTGAAGAACAGACCGAAGGTCAGTTTGTTAAGGAACGATTTGAATCCGTTTTCGTTGTATTGGATGGCAACATCCGTCGGTGATACGGTATCAATCTTATATTGGAGAATGGTGCGATATACTTTTCCGTCTGTTGCTTTCAGAAAGACCTGTTTGCCGCCTTTTGCGGTATCACCGGTCAGAGTCAGAGTGTCCGAAAAGCTTTGCGCGGTTTCTCCGATTTTGTATCCGTTGATTGCTGTGACAATGATATCGCTGCTGTACCAGCCGTTTGCATTGGCTGCAGGCATGGAATACATGATTTCGGAGGCATGTCCGTAGGTGATAGAGAAATCGGTTTGGCGACTTCCGCTGTAATTGCCCTTAAGCGTGATGACTACTGTGGCGGTTCCGACCTCGGTATTATTTTTGTAACTTATTGTGTAGTCCCTGCCTTGATAAAGTCCCATGCTTTCCACTGTAACATAGGCGGTAGGCTCAATTGCAGACCCGGTGTAAATATAGGTGTCGTCGATGCCGGTAATCAGAATTTTGGAATAGGAAATCTCTTTCGGCGTAATGGTGAATGTCCAGTTTTCGTCGTGGATTCCTGTCAGTGCCGCATAGGTATCATTTTCCTCCACATCGATCGAAACCGTATATTTCCCGGCTTCGGTGGGGGCATAGACCTGCCTGTGATTTTCGTCAAAATATTTAACGGTGATGGTGCCGCAATTAATTCCGTCCTTTGCGGTGACGGTTGCTGTTTTTGCCTCCCCGGTATATGTGAAGCCTCTGGGGGCTGTAAACTCAAAATCACTTGCAGAAAGATATTTAAGTGAGCTGCGGAGCAGGACCGCATTGTTTGTTTTGTCTATTACGGGAGAATACTTTGGATCGTCGCAGTGAATGCCGCTTAGTATCAGATCGTTAACCCATAACTTAGAAGTCAAATTCCCGTACGGGATGGCAATCTTAGTACCTGCTCCCGTGAAGTTCAGCGAGACATTGCCGCCTTTGAAATTGTTGTATATGTTTAAATATTGTCCGGGGGCAAAAGAAATATTATCTGTTTTTTTGTTGCCCTCGGGACCGGATGTGTTGTTAAGTACCGTGGCGGTGCAAAGCGGCAGACCATAGGGATTTTTGATGTAATTCACATAGCCGCGCAATACTACATAGTGATTTGCGTAAACACCGCCGCCTTTTTCTGTTACGGTATTTCCGGTGATGTTTCCGCCTGTGATCCTCAGAGCATCTGAATCACTGTATGTGTCGCTGCCTTTGGTTACATAAATTCCGCCGCCGATTGTTGCAGTGTTGCCGGTGATGTTTCCGTCGTCAATGTCCATATCACCTTCGCAATAAATTCCGCCGCCGTTTCCTGTGGCGATATTGTTTGTGATACTTCCGCCTTTTATTCTTATGCATATATTGGCGGCACAGTAAATGCCGGCGCCGTTTTCTGCGGTATTACCGGTAATATTACCGCCGTACATATAGAGCCTGGTGGAATAGTTATTCGCTTTTTCCGTGACAATGCCTCGGCCTTCTGTGCCGGGTGTATGTGTGATTTTGCCTTGCTTTTCTGTCGGAGCACAATCGGTTAAGTTTAGTGAACTCGATATTTTAATCGCGTCAAAATCGCCGTCTGCAATGATGCTGTGACCGTTCAAGCAAAGATTTACCGTTTCGGTAATTTCCCATGTTTTGCTCAGGGTCACATCGGTCGATAAATAATAATAACCGTACGTCGGCAGGGAGCTTGAATCGGTCCACGGCTTATAGGTTTGCGGATAATAAGAGGAACAGAGATTGCTTTCGTCATGCGTATCGACTGCGCCGCACTTGCAATGCTTGTGCTCTGTGGTATAGTAAAGATAACTGTCAAATTTTGCGGGGTCATATATTTTCTTGTCGGATTTGTCGGCTGCCTTTCCTGCCCAAAGCGTAAAGTCATCGGACGTTTCGGGTGCGTAGAAGGTATCGGTAGCCTTTGTGCCGGCTGAGATTTCAACGGAGCCTCCGTTGAAGTATACTTTTGCCGGATATTCATATTCTCGCTTTTCCTCGTTATATGTCGAATTTCCGCGAATACCGTAAGATATTCCGTCTGTATTCGAATTCGATGAAGCAATATTCAAAGTACCGCTGTTCACGGTAAGGGTTGCCGCGGAAATTCCTACAGCACCGTATTTTTCGCTCGTTGAAGAGCTTGTGATATTTACGTTGACCGTGCCGCTGTTGAGTGTGAAATCCGATGAGACGTGAATGCCATTTGAACCGATTTCACTTGAGCTGGTGGCGCTAATGTCCAGAGCCTTATTGGACGGAAGGTCAACAGTAAGGGAATGTGTATCAACTGCTGAAGAGGTTTTAGTTACATCTATCTTTAAGCTTCCGTTGCCGTGCATAAAAATATCACAGAGACTAAACCTCAAGCCGTAATAGGGCGAGGTTATGGTGTTTTGACCGGAAAGCTCCAAATTGACGCTGCAGTTGTTATTCGAGTAGCTGTGAATATTGCTTGCTATAATATAGGAACCGTTGTAGTTATTCAGCTTTATGGTGTATTCTGCCGTTGAGAGCTTCGTCTGAATTGCCCATGTCCATCCATCCTCCGGCAACGATGCGACATTTTTTGCGATCACCGCAGTATTTGTGCCGTAAGACCAATAATTGTC
>CAKRMZ010000049.1 GCA_934365155.1 uncultured Eubacteriales bacterium | reverse complement strand
GGAGGAAAAATTAGGTTTTACCGGGCGCCATGAAGGAATTGCCGCTCATGCGGTGTGCTTAATTAATAAGGATTAACAAAATTGCACAAACTTCCCTTTTTCGTATTTTACACCGATCACCGAGGCATTGTCCGGCAACGGAATACGATTTAACTGATATAAAGGGCGGTTTTCAATATGACACATCAAGGTTCTGATTGCACATCCGTGTGAGACAATTGCAACTGTCTGATTTTCATTTTCTTTTATGATCTGTTGAAAGCAATGCCGAACTCGCTTTGAAAGATGAAATACAGACTCCCCTTTCGGTGTGTGCAATAACCACAAATGCTTTTCCCAATTTTTAAATCGGCGCGGAAATTGCAATTTGACTTCATTGTAGGTATGTCCCTGCCATAATCCCATATTTAGTTCAATCAGCTTTTCTTGTTTTTCAATCGGGCATGTCTGCTTTCCCCGTACGGCTTGAGCTGTTTGGGTGGCTCGCAAAAGAGGACTTGTATAAATTTTATTCAGCGGGATATCCGCAAAAAAGCGTTGTAATGTTTCAAGTTGTATTTCACCCTTTGCAGATAAGGGAGTGTTTTCAAGTCCTTGAAACGTTTTTTCTCGGTTTCCCTCTGATTGTGCATGTCGAATAATATAAATCTTAGTCATTTGCGTAGAATTCTCCTGTCAATAAAAAAAGCCCTTTTATAACAATAATAGCTTAACACGAAAGACAAAGCATTTCAACTCAACGATAAAAATTTCCCCCAAATAATTAAAATAAAATTGCATATACCCGATGAGAAATTCAAAACAAAAAACGACGGACATTCCGTCGTTTTTTGTTTTGAATTTTTATTTTAGCGATGACGATCGCATTTTCCGTTCAGTGCAGGCGGATAGAATTCTTCTACCGGGAATTTCATGTTTTTGAACAAAGCGCACGGATCTTCTGTTTGCGAGAGTAAGCATTCTTTATCCGGCACACTGTATTCCATGGCTGAGATAAGATATTGACCCGGGCGTTCGATTCTTACAACCGAGAAAAATCCGAGTGTTACTACCAGACGCTTGTCGCCGTCGCTTTCGCATAATTTACCGGTAATGCAATTGCATACCGCTTCCGGCAATTCGTCACAGCAGCAACAACAATCCTTGCAGCAGCTCTTATCAACGATTTTGGTTCCGAGCACAATCGGATCGGCTACTTCAAATACCGCAACCGGGAGATTGGTGTGTCCGTTTCCGCTTAAGTTCGGAACTTTGCAGAAGGATTGATCGCACTCATCGCTGCGATAGATATGAACGCTTCCCTCGCTGCCGTAAAGAATAACTGTTTTTTCACATACCGCAATACCTTCAATCTCCTGTGATGAGCCTAAGCATACGCATACCTCAAAGTTTAATTTCACATAGATTGTAATATTGATTTGATAAAAACCTTTGTTGAAAGCCACCGGATCTACAGTAATATTGGTTGCAATAATTTTAGCGCATTTGGTGCGGACCGAGCCGGACCGTTCGACAGCTTCCTGTCCGAATGAGGTAAGATATACGCGCATATTTTCAAAGCAATCCTTATCTCTGCAACTATCAAGAATGCGATTGACATCGACATATACTGAATCCTTACAATAAGTATTGGCGCTGTTATTCCCCATGCAACAGGAATTTTTGTTTTCTGCCATAAGGGTATTTCCTCCTTTTGAATTGATAAACGGCCAAACGCCGTTCTGCTATTATTTTATGCTGTCCGGTCCAGTGTGCTACCGAAACTTGCGGAAGAAAAATGGCACTTTGCAGGGGCGATATATATCGTAACATAAAAAACCGCAGTTATTTCACGAAGAAAAACATAAAAAACAGAGCGTACTGTTTGTAAGCACTTACAAACAGTACGCTCTGAAAATTTATTTTTTCAAATAATCTCGCATGTATTTTTTATACGCTTCTACACCCGGTTGATTAAACGGATTTACATTCAGCATATAAGAAGAAAAAGCACAGGCAAGCTCAAAGAAATAAACCAACGCTCCGAAATTTTCTTCATTTTTGCACTCAACTTCCAAAAGAAGCGTCGGAACTTTTGCATCCATATGTGCAGCAGCAGCCGAATGAAAAACGGCTCGGTTAATGTCTTCGATATTTTTTCCCTGTAAAAATTCAAATCCCGTTACATCCAAATCGGAAGGAATCGTGATATCACAATTGGGTTTTTGAATTTGGATCACCGTCTCAAACATGGTACGCTTTCCTTCTTGGATATATTGACCCAATGAGTGTAAATCGGTGGAAAACGACGCCGAAGCCGGAAAAAGTCCTTTGCCGTCTTTTCCCTCACTTTCGCCGAACAACTGTCGGCACCATTCGCAAAGCATCGCTACGCTGGGGTCATAAGCGGCAAAGATTTCAATCACTCTTCCTTGCTCATGCAGAATATTTCTATATAACGCAAAATCAAGGCAAGCATTGTTTTCAGTTCCGCTCAGGTAATATTGTTTGCATGCTTCTTCTGCTCCTTTGAGCATAGCATCAATATTACATCCGCTGACTGCAATCGGCAAAAGCCCGACCGCACTCAGCACGGAATACCGTCCGCCGATATCGGACGGAACCGAGAAAAGCTCGCAACCGTGCTTGTTTGCAAAATCAAGCATAATGCTCTTTTTTAAATCAGTAGTGACGTAAATTCTCGAATATGCATCATCACCATATCTTTTGCGCATATAGTCGAGCAAAGTTAAAAAAGAGATCGCCGGTTCCACGGTAGAACCTGACTTGCTGATCACATTGATGCAGATATCATGACCGTCGCAGAGTGAAATGATTTCGGAAATATAATCCGTGCTGACATTATTGCCGATAAAGTAGATTCTCGGTGTTTCCTTTGTTTTGAAATTATAGAGCAAGGATTTTGTGAAATCAATGGCTGCTCTCGCTCCAATATAAGAACCGCCGATTCCGATTACCAGAAATATATCGCATTTTTTTTGAATATCGGAAGCGGCTTTGCGAATATGTGAAAGCTCTTGCTGATTGGAATTCAAAGGTAACGTAGTCCATCCTAAAAATTCATTTCCGAGAGAATCTTTGTTACGGACATGGGAATAGGCAATTTTTTTCTTCTCTTCCAGTGAAGAAATATCCAGATGTTGAAAGAAGTCTTTGATATATTCGCGATTGAATAAAACTGCCATGTTATCCCCCTTTTTTTATTTTAAAAATATGGAATTACTATATTAAGAGTGCGTGACGGAAAAGCTTTGAAAAAAGACCGAAAAACCCGATTCGTTCAATACTTTCTGCCGCACGGATCGGAACGGTGCCGATGACTTCATTATCCAAACGGTAGCTTATGGTTCCGATATTCTGCCCGGCCTTTACGGGAGCGGAAAGCGCTTCGGGAATTTCAATGGATTTCTCTACGTTTTGTAGTTTGCCCTTGTCTAAAACGGTGTTAAAACTTTCCGTAATCACTTTGCAGGTATTTTGAACTCCGCTGTGAACAGGGATTTCCTCCAAATATTCAGCCGGGGCGTTGAGCACCGCAAAATTGGCAAAGCCAAAGTCAAATAAAGATTTAGCCTCACTGTTTCGAATATCCCGCGTCGGGGACCCCATAATGACGGCAATCAACTGCATATCGTCACGCAGTGCCGTTGCAGTAATACAAAAGCCTGCTTTTGAGGTGGAACCGGTTTTCAAACCGTTTGCCCCTTTATAAAACCGGATTAACCGATTGGTATTGGTGAGTCCGAATGCTCCGTTGCGAATCGTATCCATCCAAATCGTAGTATACTTAAATACGTCTTTGTGTGAAATCAGTTCGCGTGAAATGATGGCAACATCGCGGGCACTCATTAAATTAACTTCGTTATCATCAAGTCCTGTTGCGTTATAAAAAACCGCATTGGTGGCACCAAGCTCATGGGCGCGGTTGTTCATCATTTTTACAAACGATTCTTCACTGCCGCCGATGTATTCAGCAAGCGCCACTGCCGCATCATTCGCAGATGAAACCAAAACGCATTTTATTAATTCATCCACTGTCATTTCTTCTCCGGCCTTTAAAAAAACCTGAGAACCGCCCATGTTTGAAGCATGGTCACTGACTGTGACAACATCACTTAACTGAATTTTTCCGGCTTCAATCGTTTCAAAAACGATCAAGGCAGTCATGATTTTGGTAACAGAAGCCGGGGACATTGCTTGGTCCGCATTCATTTCATAGAGAACGTTTCCGCTGCAGGCCTCCATTAATAAAGCGGCCTTTGCATTGGGTGTTCCGGCATATTCCGCAAGCCCGAAAGCGGATAATGAAAACCCGGAAAGCAACAGTACGGATAATGAAAAACTACATACGAATTGAATTATTTTTTGCTTCATACTTAATTTATCCCTTTCATAGTATCGTCGTTTTTTTACGATTTAACATATGAAACAATAAAAATAAATATGCAAACAAATAAAAAGCAGAGGAAAAAGCATTATCCTCTGCCAATGAATCAATTAAACAATAAACTGTTTTAATTCACTCATCAATGCATCGCAATCATCGGCATGAGCAGTCAAAGTAATCGGTTTCATCAAATCCAAACTAAAAATACCCATGATTGATTTTGCATCTACAATGTATCTGCCGGAAGACAAGTCAACGTCAATATCATATTTGTTGACAATGTTTGTAAAATTACGAACGTCTTCAATGGAAGAAAGCTGTATGTTGACACTTTTCATGACTTTAGATTCACTCCTATTGTTAGATTTGTAAAATAGAGGTATTTCACTCTGTACAGAGTATAGCATAAATATTATGAATTTGCAATATTCATTCGGTAAATTTTATTTTTTGAAAGAATGGCTAATTCAAAATCAAAAATTCAAAATTCAAATAGCTCAAATAAAGGAGAATAAGGATATATATACCGCATAATAACGCCGCGGTAAAGTTAATATGCTTATGTAAAAAAAACAATATTACGGAAAAAAACAGTACAATAATAATATCTACAAAAGCCACGAAAATATTACAGGTTATGAAAAAAATAGGCGCCCATATGAAATTGAAAATCATCATTATTACAAAAACCAGTGTGGCTTTGTATTTGGAAACCTCTTTGCAATATTCTCGATTGGAAAATACGATACCGCTTGCTGCGCCGATGCACAAATAAGAAATCGTAATCAAACAAACAAGCAAAATCATCGGCAGGCAAAAAGATGGTCGGATGCACCAGTAAAACATCGCGTTGGAACGACATAAAACAGCACTGACAATGCCGGATAATAAAGTGACGATTGTGAATACAATTACAATTGTACGGTTGGCCTCGCACAGACCAAACCGAATCTTTTTAAATAAGCATTTCATCCACCTTTGCCTTAACATAAAACACTCCTCCAACAACAAATTCTTTTTTGGAATTTATATGTCGGGGAGTGTTTTTTTATTCGATAAAAAATGATATCGCAGACTTTAGCCATTTAAAAATTGGGTAAAGCTTTTCTTCCCTTTTTTAATGATGACTTTTTCGGTTTCAAATAAGGATTTCGGAACCGAGGCGGCAATATCCGTAACTTTTTCTCCTTGCAAAAGGATGCCGCCTTGCTGGATCAGCCTTTTGGCATCGCCTTTTGAGGATGCGACACCGGATAAGCACAGCATATCAACAACCGAAATTTTATCGTCGGTAAAAGAAGCTTCCGCTAACTTGCATACCGGCATGTTTTCCGAGCTGCTTCCGCCTTCAAAAAGCGCTTTTGAGGTTTTACGTGCCTTGGAAGCTTCCTCTTCGCCGTGCACCAGGGCAGTAAGTTCGTATGCTAAAATGTCTTTTGCCTCATTTAAGCGACTGCCCTGCCATTGATCCATTTGTTCAATTTCTTCAAGCGGAAGAAAGGTGAGCATTCTCAAGCACTTTAGTACATCATCATCCGAAACGTTTCTCCAATACTGGTAAAACTCATAGGGAGAGGTTTTATTCGGGTCAAGCCATACAGCGCCGCTTTGCGTTTTTCCCATCTTTTTACCTTCCGAATTCAGAAGAAGCGTAATCGTCATTGCATAGGCATCCTTGCCGAGTTTACGACGGATCAACTCGGTGCCGCCGAGCATATTACTCCATTGGTCATCGCCGCCGAATTGCATAGTGCAACCGTATTTTTGATACAGTGCGTAAAAATCATAGCTCTGCATAATCATATAGTTGAATTCCAAAAAGCTGAGCCCTTTTTCCATTCTTTGCTTATAGCATTCGGCACGCAGCATATTATTGACACTGAAGCAATGCCCGACTTCACGCAAAAGCTCAATATAATTGAGTTTGAGCAACCAATCGGCATTATTAACCATCAGAGCTTTTCCGTCTGAAAAGTCAATAAAGCGTTCCATTTGCTTTTTAAAGCAGTTGCAGTTATGCTCTATGGTCTCGGGAGTCATTACGGATCGCATATCCGTTCTTCCCGAGGGATCCCCAATGTATCCAGTTCCGCCGCCGATTAAAGCAATCGGACGGTTGCCGGCCATCTGAAGACGTTTCATAAGGCACAGTGCCATAAAATGCCCTACATGCAGACTGTCTGCGGTAGGATCAAATCCGATATAAAAGGTTGCTTTTCCGCTGTTGACTATATCACGGATTTTTTCCTCATCGGTCGTTTGCGCAATCAGACCGCGCGCTTTCAGTTCTTCATAAACTTTCATTTTTTTTAAGACTCCTGTATGTTTAAAGTATTTGTTGCTTTTTTAGAATTCATCAAAGCTTCTCTTGCGCTTTGGCGAATGGTTTCGCTGATTTTGATACCGCCCATAATGCGGGAGATTTCCTCTACCCGGCCGTCGAAATCCAAAAGGCAGACCTCTGTTTCGGTACGTCCGTCTTCCTCTTTTTTTGTAATTCGATAGTGATAATCGGCCTTGGCGGCAACTTGAGCAGAATGTGTAACACATATAATCTGACAATCCTGCGCCGATTCGTGCAACAGGATTCCGATTTTTTCCGCATTTTTTCCGGAAACACCGGTATCGATTTCGTCAAAAATAATCGTATCCGTGCTGTTTCTGTTTCTCATTACAGACTTTATTGCTAACATAATGCGGGAAAGCTCTCCACCCGAGGCGATTTTTTCAAGCGGTCGGGCTTCTTCGCCGGCATTTGTCTGAATGAAAAATTCGACCGCATCGAATCCCGAAGATGAAAGAGCTTCCTTGGATATATTAATGATAAACCGGACGTTTTCCATATCCAAAAAGGCTAAGCGTTCTTCAATTTGTCGGCAGAGCTCTTTTGCAGCTTTATGCCGAATATCACTGAGTTCCGTTGCCGCCTTTTCTGCAGCGACAAGGGCTGTGCGGTACTCTGCGGTATACTGTCGAATATATTCGTCGGAACGTTCAATCGCCGATAATTCATCTTTTTTTTGCTTCAGAAAATCAAGGATTTCTGCTTCGTTTGCACCGTATTTGCGTTTCAACTTTGAAATTATTTCCAAGCGACCCTCAATTTTATCCAATAGGATATCGGCATCCTCACCGCCATCGTCCAAATAGGAAAAGACGCTGTTTGCGATTTCTTCGGTTTCAAAGGCGATGGTTTCAAGCTTTTCCGAGTATTCGGATGCTTTTGGAATAATGTCTGAAATTTGACTGAGCATATCCGAGGATTTTTGCAATAATTCAAATGCGGAGGGAATTTTTTCATTGCGGTAAAGCGCCTTATAAACAAATTTTATTTGTTTGGTAATGCGCTCTAAATTCTGAATTTTCTTTTTTTGTTCGGTCAGGCGTTCTTCCTCGCCAAGCTTTAAATGTGCCGATTCAATATCGTCAATTTGAAATTTTAGTATTTCGGATAAACGGTTTTTTTCATTTTCATCCTGCTTTACCGATTGAAGTTTGGCACGAACCGATATTGCATTTTCATAAGCACTTTTATAGGCAAGCAACGCATCTTCATCATGGGCATAGTCATCTAAAAAAGCAATATGGTTCGCACGGTCTAAAATGCTTTGTTGGTCATTTTGCCCGTGGATGGTAATCAGGCAGGCTCCGATTTTTCGAAGAAGAGCTTGTGTGATGGTTTGCCCGCAAAGTTTAATTTGGGAGCGCCCGTCACTATATACCGTCCGTTGAAGTTCAAGCATTCCCTCTTCATCCGGCTCAACGCCGAGCTGAGACAGAGAGGATACAGTGGATGAAGAAAGATTTTGGAATATTGCGCTGACTACCGCTCGTTCCTCGCCGCTGCGAATAAGGTCCTTATTGGTTCTTGCGCCGAGTAGCAGATGAACAGAATCCAAAATAATGGATTTTCCCGCACCGGTTTCTCCGCTCAATACAGAAAAACCGGAATTAAAATCCATATTCAGCTTTTTGATTACGGCAACATTTTGAATATGCAGTGAAGACAGCATATGATCATCTCCCAAGCAGTAATATTAGTCAATATTTAAGGCTTTGCGGAGCTTCTCATCAAATTCTCGCGCCTTTTCTTTCGTTCTTAAAATGATAATAATCGTATCGTCCCCTGCTACGGAGCCGACAAATTCCGGCCATGAGGTTGCATCAATGGCTGCGGCTGCCGCCTGAGCCATACCGGAATAGGTACGCAAAACCAAAATGTTTTCCGCATGGTCTGATTTTATAATTGTTTCCGCCAAGATATTATGGAATTTTGCGCCGAATTTGATATCTTGCTGGGACAATGCATATTTATATTTTCCGTTCGCAGTGGAAATTTTAATCAGTTTCAGTTCCTTGATGTCTCTTGAGACGGTTGCTTGCGTTACATCGAAACCGTCCTTTTGCAAAAGTCGAAGTAAATCTTCTTGCGTTTCTACATCGTGATTTTTAATAATTTCAACAATCTGATTATGAC
>CAKRMZ010000048.1 GCA_934365155.1 uncultured Eubacteriales bacterium | reverse complement strand
TCTCGGCCGCTTCTAAAACCAGCAGGCCCTCCCCAAGCGATGCCGCATAAGTATCGATGGCCGATATTCTCCGTTCCGGGAACTCCTCTTGCAATTCCCGCACAGCGTTTTTCGCCGCCTGCGCTGTGCCGCTGATTCCACCGGACATACCGATATATAACACATCATCTCCGGCACTCAAAGCACTTCGAAAAGATGTCGAGAACATTTCAATGTTTATCATCGACGTTTTAATATCGGCGCCGTCGCGCATCGCATTATAAAAAGCTTTGCCGTCAAAATCCATATTTTCGGCTGATTCGACTTCCACTCCGTCCACGCTGTAAGAAAAAGGAATTACACTTAAATGATATTGATTTATAACGTCAATCGGGAGATTTGCAGAAGTATCCGTAAAAATCCTTATCATAGTCTCTCCTTATTATTTTTCCGGTGCTCGTTCATCGCCCCAAAAGTATATTGCAACCGTTCCGGGACCGCTGTGCGAAGCAATAATCGTTCCGATGTCAAAAATACGAATTTCCCCTTTAATATTCGGGAATCTCTCTTGGATAACCTGCTTTGTCAGTTCGGCATCATCAATACAATTGGAGTGACTGATAAAACATTTTCCGGAATAGTCTCTTCCGTTCTGTGCATGAGCATCCATTGCATCTACAGTAGCGTGAATCGCATTTTTCTTGCCGCGCACTTTATCGTAAGCTATAATTCTTCCGGCGTCATTCAAACGCATCAACGGGCAAATATTCAGCATGGCCCCAATCATGGCTGTCGGTCCGGATACCCGGCCGCCGCGACGGAAATATTTCAAATCCGTGCTGAAAAATTGGTGATGTACATTTTTCCGATTGGCAAGAATCCAAGCCTCTATCTCTTCCATAGAACTGCCGTTATCACGCATATCGGCAGCATCATCCACAAGCAGACCGTAACCGGACGAGCTGCAAAGAGAATCGACCACAATTAATTTTCGATTCGGATATTTTTGACGCATAACTTCCGCTGCTTTTTCTGCATTTTGAATGGAGTTGGTCATGCCGGAGCCAAAGACTATATGGAGCAAATCACCTTTTTGAAGTTGCTCATCAAAAAACTCCTCATAATCAATTTCATTAATCTGCGATGTGCTGGGCAATTTTCCGTTTGCAATAAATTGATAAAAGCGAGGAAGCGCCTCGGGATCCCGAAGCATATCGTCAACATAAGATACTCCGTCTATAACGTAAGAATAAAAGATAACCGGGATATTCCGACTGCTGATGTAACTGTACGGCATATCCACAGTAGACTCGCAAGACAAAATAAAATCAGTACTCATAGAATGTCCTCTTTTCATAATTTCATATTATTATCAGACCGTCTGAACGGCTTCGTCATACATTTTATATTTTACACCTGTTCCATTTCAATTTCAAGCCATTCTTGCACTTTTCAAATCTAAACCGCATTTCATATATTTTCTACCCAAAAATCGCAACAGTAGAATTAAAAAGTGTGTTCTACTGTCGGGAGAGTTGTGATTCGGCAGCCTTTTGATGTTATTTTGTATGAAAACACCGGATGGTTTTCGCTCTTTAAACCAAACTGCCGATTCGTCCTCTTGTTGCATCATGAAATAAAAAATTCACATTTCGTTCAAAAATTATACATTTTAATATTTAAAATTTGCGTTATAATATCAAAAGTCGATAGAGAAACCGCTTTGGAGGCGTAGCTCAGTTGGTTAGAGCGTTCGGTTCACATCCGAGAGGTCATGGGTTCGAGCCCCCTCGTCTCCACCATAAGTCCACCGTAATTTTGATAGAATTACGGTGGGCTTTTTCTATATCCGATAAGCACTTAAAATTCCAGCGCTAAAAATACCACTCCTCTTTCATGCGAAGAACAAACGGCGATATTGACTTTTTCACTTTTGTATGCTATACTGAAACTCCAAAATCAGTATGGATTTTTCTGAGTCATATCGCTCATTTTTCGCCATACACTCTTTACGAGTGTGTGGTGAGTTTATTTTTAAGGAGGTATTGTTATGATGAACGAGGTATTGAACACAATCAAAACACGCAGAAGTGTACGGTCGTATAAGTCTGACGCTGTTCCGACAGAATTGATCGACGCAGTCCTTGAGGCAGGGACATACGCGCCGACCGGCGGCGGAAGACAGTCGCCCACGATTATTGCGATCACATCAAAAAAGTACCGCAAAGAGATCGCCGAGTTAAACGCCGAAGTAATGGGCGTGGATACCGATCCGTATTACGGAGCGCCGGTCGTTGTTCTTGTATTAGCGGAAGGAACAGCAAGCACTTTTGTTGAGGACGGAAGCTGCGTGCTTGAAAATTTGATGCTTGCCGCTGCGTCATTGGGACTTGGCTCCGTGTGGGTACACAGAGAGAAAGAAATATTCGACAGAGAAAGCGGCAAAGCCCTTCTTCGTGAATGGGGACTGCCTGAAACGCTGCGCGGCGTGGGCAGTATTGCACTTGGATACCCTGCCGGAGCACAGGACGAAGCCAAAAAGAGAAAGGCTAATTACATTGTTCGGGTATGATTTGTTTTAAGCTTCATGATTCGTCATCTCTCGAACAAGACTCCTATGAAGCGGTTGCCTTTGCCTTGGCGAAAAGAAAGCGCCGACAAGAAAAGCTGCCCGCATTCTGCTTTGAACCGAAACTGCACCTTTAAAGGCTTTCTATCCAAATTACGGCAGAGTTTTTCTGCCACTTCTTACCTCATTTTCTGATGCGATAATACGCGTACAAAGCCGAAATTGAATGCAGTCATGACAGATGTTAATTTTCGTTGCTTGCGGCAACGGCTGTTTTGATATTTAATAATTATATCAAAACAAAGGAGGCACAGCTTATGCTGAACGAAAATATTCGGAATCTGAGAAAAGCCAAAGGCCTTTCGCAAGAAGAGCTGGCAATAAAGCTACATGTAGTAAGACAAACCGTATCCAAATGGGAAAAAGGATTATCCGTTCCCGACTCAAGCATGCTTATCTCATTGGCAGAGGAACTTGATATATCGGTAAGTACTTTGCTTGGAGAAACTGTACAGGAAGAACAACCGAACGAAGAACATATTTCTGAAAAGCTCGAAGTTATCAATCTTCAACTTGCCAAAAGAAGCGAAATGAGAATTCGGGCAATCCGTTACCTGCTTATTTCACTATGTGTAACGATTGTAATCATCTTTATTGCTTTTGCCGCTATCAACGGTGAATATTTGACTTGGGATTTCAACAACTCGGAGTTTGCAATTGCAGCTACTCTATTACATGGTTTTGAATTTTTATTTGTAAGATTGGCACCGTTTATTTTTACTATTGCTGTAATCGGAATTGTATTCACATACAGGAAACGATGACTTCTAATTTGCCGCAAATGTCACACCGGAAAATGCAAAAAGGCAGGCACATATATGTGCCTGCCTTAATTTATTTGAACGGCTGTAAAACTGCTGTTACATCATTAATTCTCGTTTGAAATGCTTTTATAACATGACGGACGCCGATCTCGATATAGTCCCCAATTCAATCGTTCGGCAGCCAATGAATCAAGGTCAAAATTCCCGTACAAAACAGTTTCCTCATCCCGTGTCGCCGAAGCGATCATTTCACCGGTTTCATCTGTGATAAAAGAAGACCCGTAAAAGCAAAGCGAAGAAGACTGATTTCCGTTTTCCGGGCAAGGATATACCTGCTCCGTACCAATGCGGTTTGCCGCAACAACCGGAATTAAATTAGCAGCCGCATGCCCTTGCATCACGCGGCGCCAGTGCGGCATACTGTCACACTCCAAAATCGGCTCGCTTCCGATAGCAGTCGGATAAAGGAGCAGTTCCGCTCCGCCGATTGCCAGTGCTCTGGCCGTTTCCGGGAACCATTGATCCCAACATATCCCGACTCCGATTTTGCCGTAAGCAGTATCCCAAACAGTAAAGCCGGTATTCCCGGGCGAAAAATAAAATTTTTCCTGATAATAATGGTCATCCGGAATATGCGTTTTGCGGTATACACCCAAGATTTTGCCGTCCGCATCCAACATAGCAACCGAATTGTATAAGCAATTGGCGTCTCTTTCATAAAAGCTTACCGGTATTACAACCTTAAGTTTTCGTGCCAAATCGCAAAAATATTTTATCGCAATATTATCTTGGGTATTTTCTGCATAATTATAATATTCATACCGTCTTTCCTGGCAAAAATACGGACGTTCAAACAATTCGGGCAAAAGGACGATGTGAGCCCCGTGCTCCGCCGCCTGACAAACCATTGCCCCGGCCTTTTCAATATTTTCCATGCGATCACTGCCGCACCGCATCTGAATCGCTCCGACCGTTATATTTCGCATAAAGCTCCCCCTTTCGGAATCTGCTGAGTAATACAGTGAATATTTCCTCCGCCGACAATAATGTCCCGAGCGGCAATCGGATAAATTTTCCGACCTTTGAAAATTTCCGATAAAATTTGAACCGCACGTGCATCGTTCGGATCTTCAAACTGCGGAAGGATTATTCCGTTGTTTGAAATATAAAAATTAACATAGCTTGCTGCTAAAGGTTCACCCTCTTCACGGATGTCCTCGCCCTCCTCAAAGCACATTCCCGAAAGCTCCTCTTTTCGAATGCAAACCGGATATTTCGGCATCGGCAATTTGTGAATGCGAAACGGACGCCCCTTCGCATCCGTTGATGAAAGCAGCGTATCTAAGCATTCCCGACTGTATGCATACTGCGGATGCGACTCTTCATCCGGGAAGGCAAGCACCAATTCCGCAGGACTCGAAAAAGCGCAGATATTGTCAATATGCTCGTTTGTCTCATCCCCTAAGATGCCGTGCTTTAACCAAATAATCTTCTGAGCACCCAAATATTCCTTTAATCGCTCTTCAATCTGTTCACGGCAAAGCGACGGATTTCGGCCGGGGCTCAGCAAGCACGCCTCGGTGGCAATCACCGTTCCCTCTCCGTCGCAGTGAATGGAGCCTCCCTCCAGCACAAACGGAGCCGCATCATAGCAAAATACACCCAATTGTTTGCAGAATTCTTTTGCGACCCGATCGTCCTTTTCAAAGTGCCGATATAATCCGTCATAATCACCGCCCCAGGCATTAAAGGACCAATTAACGGCTCGTACCTTTCCCTCTCTGTTTTTCACAAAAGTAGGGCCGACATCCCTGGCCCAAGCATCATCGCTTTCGATTTCCAAAAGCTTGACGGATTTCGGAAGCATTTGCTCCGCGCTGCGGCGATTTTGAGCATTGACAAGCATATATACGGTTTCACTCTCCGAAATTGCCCGGGCAATATTTGCAAAGGCAACCCGCGCCGCTTTTGCTCCGAACGGCCATGAACCGGGGCGTTCCGGCCAAATCATGATGCACCCGTCGTGTGGCTCAAATTCACCCGGCATATAATATCCGTCTTGTTTCGGGGTGCTTTTCTGCTGAATCATTTTAACCCTCTCTTACGATAAACGGGACTTAAAGTCCGCATATCCGAACGTTTTAATCACATCGCAATTCCCGTCCGCTCGCATCACAGCAATCGAGGGCAGCGGAATTCCGTTAAAAGTGTTGTTTTTCACCATAGAGTAAATCGCCATATCCTCAAAGCAGAGTCGGTCTCCGATATGAATCTCTTTATCAAAAGAGTAATCCCCGATAATATCACCGGCAAGACAGGTGTAAGAGGATAAACGATACGTATATTTTCGCTCTCCGGGCATATCTGCGTCTTTGAGCGGTGGCCGATACGGCATTTCCAAAACATCCGGCATATGGCAAGCCGCGGAAGCATCCAATATCAGGTTGGTCACATCGCCGTTTTTTACGATATCCAAAACCTTTGCAGTCAGATATCCGGCATTCAAAGCTACCGCTTCTCCGGGCTCCAAATAAATCTCCACCTTGTATTTTTCCTTCATTCTGCAAATGCAGTCTTTCAAAAGCGGCAGATCGTAGTCGGCCCGTGTAATATGATGTCCGCCTCCCATGTTCAACCATTTTACTGCATGCAGGTATTTCCCGAATTTTTCTTCCACCGCCGAAAGCGTTACAGCCAATGCATCCGCATTCTGCTCACAAAGCGTATGAAAATGAAGTCCTTCGATTTCCCCTGGCAGTTTATCAGGAAAATCTTCCGCACGGACACCCAGTCGGCTTCCCGGAGCGCAAGGATCGTAAATGCTGCGTTCGCCTTGCGTTGAACACTCCGGATTGATTCGGATTCCTAAACTGTTATTTTTGCAAAAAGACTTGTATTTTTCAAACTGAGCAAAAGAATTGAAGCTGATATGCGAACAAATGGAAGCGATCTCTTCGATATCCTCCGCCCTGTATGCCGGCGCATAAATATGGGTTTCCCCTCCCATTTCTTCATGCCCGAGTCGAGCCTCATACAGTCCGCTGGCCGTTGTTCCCGAAAGCGATTCGGAAATCAAGGGATAAACGCAAAAAGCCGAAAATGCCTTTTGCGCCAGCAAAATCTTACACCCGGTATCTTCTTGAAGCTGATGCAGAATCTTCAGATTCTGCATCAGCTTTTTCTCATCAATTACATAGCAAGGCGTCGGCAAATCTGAAAATTTCATCAGTCGACTACCACCGGATTTTCCTCAACCACAAAGGGCAGTCCCCATTGATTAAGCGCTTCCATGAACGGATCGGGATCCATTTGTTCCAAATTGAATACACCCGGTTTTTGCCATGTACCGTTAACCACCAACATCGCTCCGATCATCGCAGGCACACCGGTCGTATAGGAAATTGCCTGGCTTTCAACCTCTTTGTAGCACTCCTGATGATCACAAACATTATAAATGTATATTGTTTTTTCTTTGCCGTCTTTGATTCCGCTGAAAATACAGCCAATGTTGGTTTTACCCACCGTTCTCGGTCCAAGGGACGCCGGATCCGGCAACAAAGCTTTCAAGAACTGTATCGGCACAATCGGAGTTCCGTTAAAGTCAATCGGCTCAGTGGACAACATTCCCACATCCTCAAGGCACTTCATATGCATAAGATAACTCTGCCCGAAAGTCATAAAGAAACGAGTTTTCCGCTAACGACTCAATTTCTTCATGATGCAAAAGATACATGTCTTTTTTGCCCACTCCGGCAAAGTCATATTCCCTCTTGATAGACATGGCATCGACCTCCACCCATTTGCCGTTCTCCCAATAGGAGCCCGGTGCAGACACCTCACGAAGGTTAATCTCCGGGTTAAAATTGGTTGCAAAGGGATATCCGTGATCTCCGCCGTTGCAGTCTAAAATATCGATCGTATGAATTTCATCGAAATAATGTTTCAACGCATAGGCGCTGAACACACTGGTAACGCCGGGATCAAAGCCGGAGCCGAGCAAAGCGGTCAATCCCGCTTTTTGATATTTTTCACGATAAGCCCATTGCCATGAATAGTCAAAATATGCAGTGAAGCCTTTTTCCTTGCAACGTTTTTCATAAATTGCCCGCCAAGCTGGATCGCTTGTATCCTCAGATTCATAGTTTGCCGTATCGATATAATGAACCCCGGCATTTAAACATGCATCCATAATTGCAAGATCCTGATAAGGCAATGCCACATTCAAAACCGCATCCGGACGGTAACTCTCAATCAGCGATGTAAGAGCCGGCACATCCATAGCATCGATTTGGGCCGTAGTGATCTTGGTTTTTGTTTTATCTTTCAACTTTTCGGCCAACGCGTTGCACTTCTCAATAGTTCTGCTTGCAATGCAAATTTCCTCGAAAACATCGCTGTTCTGACAGCATTTTTGAATTGCGACTGAAGCAACACCGCCGCAACCGATAATCAACAATTTTGACATTATTTTTCCCTCCGAAATAATTAATTATTTAGTCCTTTATGTTCACTTTCTTCTGCGCAAATCAACAAATCCTCTACATACTTCGGCAGCATAAAAGCGCCGCGGTGCAAATGTGTTGTATAATACCATGTCTTAATGTTTCGAGCTGCCCAACGATTGGGATCAAAATCCAAAAGCGGATGATATTTTTTTGAAGCAAAACCGAACATCCAATATCCGGACGGACACGTCGGGATATGTGCCTGATACACACGGCTGATCGGAAAGCTGTTATATACCTTTCGGTGCATTGCCTTGAAAGCCGTTTCATCCTCATCAAAGAAGGGGCTTCCGTGCTGGTAAACCATAATTCCGTCTGCCTTTAAGGCACGGTAGCAGCTTCCGTAAAACTCCTTGGTAAACAAGCCCTCCGTATGCCCGAACGGATCGGTAGAATCGTTGATAATCAAATCGTATTCCGCATTCTTCCCTCTCAAAAAGCGCAAGCCGTCCCGTTCAATAATATTGACTCTGGGATCGTCAAAGCCCTTGGTGATTTCCGGAAAATATGTTTTGCAGGTCTCTATAAACAAAGCGTCCGGTTCTACGACGTCGATTTTCTGAATTTCCGGATAAGCAATCAGCTCTCTGGCAACACCGCCGTCTCCCCCGCCGATAATCAACACATCTCTTACATGAGGATGTACCGCCATGGGAACATGCACAACCATTTCATTATATATAAACTCATCTGCTTCCGAGAATAATACATCTCCGTCTAAAGTAAGAAAACGCCCGTATAAAGGGGATTCAAACACGGCAATTTTTTGATATTCGCTTTCTTTTTCAAAAAGCTGCCGATTCACCAAAAAGCTCATCTGTAAATTATCGGTATGCAGCCACATATCCATAATACTGTTACTCCTTAATCACCTGTAAATAATTGGCTTGCTGGTCGGATGTTCCCTGCAATGAGCACCCCTTTTCCTTTGCAAACTCAATATGCCGGATAATCTCTTCCGTCACACGTTCTCCCGGAGCAATGATCGGGATTCCGGGCGGATAACACATTACAAATTCCCCTGCGACACGTCCGGCTGTCTTCGCCAACGGGAGAGATTCCTTC
>CAKRMZ010000047.1 GCA_934365155.1 uncultured Eubacteriales bacterium | reverse complement strand
ATCATATTGCTTTAGCAAAGTAAAGTGAGAAAGCGATAAAAAATATACAAAAAACAGGCTGTATTTTTGGCTATTATGCGCAAAACACACCCTGTTTTTTTAATTTTTATGTTATTTTAGCATTGCCGCATACAACTGTGCATAAAAACCGCCGCTTGAGATAAGCTCGGAATGAGTTCCCTGCTCAATAATGGCGCCGTTTTTCATTACTAAAATCTTATCGGCATCACGAATCGTAGAAAGTCGATGTGCTACAACAAAGCTGGTTTTTCCCTGCATCATCTCATAAAAAGCACGCTGAATTTTTATTTCCGTGCGGGTATCAATATTGCTGGTTGCCTCATCGAGAATCAACATCGGCGGATTAATCAGCATCACACGCGCAATGCAAAGAAGCTGCTTTTGGCCTTGGGAAATATTTTGCAAATCATCCGACAGCACCGTATCGTATCCGTCCGGCAAACGCATGATAAAATTATGGGCATGCGCTCGCTTTGCGGCCGAAATCACTTCTTCTTCGCTGGCATTCGGGTTTCCGTACGCGATATTTTCACGTACCGTTCCGTTAAACAGCCAGGATTCCTGCAAAATCATGCCGAATTTCGACCGTACATCTTCTCTGGGGACTTCATTGACATCCACCGTATCAATGGTAATTTTTCCGCCTTGAATATCATAAAAACGCATTAACAGATTAATTAACGTTGTCTTTCCGCAACCCGTAGGTCCTACAATCGCAACACGTTCACCGGGCTTTACGGAGATATTCAAATCTTCAATCATTTTTACGGAATCATTATAGGAAAAAGATACATGATCCAAATCGACCTTGCCCTCTGCTGTCAGTAGACGGCGAGAACTTGCGAATAGCACCGCCGGCTCTTTGGGCTCATCCAACAGCGCAAATACACGCGTCAAAGATGCAAACGCACTTTGCAACTGCGTAATAATACCGGAAATTTCGTTAAAGGGTTTCGTATATTGATTGGCATAGGTCAAAAATACCGTCAAATCACCTACACTGATTCCCTTTTGCCCAATGACCAAAATTGCACCGAAAACCGCAACCGTCGCATAAACCATATTATTTACAAAACGGGTGCACGGGTTTGCCATAGCCGAATAAAAATGCGCACGCATTCCGCAATGATAAAGCTCTTCGTTGATATGTTCAAAGCCTTGATTTGCCGTATTTTGATAGTCAAAGGTATTAAGCACCTTCTGTCCGGCAATCATTTCCTCGGCAAGCCCCAAAATCTCTCCCTGTGTCTTTGTCTGAGAGGTAAAATACTTATGGCTGCCTTTGGCGATAAAGCCTGCCACAAAGATCGATAAAGGGGTCAGAAACACGACAGCCAAGGCAATCGGAATATTTACACGCAGCATGAAAACCACCGTAAACAAAATGGTAAAAACGCCTGTGAACAATTGTGTAAAGCCCTGCAGCAAGCCTTCGGATACCATATCAATATCGTTAACAACGCGGTTGATAATATCACCGTGCGGTGTGGAATCAATATATTTCAAACGGATTCCGGCAATCTGGGTAAACGCTTTTACACGCAAATCCCGAGAAACCTTAAAACTTAACACATTGTTGCAATAAGATAACAGCCATTGAAACAGCGATGCTCCGATCACCGTAAAAACGAGCTGCAGCAAAATGCGAAGTATGCCTTTAAAATCGACTTGATCTTTACCGATCAACAAATCGACGCCTTTACCGATTAAAATCGGAGCCAACAAAGTAAGCAGCACACTGATTACGGCACAAAGCAAGGAACAAAGCAGCGCAAAACTATAAGGGCGAATATAAGACATCAGCCTTTTGACGATTCCGATATCACTTTTCACTGTGTTCGCCTCCCTGCTGTTGAGATAAAACAATCTCATGGTAAACCTCGCAATTTTGATATAGCTCATCATGCGTTCCCTCGCCCACAATGTGTCCGTCATCGACCACTATAATGTGATCCAAATGGCGAATGGAACTGATACGCTGCGATATCATAATAACGGTAGAAGAAGCCAATTCTTTTTTCAAATTCTGGCGAAGCGCATAATCGGTTGCCGCATCCAAAGCCGAAAAGCTGTCGTCCAAAATCAAAATACCCGGGCAGACGGCTAAGGAACGAGCAATAGATAAGCGCTGTTTTTGCCCGCCGGACAGATTTTTTCCGCCTCGGCTGATGTGTGTATGAATCCCTGTCGGAAGAGCGCTGACAAAATCCCAAGCCATTGCCGTTTTCAAAGCCGCTTCCACATTGTCATCTTTAATTTCTTCATTACCCATACGGACATTGTCGGCAACGGTACCGGAAATAATCACCGGTGACTGTACAACCATTGATATATTACGATATAAAGCATTTCTGTCGTATTCTCTAATATCTCTGTCGGCAACATATATATGCCCCTGATCCACGTCATACTGACGCATCAGCAGCGCCGCCAAGGTTGTCTTTCCGCTGCCGGTACCGCCGATAATTCCCACTGTTTCTCCGTTCTTTATAGAAAAAGACACATCCGAAACTGCCGGGCTTGCTTTTTTGGAATAGGCAAAACTTACATGGTCAAATACAATTGCATTTGAAGCAGACGCAAAATCCACCGTGCTTACGGAACCGTCTGTAACGGAAGATTTGGTATCAAAAACTTCATTTACACGGGCAGCGCTGGCGGCCGCTTTGGTAAAAGTAATCACTAAATTGGATGCAGCCACCAAAGCTAAAATAATTTGTGTTATATAATTAATCAGAGCCACTGTTTCCCCTTGGGAAAGATTTCCGGCATTCACCCTCAATCCTCCGAACCAAAGCACGGCAATAATTCCGAAATTCATGATTAAAGAATTTAAAGGATTCATTAAAGCGGAAAGCTGACCGGCTCTGACCGATGCGTCGGCCAAAGTTTCGCTGGATTCTTCAAACCGTTTGATTTCCGTATCTGAAGCGGAAAAAGCGCGCACCACCCGCGCGCCGCTTAAATTTTCGCGCGTAATCGTAGAAATTCGGTCAAGCAGTGTCTGTATCTTTTTAAATTTCGGAACCGATCGACTCATGATCCAATAGATGGTCAACAGAATTAACGGCACCACCACGCAAAGAATTAAAGCCAACTGCACATCAATCATAAAAGACATAAATACGGAACCGATAATCAAAAACGGCGCCCGCATTACGATACGGATAAACATTGCCACCGCATTTTGAAGTTGATTGACATCGTTGGTCAATCTTGTCACCAAAGATGCAGTTCCGAATCGATCCAGCTCCGCGCAAGAAAGGGTTCCGATATGCGAAAAAAGTGACGTGCGCAGACGATTCCCGACTCCCTGCTGTGCCACTGCCGCAAAATATTGGGCGCTGAGAGCAAAGGCAAGTCCGGCCGCCGCCAAAGCAAACAACACCACCCCCATTTTCATCACATAAGAGGAGTCTTGATTTTTTATTCCGATATCAATAATACGACTTACAATAATCGGTATACATAATTCAAATACCGCTTCAATAAACTTAAAAAGCGGTCCCAACACTAAAAAATGTCGATATCCTTTTAAAAACCGAAATAATTTTCGCAAAAAATCGCCCTCCAGCCATTAAACGCAAAATGCAATTGAATTTCCGCAATATTCATCGGAAATACACAAACAAATAATATTATATCAGATTTTTTGCCGTTTCTCAATCATTTTGTGCTTTTTTACACATATTTTCCGTATATTCTCACGATAAAGCAAAAAGCATCTTTTAAAGCGGCAAGCACCGTATCGCAATGATCCGCCCGACGGTATCGGTTTAGCGAACCCTGTAAGCGCAGTTCAGAATACTCTTTCCAAAAACTCTGGACAATTTGCGTATCAAATGCTTCTTTATTTAAAAACTTTCGAACCAATGCATTGAATAAAGCAAATATGCTCCGAACTTTATCCACAGCAGCCGGATTGCAACAGCGCCAAAGAACAGTTTCAAGCCAAAGCCGATACAATTCTTCATAGAACATTCCCAAATCATCGATATCCATCGGCAAAACAAATTCATGATTCAAATAATGAAAGAATTCTGCGTAACGGCAAATCATATCGGTATTCATTTCACATTTTTCCATCACATGAATTTTTTTCTGCCTTAGCTCTTTGTCTATACTGTTGAGCATATCGGTCAGGCAAATTTGAATATAGTGTCTTTTTTTCAAGTGTTTGCTCTCCCAAGGTTCACCGATTTTTAGTATATCTATATCAAAATCGAGTGAAAATATGAATTATAAAAGTGGAAATTCCTCAGGGAGTAAACAAACAAAAAGCCTTTTCCAAAAACTGCTATGCGAAACGTATTTATAATACATTTTTAATAATGCATTTGTATTTTTAAATATTTACAATTATATTTTAATTATATTATTTATACTTGTAAAACAGCTTACAATGACAGTATCCTTCAAAATCAGGATCTTGGATTTGTTCCCGAAATTCCCGGCACATACATTTATTATCCTCTGTCTTTGCAATTTTGCAGGGGCAATATCCCCCGCGCTCCTTCAGTCCCTTCTGGATCAGCTTAACCCAATCTTTATCCGAATTATATACTACTTTCATATCGAATCCTCTTCCTTCATAATCATTTGCATTTTATCACAGTTTTTTGCTTCTGTAAATCGCATAAATTGAGGTTTTTAAATCATTTTTTGTCGCTTGACCTATTTTTCTATATATGGTACAATTTAAAAAACAAATTGAGAATAGGTTAATAATTATGAAAACAATTTCCAGCTTTACCGTGAATCATGATAAAATCGTACCCGGAATGTATATTTCTCGTATCGACGGTGATATCACTACCTTTGATCTTCGTACTCGCAAACCCAATAACGGAAATTATATGGACAATCTTACCATGCATTCCGTTGAGCATATGTTTGCCACTGTCATCCGAAACAGTCCTGTAGGAGAACATGTTGTCTATTTCGGTCCGATGGGCTGTCAAACCGGTTTTTATTTGCTCACGTCAAATTTAAAAACCGAAGGAGTTTATCAGGCAGTACTGCAAACGTTAGAACAAATTGCATATCACGAAACACAAATGTACGGCCAAAGCCAAAAAGAATGCGGAAATTACAAAAATCTTGATCTAAACGCCGCAAAAATCGAATGCGCGGCACTGCTCGACATTTTAAAAAAGCGCGGTCCGTCTTTTTCTTATCCGGAGGAATCACGATGATCGGAATTATCGGAGCGATGAAAATCGAAACAGATGGGATTATCGCATTAATAAAAAATCCTAAAACCACTTCCATCAGCAACATTCTTTTTACTTCCGGCGCCATCGGAAAACAAGATGTCGTGGTGGCCACCTGCGGTGTCGGAAAAGTTTTTGCCGCGATGTGTGCACAAACAATGATTCTTGCTTTTCATCCGGATAAAATTATTAATATCGGTGTCGGCGGCGCACTTTGTGGCAGTCTGCACATCTGCGACTTAGTAATCGCCGAAAAAGCGCTGCAATATGATATGGATACTTCCGCAACCGGTGACCCCAAGGGCTTGATTTCAGGAATTAATGTAATTTATTTTGAATGCGATCTGCCCTTACGGCAGCAGTTAACCGAATTAAGTAAAAAATTAAATATTTCGGCAGCCAACGGCACCATTGCCTCTGCTGACCGTTTTTTGTCGGCTCCCACCGAGAAAGAACAGGTAAAAAAGGAGTTCGGAGCCATTGCCTGCGATATGGAAAGCGGAGCCATTGCCCAGGTATGCTATGTGAATCAAATTCCCGTGTGCATTCTTCGCTCGATATCGGACGGCGCCGATACCGACGGCGCTATGGATTACGCAAAATTCTGCCACATAGCCACCGAGCAAACGATATCCCTGATTTCTTCGCTGTTTTCTTAAAAACAGCTTTCCGTAACAAATCATAAAAAACCTGTATTGAATGAATCCGCATTATCGCGGGATATCTTTTCAATACAGGTTTAATTTTTAAACGGATTCCGTTATGCAATTAATTACCGACAAACACCTTGAGCGAGTTCGGAATATTCGCAGCATCTGTCGACGCTGTAATCGCAACATGTAAATCGTTAATTTTGGCAAATGCCTCCAGCTTTAAAATAAAGGTTTCGAAAGCAGACATATCGTCATTGCAAATTTTCAATGCCGAGTCCACAAAAATCTCGGTAATATCATGGTTGCTTGCATAAATGCCGGCAATAAAACCGAATAAAGCCTCTGCATCATCTACCATATATTCTGTGGCATCCAAAAGCCGCACCGCGGATTTTATATCAAATCTGAGTTTATTACCCTTTTCAATGCAAACCACTGAGCCGGCGGTTTTTTCTGCCGCAGTATTGACCAAATCAATCAGCGCTTTTGTCTTGCCTGTTCCTTTGACACCGACAATCAATTTCAGCATAGATAACTCCATTCTTGACGATTGGTTATTTTTGAGGTAACGATCGTCACGCTTTACTACCTCTGTCATTATTTTACACTATTTTTTTCCGGATTTCAAGTGCTTCGTCACAGAAAGCACTCAGTTTTTAAGAGATAGTTGCATCAATACCGTCAGGAACTACAACTACACATTGCGCTCCCATGATTTCATATGCACGCTGAACATCCTCTTTGGGATAAAAAACACAGTCCCCGTCATTGTAATTCAACGGATCGTTAAAATAATAATACTGTTCATCATATCCGCATAAGACTAAACAATGCAGTTCCATATGATACCAGATGGGTTTTCCTTCCTTGGTCTGCCAATATGCATAAATTTCAGCATCGGTCCGGTCACTCATCCCCAAAGTTGCCCACAAAATAACCGGTATATCATTATTCAGATACTCCTTGCACAATTCTTCCACAGTTTGTCCGTTCGGGCAAAACACCGAGTACTCTTCTGCATTCAGATATTGTTTCAGCGAAGCTTCAATTACACTCGCATAACATCCCCATCCGCTCTCCTGATCATACGGATTCCCACAATAAACCTCTGCAGGGTCCGGACCGAGATAGCCTACAATGGGTTCCTCTCCGCAAGGCAGATATCCCTCAATAAAAGAATCTACATCAATTCCGAAACCGTAATACTGAAGCACCATGACGGCACTGACACTTTCACAACCGTTAGGCCAGTATTCCCCTTGATAAATATACGGCACACTAAGCATACAAGCCTTTATTTCCGGATTTGTGATAGTCGGGATTTCGTCTGTTTCAGTGCCCGTCTTAATCACCGGCAAAGCACCGTCGTCATCTTCGGTACCGCTCTGACTCTTTTTTGTGACAAAATCGATATTCATATTGATAACAATCAATGCAATACAAAAAGCAATGATAAGAAAGCATTGCCGTAATAGCCTGTATTTTTGCCGATCGTGCATATTTTCACCTCTGATATCAGTCTTCAACGCAAAAGATAAAATCAGTAAACTCGACAATTTTTTATACAATGGATATTGATCCTAATATTAATGCAACTTATAAAACGTGACGCTTATGATATATCCCTTTACAAAATCACACGCAAAATAAACCAGTCGTCCTTCACCGAAAATTCGCAATTGCCATTGAGTTTTTCCGTGATATAGTGAATGCTCTGTGTTCCGAATCCATGTCCGGGTTGCTTTGCATGCGGCACACCGTTCATGAAGAGCGGCTGTTCGGAAAAACGGTTTTTCAAAGAAAACAGCAGTTTGCCGCCGTTCATTTTAATCGTCAGCTGTATGATGCGTTCCTCCGGCGGGAGCTTCATTACCGCTATAATTGCATTTTCCAAGGCATTGGAAAGCACCGCAGTGATATCCACATCGGAAAAAGGCAATTCGTCCGGTACATCAACGGAATAGCTGAATTGGATTTGCTCCTGTTTGATTTTTTCTTCGTGTGAGGAAAGAATTATATTGATAATTTCGTTTTTGCAATATTTGCGAGTCGCGGTCTGATCGGCAGAGGCAATCAGCGAGTGAATATAATCTTCGGCTTTTTCCGATTCCCCGTTTTTGATATACGCAGAAAGATTCAAAAGAAAATGCCTCATATCGTGCCGCAGAATTGAAACCTCACGCTCAGAGCGCCGTATTGCCGCCAGTTCCTTTTCATATTGCCGACGCTTCAATTCCATCAATTGGTTTTTCTGGTCCGCTTCTAACTTTTCTTCGTATTGTCTGAAATACAGAAAAATAAACAGCAGATAGAACACACAGAGTATAAAACCCAAGAACTCAACAACAACCTCACGCCCCGAATACAAAAGCGAGGTGTAAACGCGAGTTGTATAGTCGAACATATAATAAACAAATGGAATAAGTCCCAAAATCAAAAGCGTTTTCGTCGGCTTTTGCAGCAGTGTCGCCGTCGCGTCCGAAACATAGCGAATCAGCAGCATAAAAGTAGCCACTGTAACAGCGATTCGGACCGCATAGTAAACACACTGTTCATCCGTTATACTCAATATTGCAAGTCCCACCCAGTTGCTGATCTGGCAACACAAATATGCCGTCAATACAGAAAGCGCCGACATAGCCGGCCGATAATGATACCAAATGGAAAGAAATACCGCGAGCGGCAGGTGGATAATCAGCGGATATATCTTCTCTGTACCGGAAACACCGAGCCATAAATAGGAAGCAATGTACGCTCCGCCTACTACAACAGAAAATGTCAATAGTGTAAAGACGTTTTTTCGGTTCATACATACACCTAAAAACGCCGCGGAGACAAAAACCCCGAACAGCAATGTGATAGCATTGTGCAGGAAGCTAAGTATTGTCAACAGCATAAATGCCTCCCGGTTCTCCGAACATTAAATCAAAATATGCCTGCTTAAAGGCTTTTCCGAAACCGCGGGAAATAGGCACACAGCGGCCGGATTTTGTTATGATTTCCATGTTGCTGAAATGATCGACATTTTTCATATAAACCAAATAGCTGCGATGGCATTTGAAAAAACCGCTTTCAATCGTCATGCGGTTTTCAAAATGGTACAGGGGCTCTGCCGATTCCACCGAATTTCCGTCACTTAAATAAAAGATTACTTTTTTATTCTGCGCTTCTATGTATTCAATGTTATGAAAATACAACTTCTGATACCCGAACGAGGTTTTCAAAATCAGATTCTCCGGCTCACTGCTTAAAAACTCAGCGCAATCATTCAGTGCCGCGCTGATTTTTTCATAATCCACAGGCTTGAGCAAATATCCCTGTGCTTTCACACTGTAGGAATCCAGAGCAAATTCCGGTGAGGATGTCAAAAATATAATACGAATGGCAGTATCCTTTTTTCGGAGTTCCTCGGCCGCTTCCATCCCGTTCAAAAACGGCATGATGATATCCAAAAAAACAATATCAAATCGGGAGATTTCATTGGCTTTCAGAAATTCGTCTCCATTGCCAAAACGCTGTAATTCAATCGGAATATTTTGTTCCTCGGACCATTTCTTGACCAGTGCTGCAGCCGTCTGCAAAAACTGCGGGCTATCATCACACACGGCTATACGCAACATAGCAGAATTCTCCTTTTTCTATCGGTACCTATCTCATAGCCTTAGAAAAACACACTCTTACGGTACCCTCTCTTCCTTGATATTTTACCACATATTTTAAATGTTTTCAACATCCTTCACCAATTCGCTCCCCAAAATCGACATTTCGCGCAGCTGACGTTTTCGGACTGGAAAATATGTTAAAATGTTCCTGTAAATATAATGGAATTCAAAGGGAGCGATCACCATGCGCAAATTCAAAAATCTACACCGCAAAGAACAGGTGGAGTATATTGCCGTACTCGCACTGTTCCCGCTTTTTTTACTGTTTCAATGGCTGGGAAAAAGCATAAAATGTCTTTCCACCAAGCAACGGCAGCTGACGGCAAGCGTTTTATGTGCCCTGTTAATCATTGGAATGTTTCCGCTTACCGTCTTTGCCGACAGCGGGAAACTTACAGTAGTGACGGAATTCAATGTCAACAATAACAA
>CAKRMZ010000046.1 GCA_934365155.1 uncultured Eubacteriales bacterium | reverse complement strand
GAATCATTCCTGTGAAGCATCCGGAAACCGTGCATCATTAAAATGGGATATTGCAGATTATGCAGAGGGATATTTAATTTATCGTCGGGATATTACGGTATCGGGAAGCAGCTATCAAATGGTACAGATGATCCACGACAATATGACCACTCATTTTGAAGATTATACGGTAAGCGGAAAAACCTACAACTATATGCTTTATGCATATCGTTATATCAACGGAACCCTGAAACTATCACAACCCGGTATCGCCGGAACTGTACGCCGCAATACGGCAGACAGCATCGGCGTTGCCGTAATTCCGCAGGGAGTTGTTTGCAACCCGCATATTTCGGCAAGAAACTACGGATCAATCACTCTCTCATGGGATAGTGTTCCGGGTGCTGACGGATATTTGATTTACGGAAATAAAGAATCGCAATCCTACGGATATATCGGAATGACGGATGCGCAGCATACAACGTATCAGCATACCGGCGCTTCGGGAAGCGAACTGAATCACTATTGGGTATTCGCATTTTACTACGACGGTAACGGTGGCACAACTGCCGGACCGGCATCCTATTGTGTTTCCGGGAAAGCGTTAACCATGGATACCGTAAATAACATCCGTGCGCAGGGCTACAGTGGAAAAGTAACGGTATACTGGGACAGCGTACCGAATGCGGACGGCTATCTAATTTACGGAAGAACCGCATCCGGATCCTACGGTTATATCGGCATGACCACGCAAGGCACAAACTTTAATCATACATCCGCCTCCCAAAGTGAGTATAATTTCTATTGGGTTTATGCGTTTCGGTATCTATCGGACGGATCAATTGACCGAAGCACCATAAATTCCACCGCACCGCAATATGCTTATGCCAAAGCTTTGTAAAAATTATAATTTATTAAATATATCATAAATATACGTCCCTTGTGAATTTAAAATTCCTATATCATACCGTCTCTGTTTGATGTGATATGATATAGGAATTTTTTTTGACAATATTTTGAATTGTTCTTCACAGTCATCGAACTTTTCATCCGCAAGGTAAAATTTCAATAAATAATGTAAATAAGTTGAAATTACCGGCGATTTTGTGTATACTTATTATAATTATTACAGTGTATAGGAGTCGATATAATATGAAATTAATCGATATCATTACGGCTTCACGCCCTTCCCTCTCTTTTGAGGTGTTTCCACCGAAAACCGATACATCATTTCAAAATGTAAAAACGGCAACGGAGGAAATCGCAAAACTCCGGCCGTCGTATATGAGTGTAACATACGGCGCCGGCGGCGGAACTTCGGAATATACAATTGCCATTGCCGAAAATCTGAAAAAACTCGGTGTAACTCCTTTAGCGCATTTGAGTTGTGTCAGTTCTACCAAAACGCAAATTCACGAGCAATTACGGAAATTAAAAGATTGCGGCATTGAAAATATTTTGGCTTTGCGCGGCGACATGCCAGATAACATGAATACAGAACATTTGGAATATCATTATGCTTCCGAATTGATTTGTGAAATAGCAAGCTTCGGCGGCTTTTGCATCGGAGGGGCGTGTTACCCCGAGAGCCACCCCGAAAGCGCAAGTTCCTTTTCCGATATCGCTCATTTAAAAGAAAAAGTCAATTGCGGATGCGAATTTCTTACAACGCAAATGTTTTTTGACAATAATATTCTCTATAATTTCATGTATCGCATTATGAAAGCCGGCATTGAGGTTCCGGTTGTAGCCGGAATTATGCCGGTTACAAATCCAAAGCAAATAAAGAGAATTTGCGCTATTTCCGGCACTTCGCTTCCGCAGCGCTTTGTTCGAATCGTAGAGCGCTTCGGCGACGATGTTGAATCGCTCCGTCAAGCCGGCATTGCCTATGCCACAGAACAAATTATCGATCTCTATGCAAACGGAATCAATGCCGTGCACGTATATTCCATGAATTCCCCTGAGGTAGCGCGGCGCATTAAAGAAAATCTTTCCAATATAATTGCTTAAAGTGATGAACAGTATTTGTATTTTAAATTCAAATCGAAATTATATTCCATCGCCGCAGCAAATCATTCCGCTATGCGGACCGTCTGATACAGCGGATTACGATGCTTTTATCGGCGAAATATCGGTGGCGGCAGACAATATTGCCAAAGCGGTCCATTACCGCTGTTGCTACATGGAAACAGCGATCAAAGATTTCAAAAACGATTGTATAGACCTCGGATTTTTACAGTTGAACAGTAAGAATTTATGTAAACATCTTACCGGCTGCACCCACGTGATTTTATTCGCCGCCACACTGGGATCCGAAGTAGACCGTATCATTGCGCAGCATTCTGTGTTACATCCCGTTCGGGCTTATTTCATCGATCAAATTGCTCTATTTGCCATTGAAAACTGGTGTGATGATATTGAACGCATTGTATGCGGAGAACGTTCTTCCCGCTCACGCTTCAGCCCGGGCTACGGTGATTTGTCAATTGAATTGCAAAAACCGCTATTATCTGTTTTGCAGGCAAATACAAAAATCGGGCTGTCGCTTACCGAATCTTATCTAATGATTCCTGCTAAATCAGTGACCGCTATTATCGGCATAGAATAATCAGGAGAAATTTTATGAAGCTTACAGACAAAATACATCATTCAAGACTTTATTTTGACGGCGGTACCGGAAGCATTTTGCAATCCCTGGGCTTAAACCCGGGGGAATTGCCGGAACTGTGGAATTTAACGCATGAATCGACCATCTACGATTTGCACTGCGCGTATTTAAAGGCCGGTGCCAATATTATTAAGACCAATACCTTTGGGGCAAATTCCCTCAAACTGGATTCTTTTGAGTCGGTGATTGAAAAGGCCTGCAGCATCGCAAAAAAAGCCGTTTCGGATATCAATATCGCCTTAAACGATTCCAAGGATCGATACGTCGCTTTTGACATCGGGCCGCTCGGACGGATGTTAAAGCCTCTGGGCGATATGGATTTTGAAGAAGCGATCAAAATTTTTGCGCAAAGCATTCGCGTTGCGGCAAAGTGCGGTGTAGACTTAATTCTGATTGAAACCATGTCCGATTCCTTAGAAACGAAAGCGGCAGTCTTGGCAGCCAAAGAGAACTCTTCTCTTCCCGTATTTGTCACAAATGTATACGATGAAAATGAAAAGCTGATGACGGGCTCCGATCCGGAAAGCATGGTAGCAATGCTTGAAGGCTTACACGTCGATGCTTTGGGAATTAACTGCTCTTTGGGTCCCCGGCAAATGAAAAATGTAGTTTCCCGTCTGATTGCCGCGTCTTCTCTGCCGATCATCGTAAACCCGAATGCCGGTTTGCCGTGTTTGCATGACAACCGCACCTGCTACAGCATAGATGCCGTTTCTTTTGCCGAAGAAATGCACGATATCGCTATGCGCGGCGCAAGCATTTTGGGCGGTTGCTGCGGCACCACGCCGGAATACATCGCCGAAACAATCAAAGCCACTTCGCATATACCGTTTGAGCCGATAAATTTCAAAAATCACACCCGAATATCTTCCTATTCTCACACTGTATCTTTCGGAGATGTTCCGAAACTGATCGGCGAACGCTTAAATCCTACCGGAAAACCACGGCTCAAAGAAGCCCTAACCGTTGGAAATATGGATTATATTCTTAATGAGGCCATTTCCCAGCAAGAGCGCGGTGCAGACGTTTTGGATGTAAATGTCGGGCTCCCGGGGATCAATGAAGCTGCGCTGTTACAACGGATGATTCCGGCCCTACAGGAAGTAACGGATCTTCCGCTTTCCGTTGACACGGTGGATCCTGTCGCTTTAGAGGCTGCCTTGCGCTGCTATAACGGAAAAGCACTTGTAAATTCCGTAAACGGTAAGCCGGAAAGCATGAATTCGGTTTTTCCGATTGTTGCAAAATACGGCGGCGTGGTAATCGCTTTGACCTTGGATGAAAACGGAATTCCAAGCACCCCCAAAGAACGCTGTGCCATTGCAAAGCGTATTGTCGATTGTGCAGCAAAGTACGGGATCCCAAAAAAAGATCTGATTATCGATGCGCTTTCCATGACGATTTCATCCGACAATCAAAGCGCATGCACAACGCTCAACACCATAAAACTGGTTAAGGAGAAGCTTGAATTAAAAACCGTACTTGGGGTTTCCAATATTTCTTTCGGACTTCCTAACCGCGATTTTGTCACATCATCCTTCTTTGCGATGGCACTGGCATGCGGACTTGATGCGGCGATTATGAATCCGAATTCCGCCGAAATGATGAAAACATATCGCAGCTGCATGGCTCTTATGGGAAAGGATGCCGACTGTTTATCCTATATCTCATTTGCCTCCGGCATTCAAAACACAATATCCGTGACCGATACCGCAAATGGAGCAAACGCTCCCGCTGCAGAAAAAGGGAGCCTCGAATATGCCATTATAAAAGGTTTGAAAGATCAAAGCTATCTACTCGCTAAAGAACTATTGAAATCGGTTTCGGCGGTTTCGCTCATCGATTCGCAAATCATTCCGGCTTTGAATACCGTGGGTCATGGCTTTGAAGAAAAGCGTTTCTTTCTTCCTCAGCTTCTGCTGAGTGCCGAAGCGGCAAAATCCGCCTTCAACGCAGTGAAGGAAAGCTTGTCCGGCAAAAATACCGAGTACGGAAAAATCATCTTGGCAACTGTAAAAGGTGATATTCACGATATCGGAAAAAACATAGTAAAGGTACTACTGGAAAATTACGGCTTTTCTGTGGTAGACTTGGGACGCGATGTCAGCCCCGAAGCGATTTGTCACTGTGTCGAACAGACCGGCATTTTACTGGTGGGACTCAGCGCTCTGATGACCACAACCGTTCCGGCGATGGAAGAAACCATCCGTCAGTTGCGTCGATTAAACGATCCAGTCAAAATTGTGGTGGGCGGTGCCGTAATGACAGAAGAATATGCAAAAAAAATCGGTGCGGACCGTTACGCCAAAGATGCCATGGAAACTGTGCGTTATGCGCAGGAAATATACAACATTAAAAATTAACAAGATAAACAAGATATATGAGGTGCAATTATGTTCCCTGAAAAAATGTTGAACTTAGGAAAGAAAAGATCCGTAATTCGAGAGCTGTTTGAATACGGAAAAATCCGCAAAGAACAAATCGGAGCAGAGAATGTGTTTGATTTCAGTTTGGGAAATCCCAGTGTTGCTCCGCCGGATTGTGTCAATGAAACAATTATCGACTTAGTAAAAAACACAAGCAATATCGAGCTTCACGGTTACACTTCCGCACAGGGAGATGCGACGGTACGTTCTGCGGTATCGGATTACATCAACAAAAACTTCGGCACTCACTTGACGCCGAACCATATTTACATGACAGTCGGCGCAGCCGCTTCGCTGACCATAACAATTCATGCTTTATGTGAAGAAAACGACGAATTTGTTGTTTTTGCTCCTTTTTTCCCGGAATATCGTGTTTTTGTTGAAAATGCCGGAGCCAAATTAATAATAAACCGTTTGACCTCAGATCAATTTGATATTGATTTTGATGCATTGGAACGTTCTCTGACTCCTCAAACAAAAGCAGTCATTTTGAACTCCCCGAATAACCCTTCCGGCGTTGTTATCAAGAAAGCAAGTATTGAACGTCTTTGTGCTGTTTTAAAGCAAAAGGAACAGCAATACGGACATCCCATTTTTCTGATTTCGGACGAACCGTACCGGGAATTGGTATATGATGATATTGAGGTTCCGTATTTAATGAATTATTATGACAATACCATTGTCTGCTATTCATTCAGCAAATCGCTTTCTCTGCCGGGAGAACGGATCGGATATATTGCCGTTTGCGACCGCTGCACGCAGGAGCAAGATCTTTATGCGGCAATTTGCGGCGCCGGACGGGCACTGGGCTATGTTTGCGCACCGAGCCTATTTCAACGGGTTGCCGCAAACTGCCTCGGCTCCACCTCGGACATTTCAGCTTATCGCAAGAATCGGGATTTATTATATCAGTCTCTTTGTCAATACGGATACCATTGCATTCGCCCGGACGGAGCATTTTACCTTTTTGTGCGCGCCTTAGAGTCCGATGCGGGAAAGTTTTGCGAGCGTGCAAAAAAGCATGAATTGTTGCTGGTCCCCAGCGATGATTTCGGATATCCGGGCTTCGTTCGAATTTCTTATTGTGTCTCTTATGAACAGATTGAACGGTCTTTGCCGGCTTTTAAATCCTTGGCAGAAGAATACGCCAATCAATAATGATAAAAGCAATTATTGGAGGTGTTCCCTTTGATTCGGCGCTTTGTGCGTTATTATAAGCCGCATATGCGACTTTTCGTTATGGACATGATTTGCGCATTTCTCTGTGCAATCTGCGATTTGTTCTACCCTATGATTACCCGAAGCATTATCAATGTGTATATTCCGAACCATTATATCCGTCAGCTGATCATTTGGTGCACAATATTGCTGATCGCCTATTTGCTGAAAATGTGCTTCAATTATTTTATTCAATATTACGGACATGTGGTCGGAGTACGAATGCAGGCCGATATGCGAACCGAAGTGTTCGCACACTTGCAAAAACTTCCCTTTTCCTATTTTGATAATAATAAAACCGGAACCGTAATGTCGCGTATTACCAATGATTTAATGGACATTTCAGAGCTTGCCCATCACGGTCCGGAGGATCTGTTCTTATCAATTATTCTTTTGTGCGGATCTTTCGCGATTATGGCAACAATCAATATCTGGCTGACACTGATTATTTTTGCTTTTATACCGGCTATTGTTATTTTTTCTGCAAAAAAACGAATGAAAATGAGCGAAGCGTTTACGCAGACGCGAGTCGAAATCGGCGAAATTAATGCAAACCTTGAAAACAGTATTTCCGGCATTCGCGTGTCAAAAGCCTATAACAGCGAGCAATATGAGCGGGAACATTTCGAAATTGGAAATCAGCGCTTTGTTCGGGCCAGAGCCAAAGCCTACCGCGCTATGGCGGAGTTCTTTTCCGGCACTTCTTTTTTAACCGATCTGATTTATGTTGTAGTTTTATTGACCGGCGGACTTTTCTGTCTTTATGATCAAATTGATTTCGGCGATTTTACGGCATTTATTCTGTTTGTCAATATTTTTATGAATCCGGTGAAACGTCTCATCAGCTTTGTAGAACAATTGCAAAACGGAATGAGCGGCTTTACTCGTTTTTGCGAGATCATGGATGAGGAACCGGAAAAAGATGAGGCAGATGCTGTAGATATTTCCCATGTAAAGGGAGAGATTTGTTTTAACGATGTATCGTTTGCCTACGGGGATGAAAAGAAAGTATTAAGCCATTTAAGCTTTGTGGCCGAACCCGGGCAGACTTTAGCCTTAGTCGGACCGTCCGGCGGAGGAAAGACTACGATTTGCCATATCATTCCCCGTTTTTATGAGATTGACAGCGGCGTCGTTACGCTGGACGGCCGGGATATTCGCTCGTTCACCCGAAAGAGCCTCCGTGAAAACATCGGCATTGTCGCGCAGGATGTATTCTTATTTAACAGCACAATCTATGACAATATCGCTTACGGTCGACCGGATGCTACCGAAGAGGAAGTTTTCAAGGCAGCAAAACAGGCCAAAATCGATGCGTTTATCTCATCTCTGCCCAACGGCTACAACACTATCGTCGGCGAACGCGGCGTGAAGCTTTCGGGAGGCCAAAAACAAAGAATTTCAATTGCCAGAATGTTTCTTAAAAACCCATCGGTTCTTATCTTAGATGAGGCCACATCTGCTCTGGATAATACTACGGAACTTGAAATTCAAAAAAGTCTTGAGGAGTTATGCCGCGGTCGTACAACAATCGTTGTGGCCCACAGACTCTCTACCGTAAAAAATGCCGATCGCATTATTGTCATCACAGATAAAGGCATTGTAGAAAGCGGGTCTCATGAAACACTGTTAAATAAAAACGGAATTTATTCCGAATTGTATCGTTCGCAGTTCCTGTCTGCCCAAAGCTAAAATAAAAATAATTTTATTGAAATTTATTGCAATACACTTAAAAATTTGATATACTATTTAAAGCAAGGTGTGAAATAAGACCATGCCAGCCGGGGAGTTAGCGGTGCCTTGTACCCACAATCCGCTACAGTGGGGGTAGTTTCCTTGTTTGAGGTTTGCTTTTGTGTGGTCTGTGCCACTTCTCTTTTGCAGTGACGAACGGGTCTTGCGCAATCAACCGTCATGAACCATGTCAGGTGGGGAACCAAGCAGCATTAAATGAATGTTTGATGTGCCGCAGGGTTGCCTGTTTTGAGCAAAAACGGTCGGAAACGCGCATAAATGCAAGTCGAGAACAAGGTGTATGGTCTTATTTTGCATCTTGCTTTTTTATTTTTTCAGAGAATTGAGGTGTTTTTATGTATCAGGCTTTATACCGCAAATGGCGTCCGAAAACGTTTGACGATGTATGCGGACAAAATCATGTGACTGATATCTTAAAAGCACAAATTATATCCTCCGAGATTCCGCATGCATATTTGTTTTACGGTTCACGGGGAACCGGAAAGACCAGCTGTGCCAAAATTCTTGCCAAGGCAGTCAATTGTCTGCATCCCGTTAACGGGAATCCTTGCGGACAGTGTTCCATGTGCAAGATGATTGACAGCGGCCTGTCCACCGATGTTTTGGAAATCGATGCGGCCAGCAACAACGGTGTTGATAATGTGCGCGACATCCGCAACGATGCAGCCTATGCTCCCAGTGAAGCAAAATTCCGCGTGTTAATTATTGATGAAGTTCATATGCTTACCGTGCCGGCTTTCAACGCACTTTTAAAGACCTTGGAAGAGCCTCCGCAGCATATGATTTTTATATTGGCAACAACGGAAAAACAAAAAATTCCGAATACCATTCTTTCTCGTTGTCAACGCTTTGATTTTCATCGAATCGACCATGAGACAATTGCACGCCGTTTACGTATGATATCTGATGAGGAGCATATTTTAATATCCGATGATGCACTCGGGTTTATTGCCCGTATTGCCGAAGGCGGTATGCGTGATGCACTGGGCTTTTTGGAAGTGTGCAAAGGCGCTTCGGAGCATATTCTGGAACAAAAAGATGTGGCCGGCCTTATCGGTGTTTCCGACGAAGAGTTGGTTTTCCGCTGTGCCGGTGCCGTATGCGATAAAGACTATAACAGCATCTATGAAATTACGGATACAGTTTACAAAAAGGGCGACATTACAGTGTTTACCGCAGACCTTCTTCGGTTTTGGCGAAACATGATGATGATTGTTACTACCCCGCACGCGAAACGTTATTTAAGCTATGATTCCGAGCATTTTCAAAAAATTCAATCTCTTGCAAAAGAATTCAATTTTGATCTGCTGTTCTATCAGATCGGTGTCTTGGAAACGCTGTATATCAATTTAAAAACCGCGCGCGAAAGCGGTCAAATTCCCTTAGAGATTGCTTTGCTGAAATTATGTGACCGACGAATGAATCCATCGCCGGAAGCACTTTTGCTGAGGATTTCCGAGTTGGAGGAAAAGGTGTTGCTTTTATCAAGCTCTCAGCCGGAGCATGCCAAACCGGATATGCTAAAGCCCGAAAAGAAGGCCCCTGTCGAAGTACCGCATTCCGATTCGACTGCAAAAGCACCGGACGTTATATCTTCTCCTGCCGCTTTTGAATCCCCAAAAGAGCAATTATTAAAAATGAACGAATGGCCGGATATCGTAAATCACATTTCACAAAAAGATAAAGCATTGGCTGCTTTTTTAAAATCATATCAGGCCTATTTTGCCAAAGATTATTCCAAAGTTTATATTTTTGCCGGAGATGCTTTTTCCGTTCGGTTGATCGATGAAGAAAAGAAAAAGAAGCTCAGTGCGGCAATCGGCATCTGTACCGATAAAACAGTTGCACCGGAACGGATCTATATCAAGGATGAAAAGCAAAAAACTTCACAATTTGAATTAATCGATGAGATTATCTCACAAATCACCTAAAATTTTATTGTGAAATATATGTAATAGAAATATAGGAAAGGAACGCTGTTCACAGCGATGATTCAATCATGAAAGCAAGATTACCGAAAGGAATGGGCGGAGGCCCTTCCGGAATGAATGCAATGCTTCGTCAGGCACAAAAAATGCAGGAGGATATGGCAACTCTGCAAGAAGAGCTGGAGCTCCGTGAATATGAAGTCAGTGCGGGCGGAGGAATGGTAAAGGTTGTGATTACCGGATCGAAAACCATTAAAAATATTGAAATATCTCCGGATATCGTAGATCCGGACGATATTGAAACTCTGAGCGATATTTTGGTTGCCGGAATCAATGAGGCAATTAAAAAAGTGGAATCCACCAATTCTGAGGAAATGGCTAAGATTACCTCTGGCATGAATATGCCCGGGTTATTTTAATCAGTTTATTTACGGAGAATCTTATGTCTAATTTGATTGCCCCGCTTGAAAAGTTAGTCGAGCAATTTCAAAAATTACCGGGCATCGGCAGAAAAACTGCCATGCGTCTTGCCTTTTCGGTTCTTAACTACTCAAAACAAGAAGCCGAGGAATTTGCAAACGCCATTATCAATGCAAAAGAGCATGTGTGCTATTGCTCTGTTTGTCAGAATATCAGCGATACGGAAGTATGCTCTATCTGTTCGGATCCGTCAAGAGATCACGCAACAATTTGCGTTATTGAAGATGCAAAATCCGCGTTGGCAATCGAAAAAGTAAGGGAGTATCACGGGCTGTATCATATATTACACGGCACCATTTCGCCCATGGACGGAATCGGACCGGATAATTTAAAAATCAAAGAGTTGGTTGAGCGTGTTGCAAGCGGAAACATCCAGGAAGTGATTCTTGCAACAAACCCGAACATCGAGGGCGAAACAACCGCCATGTACATTGCAAAGCTGTTAAAACCGTTTGGCGTTAAGATTTCCCGCTTGGCTTACGGAATTCCCGTAGGAAGCGAACTGGAATATGCGGATGAAATCACTTTACAGCGTGCAATCGAAGGACGGCGCGAAATGCTTTGATATTTTCACATATTACACGAAACTAAAAGGATATAAATGCTTTATGATCAATGTGGCCATTTTGGGATTAGGTGTTGTCGGCAGCGGCACGGCAAACATTCTTCTTCAAAACAAAGAAATTATACAAAAACGAATTCATGACGAAATCAATATCAAATATATCTTGGATCTTCGAGATTTCCCGGACCATCCGCTCGGAGATCGGGTGG
>CAKRMZ010000045.1 GCA_934365155.1 uncultured Eubacteriales bacterium | reverse complement strand
AGAGAGTCTGAGGAAACTGTGCGAAGAGGCGGAGCTTCGAATACCGGATAAATATTTAGTGAAATACGGTTGGCTGTGAAAAGAGAGGAGCAATAATATGTATTTCAGTGCAGAAGAACGCACGGCAGAAAATGTATCCAGAGAAATATGCAAAGAACTTCAGGAAGTATTTGGGGATAAGATTTCGGCTATAAAAGTTGTTGATATGGAGGATGATGACCCTGACGGAAATTATCCGCAATTTTTTCCACGGTTTGCAATTGAATTTTCAGCCTATGATTATTTTACGATTGTTTTTTCTGTTGAAGGATCCTCATATGGTTGTAGTGTTGGAAACGCGGATAATAGATACATTCCACTGATAGAAGGATGGCATTATTATACCGATGAAGATTTTCGAGAGTGCTTAGCGCAAATATCGGAGGAGATCGCGCTGCGAATTCCGGACAAATTTTTAAGAAGCCGAGGATGGCTTTGAGATTAAATTTAATACTGCCAATAAAAGACCGCAAAAGCGGTCTTTTATTTTGTAAATATATTGCAAAAACAATCAATAAATGTTATAGTGAAGATGAAATATTTGAATATCTCAACAAGCCGGGAATCGATTTTGCGGCAGAAACGGGAAGAGGATTCAGATTTTCGCATGATCCTAAATTATATGCAAAATCCGCACTTGGAAATGAATGGAAATATTTGCAGGAAAAATATGGATATACTAAATTAGACCGGAAAGGAGAATTTTGGTATGCAGTTAAAGAATGATTTTGGTTTGGATACAGCACGAAAAATCGAGCGTTTTTTTAAAGGGAAAATAGAGGGTATTGTAATTGGGAAAGTGACCGAAACGAAAGACAGAGAGATTATATTTGACATTACGTTTCGACTATATAATTATTTTATTATTACTATGAAATATGATCGGGGACTTATCCAATTTATAATTAACATGCCTGAAGATATGTATATACCGCTAACGGATATTGCGTTTTATTCGGATGAAAATTTAGAAGAGAGTCTGAGGAAACTGTGCGAAGAGACGGAACTTCGAATACCGGATAAATATTTAGTAAAATACGGTTGGCTGTGAAAAGGAAAGGGAGACAAATAATATGTATTTCAGTCCAGAGGAAAATACGGCAGAGAATGTATCCGGACAAATATGCAAAGAACTTCAAGAAGTGTTTGGAGATAAGATTTCGGATATAAAAGTTGATGATATGGAGGACGGAAGGTATCGGCAATTCTTTCCTCGATTTAGTATTTTATTTTTAGCTTATGATTATTTTACCATTGTTTTTTCTGCCGAAGGCACCTCATATGGTTGTAGCATTGGGAACGCAGATAATAAATATGTTCCGTTGATAGAAGGTCGTCATTATTATACCGATGAAGATTTTCGAAAATGTTTAGCACAAATATCAGAGGAAATTGCGCTGCGAATTCCGGATAAATTCTTGAAAAGTCGAGGATGGCTTTGAGATTGAACTTAATACTGCCAATAAAAGACCGCTGTTGCGGTCTTTTATTTTGTAAATATATTGCAAAAACGATTGTCACATGCTATATTGAAAAAAACACAGTTGAAAATCAAAGTCGTTGTGGGGAAATAATATTTAGGCGGAGGGAAAAATCGGATGATGAAATGGGCAGACGGAAAGTGCAGATGTTCCTGGGCCAATCCCAAGAATGAGCAATATATTCGTTACCATGACCGGGAATGGGGAAAGGCGGTGTACGACGATCATCAATTATTTGAAATGTTGATTTTGGAATGCTTTCAAGCCGGGCTCTCCTGGGAGTGTATTTTAAATAAGCGAGATGCATTTTGCCGTGCATTTGATCAATTTGATTTAGACAGGGTGTGTGCCTATGATGAATCAAAAATTGCCATATTGAAACAGGACTCGGGAATTGTTCGAAATGAACGGAAAATCCGTGCAGCGATCTGCAATGCAAGAATATTCAAGGATATTCAAAAGGAATATCAGAGTTTTGCCCGCTATTTGTGGCATTGGACGGAAAATCAGGTGATTTATGAGCAAGGGCTTAGCAAGTCTTTGCTTTCGGACCGGATATCGGAAGACTTAAAAAAGCGGGGAATGAAATTTGTGGGGAGCACAATTGTTTATGCTTACCTACAGGCTGTCGGCGTTATCGATTCCCATGAAAGCGGATGCTTTTTAGCAAAAATATAAGCGTATAAAAAATATGCATCGGTTTTATTATCCGGTGCATATTTTTATTGGATACAAAATCAGAGTTTTTTGACTTGCAATGCCCGGATTGCGTTGAGTACCGCAATCATCGTGACGCCCACATCGGCAAAAACGGCCAGCCACATATTGGCAAAACCCAATGCACCGAGCAACAGGCAAATCAGTTTCACACTGAGTGCAAAAATAATATTCTGATATACAATTCGCAGACATTTTTGAGATATTTTGATGGCTTTTAATATTTTTATCGGATCGTCATCCATCAGCACTACGTCAGCGGCCTCGATGGCTGCGTCCGAGCCCATGGCGCCCATGGCAATGCCGATATCGGCTCGCGATAAAACCGGAGCGTCATTAATGCCGTCACCGACAAAAGCAAGGGTGTCTTTTTTCGGTTTTTGTTTTAAAAGATCCTCGACTTTATTGACTTTATCGGCCGGAAGTAATTCGCTGTAGACTTCGTCAATGCCCAAGGATGAAGCAACCTGATCCGCTACTGCCTTGGCGTCGCCTGTCAGCATAACGGTCTTTTCGATTCCCGCCGATTTTAAGGAGGCAATGGCTTCTTTGGCATGCGGCTTTACTTTATCAGAAATTAAAATATGTCCTGCATATTTGTTGTCGATGGCCATATGAATAACGGTGCCTGCCTGATGGCAATTGTGATATTCTATATTTAAATGTTCCATTAATTTGGAATTGCCGGCCGCCACCTCGATGCCGTCTACCTTTGCGATGATTCCGTTGCCGCTGATTTCACGAATATCGCTCACGCGGCTGCGGTCGAGTTCTTTTCCGTAGGCGCGCTGAATACTTTTGCTGATCGGATGAGAGGAGGAGCTTTCCGCTAATGCAGCATATTCGAGGAGCATTTCGTTACTAATCGGGCTGTGGTGAATGGCATTGACTTCAAAAATGCCCTGTGTTAATGTGCCGGTTTTATCAAATACAATCCATTTTGCTTTGGAAAGGCTCTCCAAATAGTTGGAGCCTTTGATTAAAATACCGGCTTTTCCGGCTCCGCCGATACCGGCGAAAAAGCTTAGCGGCACACTGATTACCAAAGCGCAGGGACAACTAATGATTAAAAATGTCAGCGCACGATAGAGCCAATCATTCCACTCGGAAGGGAGTCCGAAAACAAGACGCAGGATCGGCGGCAGTACCGCTAAAGCGAGCGCAGAATAACAGACAATCGGGGTGTATATTTTGGCGAACCTCGAAATGAAATTTTCGGATTTTGATTTTCTGGAGCTGGCATTTTCCACCAAATCGAGAATTTTTGAAACGGTAGATTCCCCGAATTCTTTGGTGGTGCGGACTTTTAAAACACCGGTCATGTTAATGCATCCGCTGATAATATTATTGCCGCTACGGACCGAGCGAGGCATGCTTTCACCGGTCAGAGCACCGGTGTTCAAATCGGAATTGCCCTCGACGACAATGCCGTCGAGCGGCACTTTTTCGCCGGGCTGCACAATAATAATGCTGCCGATTGCGACGCTGTCGGGATCCACACGCTGCAGTTTCCCATCCTGTTCTATATTGGCATAATCCGGTCGAATGTCCATGAGACTCGTGATGTTTTTGCGGCTTTTTCCGACTGCGTAGCTTTGAAACCATTCGCCGATTTGATAGAGCAACATTACGGCAATGGCTTCCATATAATCGCCGTTTTCATAAATTGCCAGCGATAATGCGCCGAGTGTTGCCACACTCATCAGAAAGTTTTCGTCAAAGATTTGGCGATTTCGAATTCCTTTCCAAGCTTTTTTCAAAATATCGTGTCCGATGATAAGGTAATCAATGAGGTAGAGCGCCAGACGAAGCCATCGTCCCGCAGAGGGGAACAGATGTGAATCAATCCATGAAAACAGTTCGCTTGGAAGCAGTATTAAGACGACCAGCATGCATGTAGAGATTATGATGCGGATCAACATTTTCCTTTGTTTTTTGCTCATAAGGAACTCCCCTTAGAAATGTATTTTGTATTATTTTTATGGAATTTGTGCAAAATTAAATGTCAATTTCACAGTCCGGTTCTACTTTTTTGCAGGCTTTTACAACTTGAGGCATAACGTCTTTCGGGTCTTTTCCGTTTTCGAATTCAATAATCATTTTTTGTGTCATGAAGTTAACAACTGCATTGGAAACGCCTTCTGTTTTGCGTGCCGCGTCTTCCATTAAATTAGCACAGTTTGCGCAATCGACTTCAATTGAATATGTTTTTTTCATAATAACACCTCATATATATTTTTACAATTAAGCATTCATTTAATCGTTTATGCTTTTATTATATGCACTTTTTTGATAATGTCAATAGGTAACAATCGGTATTTTCCGTTTGGGCTAAAAACATTTCTTTTTGGAGCAAGCGGACAGAATATTCGGCACTTGTTTCATGAAATGGTTTGTGATATAATTCGGATAGAGTCAATGAAAGGGGAGAAAAGAGCGTGAACTCGGATTATAAAGAGAAGCTTTGCAAGCAAATGACGGATGTTCCTTTGGGGAAATTAAGTCAGAATGAATATTTTTTAAAATCATCGGCTCCCTTATTTTCATTACAACAATGTCATATTCCGCCAAACGGAAAAGGCAGTATAGAGGTATACGGACTTCATAAAGGCATACGATCGGCTTTTGTTTATTTGAATGCCGATCATTTGAAAATTGCGGCCATCGGGTCCGATTCGGTTTTGGAAATTCACTATTGCCGTTACGGGCAGGCTGTTTGGACGTTTGAAAAAGGTGAAAGGGCAGAGCTTATGCAAGGAGATTTTGCATTGATCCCGTCACATGCCGTTTGCGGCGCGAATATAGAATTTCCGCAAGGATACTATGCCGGTGTTGCCTTTTGCATTGATTTGGATCAGCTCTCAAAAAAGAATGTGGAGGCGGTTTTTGATGCCGGCACGAATCCGGATTTTTTTAAAGATGCTTTTATAAAGGGCGGATCATGCTCGGTATTTTCCGGTGATGAAGAGGCGAGCGCCTTATTTGAAGCTTTGTTTGATTTGCCGGTTCGGTTTCGGGTGTCGTACTTTAAATTAAAATTGCAGGAGATTTTGCTCCACTTGATTCGGGTGGACGGTTCACCGGAAAGGGTTCGAAATCCGTATTGCCCGGAATACAAAAAAATAATGCAGGAAGTTCACGAACAGTTAATTTCAGACCTATCCTGCCGAGTTACGATTGAAGATTTATCCAAACAATATTTAATTAATGCTACCACATTAAAGACAATGTTTAAAGCAATATACGGGACCTCCATTGCCGCACATATCAAAATGCATCGCATGGAAAAGGCGGCCGCTTTGCTTTTGGATACGCAAGACAGTGTTGCTGCGATATCCAGAGCGGTCGGATATGAAAATCAAAGCAAATTCACGGCGGCGTTCAAAGAAAGCTTTAATATGCTGCCGACGGAGTACCGGAAAAAAGGAAAATCGATCGTTTTTCATGCGGATAAGTGATCAAGCGGAATATATGAATACTCAATGCATTGGCTCACTTTTCAAAGCGGGCTTGATGCGTTTGCAATCAGGAAAGGCGGAATATCAGATATGCACATCAACCAAAAATTATTTGACTACATCGCTGCTTGCCCGACTTCTTTTCACGCTGTAGCGAATACAGCAGATATTTTAAAGAAGCAGGGCTATGTGCAGCTTTGTGAAAGCCAGGAGTGGAAGCTTTCGGCGGGAGGCCGGTATTTTGTAACGCGCAACGGATCTTCCTTAGCCGCTTTTCGGATACCGAAAAAAGATTTTGTCGGTTTTATGCTGGCGGCTGCTCACAGCGACAGTCCTTGTTTTAAGATCAAAGAAAATGCAGAGCTTGCCGGAAACGCATATATTCGCTTTTCCGTCGAAAAATACGGCGGTATGCTTTGCGCCAGTTGGATGGATCGTCCTCTTTCTGTGGCAGGTCGTGCTGTCGTGCAGACATCCGGCGGTGTTGAGTCATTGCTTGTTGATTTTTCGGAAATGACGGCGTTGATTCCCAGTGTGGCGATTCATCTGAACCGGAATGCCAATGAAAACGCCGGGTTCAATGCGGCAACCGACATGTTGCCGTTATATGCCTATGCAGACTCGCATCGGATTTCTTTTAAAAAACAGATTGCCGATGCTTTGGGCGTGTCGGAAGGGGATATTTTGGCCTCGGATCTTTATTTATACAACCGCGAGCGTGGACTCGAATGGAACGGATTGGTTGCGGCACCGCGTCTGGATGATTTGCAGTGCGCATTTGCCGCACAGCAGGCTTTTTGTGCTTCGAAAGACGGATTCAGTGTGCCGGTGTATTGCCTGCTTGATAACGAGGAGGTCGGAAGCCAAACCAAGCAGGGAGCGGCATCGACTTTTTTGCCGGATGTGTTGGAGCGCATTTGTTTATCGCTCGGGGGGGATTCCTCGTTCTATCGGCGGAAGCTGGCAAACAGTTTCTTTCTTTCCTGTGACAACGCACATGCCGTTCATCCGAATCATCCGGAGTATGCGGATGCCAATCATTCTGTTTATCCGAACCGCGGAATTGTTATTAAATATCATGCGAGTCAAAAGTATAGCTCCGATGCGGTATCGGCAGGGATTTTTGAAAAACTGTGTCGCGATGCAAAGGTACCGGTGCAGTATTATGCCAATCGTGCGGATATGCCCGGCGGTTCCACGCTTGGAAATATTGCCAACACACAGATTTCATTGAATACCGTAGATATCGGGCTTGCACAACTCGCCATGCATTCTGCTTTGGAGACGGCAGGCGCGTATGATACGGAACAAATGATCCAAGCACTGACCTATTATTATGGAAAAAGCATTCGGATGGAAGCGGACGGATGTTACCGGGTGGATTGATTTTTTAAATAGCTTCGGCAGCTTGGTTTTTAGAAAATTTGAAAAAACCATACGGTGGGAATTTGCGACCGTATGAGTATAAATATAATAAGGTGCGCCGCGGTGATGCTATAAAAAACACCGAGACGCACCTTATTATTATATTCCGCTCAAATCAAAGTCGGGAATAAAGCTTTCCTCTGCCGTGCCGCCTTCTTGAATGAAGGCTTTTCGGATGCCGATTTTTACGGCAAACTGAATGACGTCCTCATATTCCGCTTCACTGACGCGCCTTTGAAGTTCCGAAGGCAATCGGAGATCGGAGCAGGGGGTATATTGATTCATGATACTCAAATAAACGGAGTTTCCGTAATCGTGGTGTAATTCCGATAGAATTTTTTTGGATTCATCCGTATGCCCGGGCAGAATCAGATGCCGTATAATGATTCCCCGTTGCATGAGTCCTTGCTGGTTGAAGGAGCATCGCGGAATTTGACGAACCATTTCCGCAATGGCGGCTTTGGCAATCGACGGATAACCGGAGGCGTGAGAATATTGCTCCGCGAGCTCGTCGGAATAATATTTATAATCGGGCATATAGATGTCAATCAACCCGTCCAACGATTGAAGGGTCTCAATGCTGCAGTATCCGCTTGTATTATAGATAAAGGGAAGGTGAAAGCCCTTCTTTTTTGCATTTACTATGGCATCTTTTATGTGCGGAGCAAAATGATCCGGTGTTACAAGGTTAATATTATGAGCTCCCTGATGCTGTAATTCAAAGAAAATATCACATAAACGGTCGGAATCTATATTTTTCCCGATATTACCGTTTTGAATGGTACGATTTTGACAGAAAATACATCCGAGTGTGCAGCCGGAAAAAAATATGGTGCCGGAGCCGTTTGAACCGGATATGCAAGGTTCTTCCCAGTGATGCAAACAGGCTTTCGCTGCTCGCAGTACGGCGCCTTCGCGGCAAATCCCCGTATGCTTTGCCCGATCGATTCCGCATGCCCGAGGGCAAAGCCGGCATTTGAGATAGGCTTTTGTATCAATCATGCTGAGAATTCCGCAGCATTGAGGTATAATGCCGAATTGAGTATTCATCGTCATAAAGGAGAAGCATTGCGGTAACAGAAATATATTCGATATAGTATCCGATCAGAAAAGGAAGATTATCTTTAGCAAGGACGTTGTTTAGGATCAAATGCGTTATGGCAAGAAGCAATGTCAATACGGAGATAATACGCGCTGTGGGACATGACAGTAAATTGCGATGGGAGAGCCATGCCAAAATCAAATAAAGAACACCGATAACAAGAAGGAATGCATTTTTACGGATCGTTACGGAATCGCGGAAAAGGCCGAGAATCCCGTTTGGGTGGCAATCATGACTGATGCTGATTAAATGATAGAGCGCAAAGAAAAATAACGCATGAGAAAACAGCGCCGATTTCCGTTTGCCGTAACAAAGGGTTGAAAACAACATTAAAAGGATATTGGCAACCAACGCGGTGGTAATACTGATAAAGGCCAGCGTCGCCAGAAGAACTCCGGATATTTCTATTACCCGATCCTGAATAAAGTATAAGTAAATGACAATCAGCAGGGAAAAGTTCATAAAAGCCGAGAGCAACATCATAACAGTTGTTTCGATGCGGAGAGATTCGTTTTTAACAAATTTATTAACGCTGAGTGCAGACATGGCCATCCTCTTTCGACATTATATAAAAATATAAAACAAAACGATACAACTATAACTACATTATAACTATATTATACTATACATTTCTTATTTTTCAAGTATATTTTTGCATGTTATAAGTATTTTTATTAAATAATTTGTCGATTAAATTACTTTAAAATAACTTTATGAATAATTGACACGAATAAGGTCATATTGCGGTTTGTATGATGATATTCCACCGATTTGCAAAGCCTCGTTTAGGCATGTTTTAATATGCATATACATTCAACATGTCCGGTTCTTGGAAACATGTCTACGGGATATACGGTGTCAGTGGAGTAGCCATGCTCGGAAAAGTATCTAAGATCCCGTGCAAGCGTTGACGGATTGCATGAAATATACAGGATGCGCTTCGGTGCGATTTCGGCAATATAATCAATCAGATTCCGATCTAAGCCCGAACGCGGCGGATCTACCGATGCGGTTGTAATGTGCTTATCCCGAAGCAATGCTTTGGCGTCTGCGGCATTGGCACAAAAAAAACTTGCGTTTTTAAATCCGTTGGCCTTTGCGTTTTCATTGGCGTTTTTTACAGCATCCGGTACGATTTCAATTCCGATCAATTCTTTGGCTTTTTGCCCTACAATCATTCCTACGGCACCGATTCCGCAATAAAGATCCAGCAAAATATCCTCATCGGAAACAGAAAGCAGCTCCCGTGCTGTATTGAACAGAATTTCGGCACCGTCATGATTGACTTGGTAAAAAGAGTGGGCGGAAATCTTAAACCGGAGCCCACACAGGGTGTCATAAATATAATCGCGTCCCCACAGCGTTTGAGTGTGATTACCCAAAATAATATTGGTAGGCTGTGTATTGCTGTTTAAAACAACACCTACAATTTGGGGAAATTGAGCTTGGAGCCTTGAAATCAAAGTTTCGGATTGCGGGAGTTTCGTTCCGTTAATGACTAAGCAAAGCAGAATTTCGCCGCCGTCTCCGGAGGAACGGAGATAAATATGCCGTACTAAACCGCGGTGGGATGTTTCATCGTATGCCGTGATATGGAATTCATTGAGAAAACGGATTGTTTCCGTTACGATTTCGGAAAAAATATGCGGGCTGAGACGGCAGGGGCAATCGGCGATAATTTCATGACTTTTTGTTTTGTAAAATCCGGCGACGATTTTTCCGTTTGAATCACAACCTACAGGATATTGGGCCTTGTTGCGATAAAAATCAATTTTTCCGGTATTTTTGCAAGGCTCGATTGTAATATTGCGGAAGCCCTCTTTTCTCAGTGCAAATAAAACCTCTTTTTGCTTTTGCGAGAGCTCGGTTTCATAAAGAATATGCTGATAATTGCATCCGCCGCATCGGTTTGCAGCCGGGCAGCATTGATCTTTGGGGCTTCGGTTTTTCGAGGGAACTTCAACGGCAAGCAGCTTTCCGACAGCATAGTTTTTCGTTGTTTTAATGATTTTGATACGTGCGACATCGCCTACCGCGGCTCCCGGTACAAAAACGGCGATTCCGTCGATGCGGGCCACTCCGTATCCGAAATGATTCATATCTTCAATGTTAACAGAATGCTCCGTATTTTTGATTAGCATAATATGTCCTTTCCTGCCGGATTCGATTCAAGATGTTTCAGAGATCAAACAGAATAAAGAAAAAATGCAAACGCCCGTTTTCGAGCGTTTGCGTAATATCCCAGAGAAATTACTGTTCCGTGCTGACAGCATCCTTGTGAGAAAAGTTATATCGTCCTTTTTCGTCAATTTCCATTACTTTGACAAGCAGGGAATCACCGACATTGACAACATCCTCTACCTTTTCAACACGTCGGTTGGCCAATTTGGAAATGTGAACCAGTCCCTCACATCCGGGGGCAATTTCAACAAATGCTCCGAATGTCATAATTCGGGTAACCTTTCCCATATAAATTGCACCGATTTCAGGCTCAAAAATAATCTCATCAATCATAGCTTTGGCTTTGTTTCCGCTTTCGGCATTAACCGCAGAAATAAAGATTGTGCCGTCATCCTCAATATCCACTTTGGCTCCGGATTCAGCGACGATTTTTTGAATAACCTTTCCGCCGGAACCGATGACCTCTCGAATCTTATCCGGATGAATTTTCATTGTGATTACTTTCGGCGCATATTTTGAAACCTCGGCACGCGGTTTGTCGATGGCTTTCAGAAGCACTTCGTCAATGATATAATCACGGCCTTTATGGGTCGTTTTTAATGCTTCCATAATGATTTCGGGCGTCAAACCGTCAATTTTCAGATCCATTTGAATGGACGTAATGCCTTTGTGTGTACCGGCTACCTTGAAATCCATGTCACCGAAGAAGTCTTCCAGTCCCTGAATATCGATCATTGTCATCCAGCGATCTCCCTCTGTGATCAATCCGCAGGAAATACCGGCGACCGGCGCCTTAATCGGAATACCCGCATCCATCAGAGCCAGTGTAG
>CAKRMZ010000044.1 GCA_934365155.1 uncultured Eubacteriales bacterium | reverse complement strand
GCATGAATGCATCCCCGTTTCTTTAAGCGTAAAATCGCTCGAAGACAATGATTCCATATGAAAAGATTTACAAATAAGGACCTTCATATCATCCGGAATTATCGGTTCTTCAAACGGTAAGCAAATACCATTTTCGGCCACTTTTTTTCCGTGCTTATATACAGAATCCACCTGAACTGTATTCAATTCATTGAGCACTAATAAATCTGCGGTATAACCGGGTGCGATTGCGCCAAGATGTTTTAATCCGAAATATTCTGTTGCCCACAATGTCGCCATGCGAATTCCGGTAACTGCTTTTTCGCCCATTTTCACAGCCTGGCGGATGATATCGTCAATATGTCCGTGTGCTAAGAGGTCCGCAGGATGTTTGTCATCGGATACCAATAAGCAGCGTTGGGCAAAAGGGTCTTTGAATAACGGCAATAGCTCCGCAAGATTCCGGGCCGCTGTTCCCTGCCGTATCATAACCCGTTGTCCCTTTCGGATGCGTTCGGCAGCCTCTTTGAAGCTTGAACATTCATGGTCATCTGAAATTCTCGCCGCAATATATCTGTCCAAGGCTTTGCCGCAGAGCAAGGGTGCATGGCCGTTTATCAGCAATCCGCTTGATAAAACCCTGTCTATTTTTTCCATTATATTTTTCTCTTGCTGAATAACGCCCGGATAATTCATTACTTCGCCAAGCCCCAATACCCGTGGGTTTCCCAAAAACTCGTCTATATCGTCGGCATCTAAGTTTGCTCCGGATTCATCAAATTGTGTTGCCGGAACACAGGAGGGGATCATCAGATATACCGTCATCGGCAAATTTTCACTTGCTTTCAGCATAAATCGGACGCCGTTTTTACCGCAAACATTCGCTATTTCATGAGGGTCCGCAACAATTGTTGTTGTTCCGCGCGGCACCGCGACTCTCGCGAATTCTGCGGGGAGAAGCATTGTACTTTCCACATGAATATGTCCATCTATAAAACCGGGACATATATACTTTCCGGTAACATCTTTAACGATGTCGGCTTCGCAATCAAGATAGTTATCTACACCGATAATTTTATCATCCTCAATTAAAACATTTTGTTTTTCCAGTTCACCGGTAAATACATTGATTACCGTTCCGTTCTTGAATAAAGTTTTCATTCAAAAATACCTCATATATTCTCAGTAAATATTGAGTAAAGAAAAAGATGACTTTTAAAAAAGACAGACAAGTCATCTCTCGTTTTATTTATCGTATTGCTTTAATGTATTTTATTTATATTATTTACGCGTTATTCTATATTTATTTGAAAGCAATGGCAATTTATGATACAATAATAAATATATTAATTATATTACGATATAAAGGTTTTTATGAAACAAAGCATTCAAATCGGGCAAGTTTTTCTAAGCTATGAATTAATTCGGAAAAATGTTAAACATATTAATCTCCGAATCTATCCCAACCGGAGTATTCGGGTTTCAGCCAACAAAAATGTGCCGCTTGCAGTAATTGAAACATTTTTAAAGAGCAAGGAGCAATTTATTGAACGTGCTCTAAATCATATGAATCCTGAACCGCAATTGCGCTCCGGAGAATTCATTTTTGTTCAAGGGAAGCAGGCGGAGCTTTGTATTTGTTATGCGAACAAAAATCAAGCAGAGCTTCGCGATATGCATCTTACTATATTTACGAAAGATCCCGATAATTTACAACTTATTGAAAAGATCTACCGAAACTGGGCCAAAGAGGTATGCAAACAAACTATTTTGCCGATATGCAAAAAGTTTTATTCACATTTTGAACGAATCAAGTGCCCTTTTCCGGAAATTCGTTTCAGACACATGAAATCTTGCTTTGGAAACTGCCGTCCCACAAAAAACATTATCACCTTCAGTACAGTGCTGGTAGCAGCGCCGATTGAATGCATTGAATATGTGGTTGTGCATGAATTTGCCCATTTATTTCATCCAAATCATTCAAAAGAATTTTATCGAATGGTGGGCGAAATTTTGCCGGATTGGAAAAATCAAAAACAAATTTTACACACTCTTCCCTTGCTGTAATATTTATTCTGAAATTTCTGCTAAAATTCGGATAACATTCTCATGCGTTAAGGGTTGAGCGGAAATATGTGAAAACTTTCCAAAATAGCGCTCACAAAATTCTTTTAGATCTGCCAAACTCAGTGGAGTCTGCGGAAAAAACTTTCCGTTTTCAGCCGTCATAGTGCCATTTTTAATTGCTTCGGCAATCGCAGCGGCATAAGGGTGACGGACTCCTACATCGCGGCAGATTTTTTTATTTTCGGATATGATATGAATTCGTGCGGAACTTTTTTTGCATCCATAAGCAAACATGGCAAGTTCGCCCCGCGTCATAATCTTATCTTTTCGAATTGTGTTATCTCGGTACGCAATGCACCATCCGGCATTTAAAAGTTTTTTTGCTGCATCAAACAAAGAACATTCCGGATAAACATCCAAAAAAGGAGATTCATTCAAAAGTTCCGATACCGTTACAACGCGGTAATTATATTTCTGAAGCAATTTTAACTGTTGCGGTAAACCATCCGCAACCGGAGAGCGCCGACACATATTAAAACCGTCTTTTTGAAAAATAATCTGTCCGCAAAAATAATCCGGATTTTTTCTTAAGTTTTGATCAATCGGCGTCACCATAGCTTGTACTTCGTCTTCATAGGACTTTCCGGGAAGCCATCCGGCGCCATCAAAACTTGCTGCCATATACTGATATCCAAGCTCTGCAAAAGCATCATAGCTTGAAAAACGATCCCGTGTTTTATCTACATAATGCGGCGGACGGGCGAGCTGCATGGTATATCCGAACTGTGATTGCATATATGAATGCAACTGTTTTAAATCTTCGGTGCATTCCAAAAGGCCGCGCAAATACCGACGCTGATTGTAAACGAGAGTCTTCGGTCCGAAAAGAATATGAGAGTATGTGTGATTGGTAATTTCATGTCCGCCTTCAAGCAGCCGGGCAATTAATTCCGGGCAGTGAACCGCCCCACCCTCTGCATCTTTTTGAAAATCCGGATAATGATCATAATGCGTTCCGCCCCAAAAGACACTTCCCTCTTTTCCGACACAGTCCGGATAGTTCCCGGCGGTATCACCGATTACATCAAAAGTCCCGCGTGCGTCAAAGGATTCTAAAGTTTTGGCAAGCACAAGGGTCAGGGCTTCGCTTGACTTTTGCGGGTTGGCTGGAAGACGGCAAGGTCCATCGTCAAAAGTCATTGCGCAAATTCGTTTTTTGGTTGCCACTCGCTCAATACGTCTGACCGGCGAAAGATAAACCGGTGTATGACGTTTAATCGTATCGGAAAAACGGTGTTTTATTTTTTTTATATATCCGATGCCTTTCGTTATCACTGTCAAATTCCCTTGTTCCTCCTTTGCTTTTGAAAAATATCCTGAATCAAACTCCATGCAAAATAAATTAACGAACGACAAAAAGGAACAAATCCGTTTTGTCTTGCTTTGTGCATTTGAGAAAGTGCTTTTTTGGTTTTAGAGCATGAATGAACAAAAACAGCACGGCAATCTCCGCACCGCAATGCACGGCGCAAATCTTCGATTGTCTTGGCATTACACTCAAACTCGGTGTAACAACTGCCGATTTCGGAAGCATGATGTGCATCGCTTCCCCCCACACATGGCAAAGAGCGCAGTGCAGCCAACTCACGAGCCTTTTGATTGGCAGCAACATCTTTTAAGGGCGCTCTGGCATTTTGAGTTTCGACAGCATCGATTTCCAAGTTTTGAAATTGCTTTTTATTTGCCTTTTGAGGAGCAAAAGGATGGGCCCACACGGCAATTCCGCCGTGTGCATGAATGACTTGAATTGCCTTTTCGGCATTAACGATAGAGGAAGCATCAAACAATGATTTCATATCAATCGGCGTTTCTAAAAAAAGAGCAAGAATGTGTCCTGCATCGGTTGTAATTTCTGCTGCAGGAATTAATAAAACATCATTGCTTTGCGGCAAAACCGAACATATATCATGATCTGTAATCGCTATGGCATCTATGCCTCTGTTTGCGGCAGCCTTTACAATTTCTGAAATTTCGGACCGACCGTCGATGGATGACTTTGAGTGAACATGCAAGTCGGCTTTTATGATCATGTTTCTTTCTTCCCTTTTAAAAGTATATTTTTCCAATATAAACGCGATGGACTCGGATCTCTCCGATCATGCAGTCCGCTGAGAACCGATGGCCGAAACCAATCCGCCACGGCGCAAAAAAACATTTTGAGGCGCCCGGCTCGCAGATATCCCAGTGCCGCTGCAATGTCAGACGGATAAAATACCATCTTTTGCAGCCTTGGAATACGATATTGGGGCAATTCTCTTCCTTGTGCCGCTTTGATCCAAAGCTCCGTAAAATTGGATCCTGCAATGCGTGTTAGCGGGAAAGTCCCCCAAATACGCGGATTGACCTCTAACAAATGCCATTTCTTTTCGGAAGAAGCTTTAAATTCAAACATAGCAATACCACTGTAATTTGTACTTTGAACCAAAGTAGCGACAGCGGATAATAACGTTTCATCGTAAAAAACACGGCAACAGCTGGATGGGCCTCCTGAGATCGGAAACTCCCGAATGCGCTCATGACAAATATGTGCCAATATTTTACCGTTTTTTGCCAACACCGAGCATCCAACGCTCTGTCCGTTCAAATATTCCTGCACAATAGGCGCGCTATCGGTTAAATTTAAAAAATGCATATACGCCTGTTTTAATGCTGTTTGGCTTTTTACAATACGATATCGCTCTGATACGCGCAGGCCGAATTGTTCGCCGCAAATGGGTTTTATAACACATGGCAGCGGAATCCGTGCGGCAAAATGCTCTAATGTCTCATCCGCGTTTTTGCTGTACCCCACAGGTACAGCAATACCGAAACGCTTAGCTAATTTTGAAACTTCGGCCTTATTGTTGAATAAATCGATTTGCTCCGGAGTCGGTATTAAAAAATCTGCGACTTCCGCAAAGCGTTCGCTTTGCTGTGCAATTTTTACCTGTGTTTTAGCGCCGATGCAAAGGAGCACAGGCTTCTCTTTCTTTTCCTGCAGTGTTTTTTGACAAAGAATATATAAATCGTCCGCATACGCATAATTCGATAATACAACGGTTTCGGAAACATATTTGGAAAGGAAGCCTAATGCCGTTTTTTGAAATTGCTTCGTTTCGCAGGCGATAATTTCGGCTTTTATTTCGCCGGCATCCCGAATTGCAGCCAGTGCCATTCGATAATGCACATCGGTAATAATTACGGTCATAAAATAATCTTTGGCTTCCTCCTGTATCATCGATTTAGGTTTATAAAAAGGAGCCTATCTCCAAAATCAGTCTATAATGATTCAATAAATGGTTATAAAATGATCGTTTTCAAGGCAAAATAATATCAAAACTACACTTAAAAGGTGAATAATCCTGCCTTTCATGTTTTTTTCATTATAACAATAATCAAAAACAGTGTCAATACGGCATTTGAATTTTAAATGCTGTTTTCGGAATGCTCCGATGCATATTGTGACCGGTATAAATATTTTTTATTTTTCAAAATGTATTGACAACATTAGGAGTATTATGATATACTTATTTACGTTGTAGATAACGATTTAAGTCTGCCGGAGTGGCGGAATAGGCAGACGCCCGGGACTTAAAATCCCGTGGGATTCACATCCCGTACCGGTTCGAGCCCGGTGTCCGGCACCATTTTCTTTTTTGTTTCCAATTCTATATATATCGCGGGATAGAGCAGCTTGGTAGCTCGTCGGGCTCATAACCCGGAGGTCGTGAGGTTCAAATCCCACTCCCGCAACCAAAATGAAGCACCCTTTACGGGTGCTTTTCTTTTATTTCTGACTGCAAACTTCAAACCGCGCGGACTTCAAAGGCAAAAGTGCGACATTAAAGCGAAATTTTCATGTTTAATTTCTGACAGATAACTAAGATTGTGAATTTTTTGTGAATCTTCTTGACTCCGTCCAATTTAAGGGTATACTATAAAATAAAGGAGTGGAAAATTGAATTTTCACTCCGCTGCATATAATTTGCAAGGAGGAATTTTCCATGGAAAAAATCAAAGTTGTACAATACGGTTGCGGCAAGATGAGCAAGTACATTCTCCGGTATCTGCATGAACATGGCGCACAGATCGTGGGTGCTATCGATGTCAACCCCGCTGTTGTCGGACAGGATGTCGGCGATTTTGCCGGGCTCGGTCTGAAAACGGGCGTCATCATCTCCAACGACGCAGACAAAGTGCTCGATGAGTGCGATGCTGACGTTGCCATCGTAACACTGTTCAGTTTCATCGGCGACATTTATGAACATGTGGAAAAATGTGTGGCACGCGGCATTAATGTCATTACCACCTGCGAAGAAGCCATCTACCCCTGGACAACCTCAGCAGCGCAAATCAACCGTCTGGATGCCTTGGCCAAAGAGACCGGATGCACCATCACCGGCAGCGGTATGCAGGACATCTTCTGGATAAACATGGTGGCGCTGGTTGCCGGCGGTTGCCACAAGATCACCAAGATCAAAGGCGCTTACAGTTACAACGTCGATGAATACGGCCTGGCACTTGCCAAAGCCCATGGTTGCGACCTGACCAAAGAAGAATTTGAACAGCAGATCGCACACCCCGATTCCTTCGAACCTTCCTATGCTTGGAACGCCAGCGAAGCCCTGGCTAACAAACTGGGTCTGACCATCAAATCCATCACCCAGAAACATGTTCCATACATCATCGATCATGATATCGAATCCTCTACGCTCGGCAAGACCATCAAAGCCGGCCGCTGCATCGGCATGTCCGCTGTGGTTACCATTGAAACCATGCAGGGCATCACCATTGAGGAAGAGACCATCGGTAAAGTTTACGGCCCCGATGACGGCGATATGTGCGATTGGAAGATCACGGGTGAGCCCGACACTGAGTTCCATGTCGTCAAACCCGCTACAGTGGAGCATACCTGCGCTACAATCGTTAACAGACTGCCCAGTCTGATCGATGCGCCCTCCGGCTATGTCACCGCCGACCAACTCGCTCCCAACGAATACCTGACCTACCCGATGGAATTCTATTGCTAAGTCTCGATTTTAAGCACATCGAGGTCATTTCCAATCAAAAATCCTCTGAAACCAAAGTTTCAGAGGATTTTTTTCGTCTGCTAATATGCAAAATTTGTTTTTTACCGCTTCCCTTTTTTGCATTCAATTTTAAAAGAATACGGATTTCGCCTTTTCCTTAATTTCCTTTGAGGCAATAAACGGAATTCTTGTAGTATATCCGTTTTTAGCTGCAACAATTTTTTTGGTAGGCCAAGCAAAAATATCCTTGTTCCACTCGTTTATGGTATCATTATAGAGCTCTCTTGCTGCGGTAATTTCTCTCTGCAAATACATATTCTGTTGCATTGCGTCAGCAATCTCACGGTGAGCCTGGAGGTCCGGATAATTTTCAAAAGCTACATTCAGATTTCTTGACATCGTTTCAATCTGGCCGCCGAGTTCGTTTCGAGCCGCCTCGGCATCGCTTGCGTTTCCGGATCTGAACTTCGCAATGCTCTCAAAAGTGCTTTTATCCAGATCTATGGCCTTATCTAAAAGGCGAGCACAGTTCTGCAGCACCATTACTCTCTGCTCAAGATAGTTATCTATCTGCGAAGCATTTCTCTGAATTTTCTGCTGTAGCTGATCGAAATGTTTCTGTGCGTTAATTTTCATAAACAAGAAAATTAAACCGGGAAATATTCCGCAAATCCATAATAAGATTTCGAAGAGTTTAGAGCCTATGCCAACCTTGGCAGGAATTTTCTTTGCAATAACATTGGTGTCGAGCCCCTCGTCTCTGACTTCGGGATTGAGTTCATCTAATTGATTTGCCATTTCTGTCTCTCCTTTTTGTTAAGAATTGAATATACTCAAGCCATTACATCTTGCTATAACCGACTTGTTTTGTGCGATTTCATTGGTTGAAATATAAAAATTATTACGTGCTTCAAGAGGAATATACTCATACCACTCCACCGGCACATCATGGAAATGCCCGTCATCGCCGTGAACCGAAACAATATCGACCCGTTTCTTTTTATCATAGGAATACGCCGTGATACAGGTTTGGTCAATATTGTCTTTTGAACTGATAAAGGATGATTTCAAAATTGCCTTCGTTTTCGTATTGGGATGCACCACATACTTATAATCCACGGCATTTGCGAGGACTTCGCATTCCTTGAGGGAATATTGCTGAGAATAGTCCGGGATCGGTTTGAGCGAATGAACCGGCCTTTCCTGGTATGCGGGAATAGCCAACAAAGGAGCAAAATCGAAATACACCGCTTTGAAGAAATCTATGTTTTTACCGATAAAATTCTCTTTTATTATATCATAAGAATAAGAAATATAATTTTCGGGCAACAAATTGATTGCTCTGCCTTGGCTGTGGTTGGATATAATTCGATTGGTGCGTTTTAATTTTATAAAATTAAAATCGTCGCCATAGCCGAGTTTTGATAGAATTAATGCAACCATATTGGTCTGAGCCAACGGAGTGAACAGCGATCGAAACTGAACCTCATTGGTCCGATCCAAAGCATCAAAAAGGACCTCAAATTCAGAATTCGACATGTTCATAAAATCACTGTTCTGGCTAATTGCTTTATCGGTCTTTTTCTTCAGTCGCTTTTCTCCGCGCTTTACAAACTTTTCAATTTCCTTTTCGCTTTTTTGCTCCAGATGCGAAGCATCTCGGCTGAAAGATAAATCCGGTCCGCCCTGTGAACAATAATTTAAAACAACCTGTGTGTTATAAAAAGGTTTGGGTTTTGTCACTGTAGCATGAAGGGTTTGCGTTCGTGTTCGCGTTTGTAATTCACCGTCGCTGTCATGATAGGTCTCGGTCCACTGGATTGTTTTATAGCCGTGATAAATTTCTATGCCCATGGTATGTATCAGCTTATTCTCAAACAGGAACGGATTTTCATTATACTGCCCGGCTAACACATCGACAGTCGATTGTTCATCCTCGTTATATTCACTGAAATCATAATTGATTTTCATATCTTCTTCCTGTTTTACGGAAAAACAATTGTCAAAAGATATCAGTGGAATTGTGGCCTCAATAATTTTCAGTGCATCCCGATCGCTAAAAAGCCTGTTGAGAGGAAGCATCTGACCGCTGGCTTCCATTAGCAGTTCTTCTGTGCGTTTATCTGCTTCTTCAATCTCAATTCGAAGTCCCTTAATCTTCGGCGTGATTTTGAGGATAACAAGCGGTATGAGCAAAACCGTAATGCACATTAATACTCTCCAAAATCTCCATCGATTCAGCTTTTTCTTCAACTTCGATAAATTTACTTTATATTCATTATACAATCTTACGGTCTCGCGGTTCTGCTCGATATCGATACCGGATTGCTGTACAAGATTTTCAAAAAATTGGCTGGTGTTTTGAGAGTGGACATCTTTATATTTCGTTTCAAATTCCTCAAGCGGATTATATATTACTGAATTCATCGAATCCCTCCCTTTATCTGACATTATACTATTTTTTTCGCATATTGTAAAGCTTTTTGTAACACAAATTCTTGGCTCTCTCTTCAAATAAAAAATATGCCGACAAGAGTTGTCTCCTGCCGGCATTCTTTTTATATATCTTCCAAATCAACAAGTTCTATTTTCGGATCGTTTCGCGGGCAACGGCGCAGCGGATCGTATGAAAACTTCTTACAAAGAAAATCGGATCTTACCACCCCTTTTTTATGGCACAGCACATATTGATCATCACATAATAACTCACCGTTTTCACAAAACGCGCATGCATAATTAATCTCCACATCGGTTTCTTTTCTCTTCATAATACTGTTTCCCTCCTCAATATTTACTTTCAAACGTTCCGGCCAGAAATAAAAACCGTCCTTTATTTCAGTTCCACTACCGTAACACCAAGGTCGCCTTCTCCGTACAAACCGGCACGAAAAGCTTGAATCCGCGAATCCTTCTTCAAATTATTCCAAAGTGCCGCACGGAGAGCACCGGTTCCTTTTCCGTGAATTAAGGTCACCGTTTTAAGTCCTGCCAAATGTGCGCTGTCAATAAACTTATCTGTCATGAACCACGCCTCTTCGCCGTTTAAGCCTCGCAAATCAATTTCTGGTTTGATATTTCGGTTTACACAGGCTGATGTTGAAGATAATTTTGAATTCTTTTTATCCTTTTTTGCAGGTTCCTTTTTTGAAGGAACATCACACAGCAACATTATTTCAGATTTTTTCACATTGGCTACCAATATTCCGCAACGTACCTCACAGCTTCCTTTTTTTTCGTTGATCTTTTCTAATTTTCCCTTTTTGTCAAGGCTCGGAATATAGATTTCATCACCGATCTTAAACGGATGCGAGGGTTTATAATCACCGAGATTTACCTTTTCAATCGGATCGATTAAATCGTCTGTTTGACGAATATTGCTGCGTACTGCCGCTTTTGATTTTGAAAGCTCTTCTGCAAACGAAACTTTGTCTTTTTGCTTACGAATTCTGTCCAGTTCATCAAAAACAAACTCACTGGAAGCCCTTGCGCTGTCCAAAATTCGCTTTGCTTCCGCCCGCAAACGCTCGGCCTCTTTCCGAGAGCTTTCTGCTTCTTTATCCAACTTCGCACTTATTGCTGCTTTTTTTTGCTCAAGCTCCAAACGAATTTTTTCCGTCGCAAGCTTGTTTTGCTCCATTTCAATACGATCCTGTTCTAACTTTTCAAGAACTTTTTCAAATTTTTTGTTATCGGCCGAAATCAATGAATTTGCATGAGCAATAATGTCTTCAGACAGGCCCAAACGCTCCGAAATGGCAAAAGCATTTGATTTTCCGGGAACGCCGAGAATCAAACGGTATGTCGGCAATAAAGTTTTAATATCAAACTCACAACTTGCATTCATAACATCCGGGGTATCCAATGCAAAAGCTTTCAATTCGGCATAATGCGTAGTTGCAACACACAGCGCCCCCCGACGCCTGATATCCTCCAGTATCGCAATCGCCAAAGCGGCGCCTTCCACCGGATCTGTTCCGGCTCCCAATTCATCAATTAACACCAGTTCTTTTTTTTCTATAGTATTCAAAATATGAACGATGTTTTTCATATGGGAAGAAAAAGTAGAGAGGGACTGCTCAATACTCTGTTCATCCCCGATATCCGTATAAATCCCCTCTAAAACGCATAAAAACGATTGTGATGACGCCGGAATATGCAATCCGCACTGAGCCATAACACACAAAAGCCCTAAGGTCTTCATTGAAACCGTTTTACCGCCGGTATTGGGACCGGTAATGACTAATGTATGAAATTCACCGCCTATGCGAATATCGATCGGCACCACCGTGTGAGCATCCAAAAGCGGATGGCGAGCTGATAATAAACAAACGCTGTCTCCCTCTTCAAAACGCGCCTCCGACGCATTCATTCGATATGAAAGCTCCGCTTTCGCAAAAATAAAATCCAGCTCCGAAATCAAATAATAATCCAACAGCAACTGCTCGGCATATTCCGCACAGGCTGCCGAAAGCTCGCTGAGGATTCGCTCAATTTCCTGCTCTTCTTTGGAACTTAAAATGCGCAACTCGTTGTTTGCTTCAACAATACCGATGGGTTCAATAAACAAAGTTGCACCGTATGAAGAGGAATCATGAACCAGCCCTTTTACTTCATTTTTATATT
>CAKRMZ010000043.1 GCA_934365155.1 uncultured Eubacteriales bacterium | reverse complement strand
GCCTAAGGTTACGGCAATGCGGCCGGGAGATGAAAAAAAAGCAAAATTAATTGAGGATATGATACGGAATGAGATGGATCGGCTGCCGATGGAAGCTCTTAACGACCTGATGGAGAGAACGGTTCCGATTCAAGGTGGGGCCATATGGTTTGTGGAATGGAATCATTTTATCAGAACGCAACACCATACTTTCGGTGAGTTGAGCATCAGTGCAATTCATCCGAAACAATTGGTTCCGCAGAACGGCATTTTTACGGATATCAGCGACATGGATTACTTTATTTTGAAGTTACCGCAAACCAAGGAATATATTCGGCGGAGATATGGCGTAAATGTTGAGGATGAAACGGAAGAGGAGCCAGAGGCAAGGAGTTTTGGAGATCCGGGCATATCGGATGATTTAGTGACACAGTATGTAGCATATTATCGAAATACAGACGGATCGGTCGGCATGTTTTCGTGGGTTGGAGATCAGGTTATCTGCGATATGGAGCATTGTCAGTTAAGACGTCTGCGTCGTTGTAAGCATTGCAAAAATGTAGTGGAGCCGTCGGAAGTAAAATGCCCGAATTGCGGAAGCGTATCGTTTTTGGATTCGGAGGAGGAATACGAAGAAGCAGAGGTGGTCGGGAAATCCGGTAAAAAAGAAATCGTGAGAGTACCGCAATACAAGCCGAACTTGTTTCCTGCCGTACTTCAAAAGAGCATTTCGGTTTATGGCAAGCTTTTAGGAGAAAGCGATGTAGATAAAATTGCAGATCAGCAAAATACGGCGAATCGGATTGAAACGAAGATTATTGATAAGCTTTTGAAGTCCGGTTCGTATATCACACTGCCGGATGAGGCGAGTATTCGATTTGATGCGGAAGATATGAAAGTGATACGTCCGGGGAACGCAGCGAATAAGAGCTTAATAGATGTTTATGATTTGCAGGGAAATGTTGAATACGATTTGATTTATTTGAATCAGGTTTATGAAGAAGCAAGACAGATTATCGGTATTACGGAAAGCTTTCAGGGAAGACGGGATACAACGGCTACTTCGGGGAAGGCAAAAGAGTTTGCGGCGGCTCAAACAGCTGGGAGACTGGAATCAAAGCGCGTGATGAAGGAAGCGGCATATGCAAGACTGTTTGAGATGATTTTTAAATTTAAGCTTGCTTATGCCGATGAGCCGAGACCGGTAATTTCAAAGGACGACCATGGGAATGCAAAATATGAACTGTTCAACCGTTATGATTTTTTGGAGCAGGATGAAAGCGGTGAATGGTATTGGAATGATGCATTCGTATTTTCATGTGATACATCAGCTCCGCTGGCTTCCAATCGAGAGGCCATGTGGCAGGAGACGCGGATGAATTTACAGAGCGGAGCATTCGGAGATCCGTCTGATCCGACAACGTTGATTTTGTTTTGGTCGAAAATGGACATGCTGCATTACCCCGGCGCGGGTGAGACCAAGCGGTATCTGGAAGAGAAAATGCAGAGTGAGAGCAAGGATGAAAGCAGTATGTCAGGGTCTGTGAATATGCCGCAAAATCAGGCGGCGAACCGCGGTGCGGGAAACGGGGAACCGGAAATTCCCGCACCGGATAACCTGAATGTGTTTTTTCAGTCAATTGATCAGAAAGCCAAAGCAGATGCTCTTGCAACCGTGAGAGCAAAGATGCAATAAAATTTATGGTTTTGAGAGGAGGTGAGAATATGCAAAAAGATACCGGGTATATCGGCAGAATCCAAAACAGCGGTGCTCAAAAAGTGAAAGCGCCGATTCCGATGACGACGAAAAAAAACGGAGTTGTTAAAAAAGGGGAGGATCTCAGAAACGGAAAATGAGGCATTTCGGAGAAGCGAACTACAAAGTGGGAGAGAGGGTGAGAATGGATGGCAAAAAAAGAAAAGAAGGAAAAAAACAGCGCAGAAAAACCAAAACTGAATGCATCGGAAGAATTGGCGGATGAGAATTTATCAGAAGGACAACCGAACTTGGAATCGGAGAACTTATCCGAGACAACCGATCACACATTGTTAAAAGAGGATGAAAAACCGAAAGTTTCTTCCAGTAATATTACGGGAACGATAAAACAGAGAGCGGAAAGTTCTGACGACAATCGCACAAGAACGGAGCAGATTCTACTTGCATATGAAGCATATAAAAACAGCGGAAAAGTAGGCTTGAATGAACGAATTACAATTGACGGCTTTTTGGATCGCTCTGATACGGGCAGCAACAAAAATATCGGAATGCAGCCTGCGAAGGCTTCGACCCAAACAGAAGCACCGATTGACACGGAATCTTCTCATGCAGTTCCTTTGGAAGGTCGTTTGAATGCGGCAGGAGTGTATGACCGGAGGAATGCTGCGGATATGACGGGAACACAAGCACCTTTGCAAAGGAGCGCCATGAATGCAGGGCGCATCAGCGAAAATTTACGTAGCACCGATACGGCTCGCGGCAGAGGAGAAAATGTTTCGGCAGATATTCGCATTATGAATGAGATTCGTCAGATTTCTGAATTTGATCCGGCAATCCAGAGCATTCAAGATTTACCGAAAATGCAGAATTACGATAAATTCCGTGAATTGGTTCAAAGGGGAAATACTTTTATTGATGCATATAAGCTTGCGAATTTTGATGCAATTATGCAAAATTCCGTTCGAAAGAATGAGCAAGCAACCCGGAATCGGCTCTACGGAAAGATGCATATGGATCCTTTGGGGTCGCGCGGTGCAATCGGAGATTCCGTACCGCGGGATGTTTTGGATCGCTATCGCAGTATGCTTCCGGACTCTTCTTATTCGGAAATTCAGAAGCATTATAACAACTATACAGGCAGCAATTTTTAATGAAAGGTGATAAGAAATGGCATTTTTGATTTATAAAAATGATTTGACAGAAGTTCCGGCGTTTGAATATCTACCTTGTGATGATATTACCGTTAAGGTGGGATCGGCCTTGGTAATGAGCGGCGGACATTTGATTGCAGCAAGCGGTACAACTAAGCCGCAGTATATCAGCATGCTTGGCGCAACCGTTAAAACAGATGGAGAGCGTATTCCCGTTATCCGTATTTTGCCGACGATGGTTTTTGAAACGACACTTTCAGCGGCAAACAGTACGATTGCAGTAGGAAAAAAATATACGCTTGCAACGAACGGAGAACAAATTACGGCGACGGATACCGGCGGTACGGCCACGGTTTGTGATTTTGACGGCAAAGCGATCGGGGACAAAGTTCGCGTTCGATTTGAATAATAAGGATTTTTATAAAGGTAGGAGGAGAAATTCATAATGGCAAATATTACTTTTTCGGAAGGAACCGGACTTCAAAACAGTGTTTTCGGGAAATCACAGGCGCCGATTCGTATGTTCCTTGAAAAAAGAGGAGAAGCATTTGAGCAAAATTCTATGATTAAGGAACTATTTCAGCAGAATACATCAAAGCATTGGGCTGAAAAATTTACATCATTAACGGCAATGGACGGATTTAAACCGGTGGGAGAAAACGGCTCATATCCGGTGGACGGAATGCAGGAAGGATATGAAAAGTTCTTCGAACACATGACGTGGAAAAATTCGTTTTCTCTGTCCCGTGAGATTTTAGAGGACTCCAAAATCATGGATTTGAAGCGAAAGCCGGCAGCATTTATAACGAGTTTCTATCGTACACGCGAACGCTTTGGCGCCGCCTTGTTCGGCGCGGCAATTGCGGGATTGGATTCGGTGAAGTTTGCAAATCAAACGTTTGATACCAAGAGTGCTGATGGAGAAAAACTCTTTTCCAAAAATCATCCCTCTATTGTAAATGGGACAAAACAGGGGAATTTATTTTCCGATTCATTTTCTGCGGATGCATTGGCGGCGATGGAAGCAGCAATGCAGAATTTTAAAGGAGATAACGATGAAATTTTAGATATTGCGCCGGATACGATTGTTATTCCGAACAATTATGTATTGAAAAAAGCCGTCTTTGCTGCAATCGGTGCGGACAAGGATCCCTCGACAGCAAACAATGGTTTTAACTATCAATTCGGACGTTGGAATGTGATTGTTTGGCCTTATCTGAATCCCCATTTGGCAGAGAATTCTGCAGCATGGGTTTTAATGGATTCCAGATATAACTCTGAGTACGGCGGTGCGGTATGGCTGGATCGAACCAAGCTTGAGGTGCGCTCAAGACTGGATGAGGCTACCGATGCCAATGTTTGGCAGGGCTATGCACGTTTCATTGCGGGCTTTAATGATTGGAGAGCATTTGCTGTCGGCGGTATTTCCGACGGAACAAAATTAATCAGTGAATAAGAAGAGGTGAGCATTGTGAAGAATGCAACAAGGCTGACTCATCTTGAAGTGATGGGAGAGCTTCAGGTAAACGGTGCCATAAAAGCCAGCGGTTTGAAGGAGGCAACCTATAAAGCGATATCGGATGATGCAGAGGAAGCGGCAGGAGAAGCTCCTACCAAAGCGGAATTTGATGCTGCGGTGACTCTGCTGAATGAGCTGAAAACTAAATATAATAAGTTGCTTAAGCAGTTGCTTACCGGCTCGGATACTTAAATAAACCAGATCGGTTCCGGGCGGAAGAAGTGATTTTTTCGCCCGGAATTTAAAATATCAGAAAGGAGATTTTGTAATGACTTTATCTCAGGTGATTGCGACAGTCGATGAGATAAAACCCAATGCATTCGGAGATATCAGTAAAACGATGTGGATGAATGAAGTGGAAGGTTTAATTCAGACAGAAGTAATGCTTTTGCCTGCAGAGGGGTGTATTCGTTATGATGCGAATTCTGATACAGATACAGAACTTTTGGTGAAAGCACCGCATGACAAGCTTTATTGGGTGTACTTGTGCGCGATGATTGATTTTGCAAATGGGGAATATAACAAATATCAAAATACGATGCAACTGTTTAACACCTATTTCGGTGAATATATGCGATGGTATGCAATGCGGTATCATCCTGCAGACGGTCGTGCGGAGGCAAACGGATATTATATTTCGGCGTTTTCCATTGCGCAAAATCATGGGTTTGACGGTACAGAGACGGAATGGCTGAGCTCTTTGCAAGGAGAAAAGGGCGAACCGGGAGAAAAGGGCGAAAAAGGTGAAAAAGGCGACAGGGGTCTTCAGGGGCCGAAGGGAGAGATCGGTCCTACCGGTATTGGAATCACAGGAATCAGCAAAACCGGTACAGACGGATGGATCGACACATATACGGTTACCTATTCAGATGGGACAAGCTCTTCGTTTACAGTGACAAACGGAAGCGGAGATATGGCACAGACGGACTATGATGAAAGTCTTGCAGTGAAAAATGCGGGAGGAATTCCCGCATATGTAAGCTCTGTGACCGCGTCGCATAATAGTAGTTCGGATGCACACAGCGCGCTCCTGTTATCCAAGGCCGATGTAGGACACAGCCATATCGCATCGGAAATCAGTGCCGGAACTTTCGGTGGAAATATGAAAGCCGCGACCAGCGGAGAGACTACGGCGTTGCTTAGGAATATATCGCTGACATCTACTGAACCTACCAGTGTGAACGGGATCGGACTGGGCGAGATTGTGGCGGTATATGAGTGAGGAGAAAAGATGGCATTAAAGGCAAAAATTGATAACGGAACTTTAAAAGATATAACAACGCTTTATACCAATATAAATGGAAATCTTAGAAAAATTACGGCTGCATACAGCAATGTCGGCGGAAGTCTGCAACAGGTATATTCGGCGGCAGAGGAGTATGTGACATACGGTGTCCGGATTTCACTGAACACAAGCAATCCGCAAAGTGCGGTGACATATACGGATGATGCGGTAGGGATGACGGGCGGAAGCTCGGCATGGGATGAGATGCCGATATATCGTGAGATTCGCCCCTGTATTTTGAAAGACGGCGCGGTGGAATATTATTTGAATTTATCTGATTTTACAAAAAAATCGGACGGTACGGCATCGGATATTCATACCGGAACGGACGGAGATGTAATGATTGAGTTCCCCAAAGTGGGATTTAAAATTGAGAGCTCCGGAAATTATTTGTATGTAAAAATCACAAATGATCCGAATGCGGAAGGATACAGCTATGCAGCCTTCAGGCGATATGCCGGGGAAAACAGTTCTGTTTATAAAAATCATTTGTATTTAGGGGCGTATCTCGGATACGTTATGGATGGCAAGCTGCGGTCGTTAAGCGGATATTCTCCAAGTCGCAGTATTACTATGGACAGTTTTCGTACATATGCACATGAAAAAGGAAACGGTTACGGGTTGCAGTCCTTTTATGCGGTGACGCTTTTGCAATGCTTGTATTTGATTCGATACAAGACCTTGGATTCACAAACTGCTTGTGGTTTTGGTGCATCCAATACGAACCTTGTGCGCTACAACACGGGAGGAACTAAATATCATCCGATGTTTTATGCCGGTACCAGCACATACCCACAGATTAAAGTGTTCGGTATTGAAGATCTGTGGGGAAATCAACAGACCTATTTGGATGGAATCGGCTGTGACAGCAACTGGAATTTTATTGTAAACCGCAACCATGAAAAAGGAGATAATTGCGGGGTGGATTCTTATCCGTCCGGTGTGGATATTTCCGAAACTTGGTACAGCATCGGTGTAGGCTCATATATGAGCAAACCGCAGGGCAGTAACGAACTCGGTTTTTTGCTTAAAGAATGGAATGCAAATGAGAGCACATATTTTTGCGATGCCCCGTCAATTTATCCCGGAAGAATCGCAGTATACGGCGGAAGCGGGGACGGAATGTATCAAAATGGGATTTTTGCTGTTGGCTTATGCATATCGGATACATCAGGAAATTATCCATACAGCAATACATCCGCGCGGTTAATGTATTTATAAAAGGAGGCCGAAATATGAAAGATGCAGGAGTGGTTTTTGTCCCACAGGCAGAGGCAAAGGCTGTGATTGTTACAGACAAGATGGTATATGTACATACCGATATTGAAGAGGTAACTCCGGCGGTCAGCGGGCATCCTTATAAGACATGGAAATGCCATGAGTATTGGTTTACGAAGGATGAATATTTACATAAAATTGCTGAGCAAAGTCAAGAGCTTGGCGGAATACTGAATGCGTTATTGGGGGTATAAAAATGGATCGGTTGCAAGCGGCTGAACAGTTTCGAAAAGCGTTGCAGATATTTGCGGAGGGCCTGGAAGAGGGACAGGTGTTACAAATTCCGGCAGTGTTTGATTCATATAAGGTTGGGAAGGCGTATCAATGCGGTGAATATTTTATTTACGGTGAAAATTCGGTAGGAGATCCTCAGCTTTACAAAGTATTGCAAGCACATACATCTCAGGAAAATTGGAAACCGAACGAAACATCATCCTTATACACTGCAATCGGAATCAGTTCAGACGGATATCCGATGTGGGCACAGCCGGCAGGAAGTCATGACGCATACAATATCGGAGATCAGGTGGAACATAATGGAAAACGGTGGAGTTCAACCGTGGATAACAATGTTTGGGAGCCCGGAGTATATGGGTGGAAGGAAGAAGAAAAGTGACAGAAATTATTATCGGAATTTTATCTCTTATTGGAACACTGGTAGGAGCTTATTTTGCCAATCGAAGAAGCGCGGCATTGATTGCTTATCGAATTGAAGAGTTGGAGAAAAAAGTAAATCGCCATAATCAGGTGATTGAACGTACGTACAAATTGGAAGAGCAAGGCATGCTGTTAGAAGAGCGAGTAAAGGTGGCAAACGGAAGAATAGACAAATTGGAAAGGCGAGATGAATGAAAAAGGGCTGGGAGTTTTCAAAGATAATTTTGGCTGTATCGGGAATATCGGCGGCAATTTTAAGTTTGTTTTCTATCGTTATGATATGGAAAACAGGGGACTTGACGATGCTTGGGTATTTAATTCCGGCAGTATTCGGAGAGTTTGCGACAGCGACCGGATTTTATTATTGGAAAGCAAAATCGGAAAATAAGATTAAGTTGCGTATGCAGTACGGAGAACAAATATACAACGATATAAGAGAATAAAAAGGAGAAAAAACGATGACGGATATTACCGGTGTTGTTAAGGCGGCAATTATTTTGATTTTCACTTTTGTTTTTACATTTTTGATTCCCTATCTTAAAAGCAAGATTGATAAAAATAAACAGAATCAAATTTTTAAATGGGCACAAATTGCGGTAAAAGCAGCGGAAATGATTTATCAGGGAGTCGGACGAGGAGATGAAAAAAAGGCATATGTGACAGAATTCTTAGCATCCAAGGGGTTTTGTATTGATTTTGAAAGCATTGACAATCTGATTGAAGCGGCGGTTTTTGATTTGAAAAAAGAGGTATTGGGCAATGAAAGCGAGTGAATTTACCGATATTGCCAAACGAATTGCGGAGGACTACTCTACGCTTTACGTTATGGGATGTTTCGGTGCACCTTTGAATGCAGGTACGACAGAACGATATATTCGTGCATATGGGTATAACGGTCAGCCGTATCGCAAGAGTCGGATTCAAGCTGCCGCTGCGGAGAGGAAAGATGTATTCGGTTTTGACTGCGTGTGTTTCATTAAATCTATTTTGTGGGGGTGGAGCGGCAATTCACAAAAGGAGTACGGCGGCGCTGCATATCAGTCAAACGGGGTTCCCGATATTGATGAGGGAACAATGATTGAGCGGTGTGCGGGAATCAGCACGGATTTTTCAAATATTATTCCGGGAGAGGTCGTGTGGATGAAAGGTCATATCGGGATCTATATTGGTGATGACCGTGTGGTGGAGTGTACTCCGGAATGGAAAGACGGAGTGCAGATTACGATGCTCGGAAATGTAAAACGGACGGGTACATATCGGATTTGGACCAAACACGGAAAGCTTCCTTATCTTGAATATGACACGGATCGAAAAACGGCAGAGGAGTATATCCGTATGATTGCAGATAAAGCGAAGTTTTCGGATCCTGCGCCTGCAATTGAGGCAATGAAGACAGTGAAGCATCCGTATATTACCGATCTTTGGAGAAAGATTTATGAAAAGATGAAATAAAAAAGCAAGAAAAAGGGGGGGAGAATTTTGCCGGGCAATTTTTTGAATGCAGATATCGGTTTCCCGAACCTTAATGATGCGCAGGGTGAAAAGGATAAATTTTCGCGTATTACAGATTATTTGTACATGTTGTTAGAACAACTGCGATACACCCTCGGGAATCTCGGGCAGGAAAACTTTAATGCGGCGGAGATCGAAAATTTTACCAATTTGATTACAGAGCCTCTATATATGCAGCTTGCGGATGAAAAACAAAATATTGCCTCACTGATGATAACGGAGAATGGTTTGATCAGTCGAATGAATGATGCGGAAGATGCAGTATCGAATTTAACGCAGACGCAAAACGGAATGACGCTCAGCGTTGAAAATGAATCCGACTGTTCTACCATTCGATTGATGTCCAACGGAGTTCAGCTCGGTAGCTCTGGGGTAATTCAGATGACAGGACTTGTAAAGTTTTCCGACCTGAGTGAAGTGAATACGCAAACAGTTATTAATGGCGGGAACATATCAACCGGAATTATTTCGGCGGTCAATATTGAAGGTGTCTCCATCAGCGGGTCTTTATTTAAAACGGTACTGCCGTCTGCCGGAACTGACAGCGACGGAGAATTACAAATGTATTATGCAATCGAAGACGAGGGACATCTTGCCGCCGGATTGAAATTAGATAACCGCGGGCAGGGGACTTCGAGTGAGACCAGTCATCGATTGTTTTTATATACAAAAGAAGTAACGATGCAAAACGGGAATATTATTCCGTTTGCATTGAAATTGGAGTCCGCGGGGGGAATTAGTTTGCAGTCTAAAAAATTAATATACATTGAATCGACCGACGAGGATATATATATCCACGGAAAAAATGTCCATATTAACGGGAATGTTTATATTAATGAGACTTTACAGTAATAAAAGGAGAAGGATATGAAATTAGAGTCAGTGGTTCATGCATATATTGCGCTCGGTTTATTAATGGAAACCGAGATGGATTACGCAGATGCACATGCTCTTTTGATGCTATACCGCAAGTTCCGTCCGCATATTGATTTTTATGTGTCGGAGGAGGCAAAGCTGGTACAACAGTATGCAAAGAAGAACGAGCAGGGAAAAGCAATCATTGCTGAAAACGGAGGCTTTTGTCTGGAGGATCCGCAAAAATTTGCAGAATATACGAATCAAAAGTGTGCACTCGGAAATGTAGAAGTGGAGATAGAACCGGTCAATATTCATGCTCCGAAGCGTATCAGTGCAAAGATTTTGGATTCTCTGGACGGGGCTGTGCAGTTTATTAAGGAGACAGCGGAATGAGCGGAACGGGATGTTTGCCGACTATGATTTACCGTGACGGAATTCGCAAATACAGCACGGTAAAATTTGCAGGATATAACCATACGGAAGCAGCATGTGACGGAGGCATCTATGACATGACAAATCTTACCGGAGACCATTATCCGGTCCTTGCTTCCCGAAAATCCCGCTATCGGGTGAGGATGCTGAATATTCCGAACGGAATGTGTGCTTATGACGGATTGTTTTGGGTAGACGGTACCGGGTTCTATGCAAACGGTGTGCAAAAAGGGATGGTTGAAAACAGTCGCAAGCGGTTTTGTGCGTTGGGAAATTATGTTGTGATTTTGCCGGATAAAAAATATTATAACCGCTTGACAGACGAATTCGGTTCAATTGAATCGGAATGGACCGGAAATGTGAAAATTGCAAACGGCAGCTATGCGGGCGAGGACGCGGAAGCCAATACGATTACTGCAGTCGGTGTGGATTTTTCAGAATATTTTCGCGAGGGGGACGCGATAGAGATTTCGGGTTGTACCAACCATTCCGTTAACAACCGAACCTTAATTATACGGGAGATTGACGGAGCAAATCTTCATTTTTATGAAAACAGTTTCATAATTTCGGAGGACGGCGACAGCGAAAATGTAACACTGTCGCGCAAAATGCCCGATGTTGATTTTATTTGTCAAAATGAAAACCGTCTTTGGGCATGTAAGGGCAATACGATATATTCCTCTAAACTCGGGGATATTTTTAACTGGAATGTTTTTGACGGGCTTGCAACAGACAGCTATGCGGTTTCGGTAGGGTCACCGGAGGAGTTCACGGGGTGCTTTTCGTATCTCGGGTATCCGTGCTTTTTTAAAGAAGAACAGATTTATAAGGTATACGGTGATAAACCTTCGAGTTATCAGGTAATGGGAAGCGCTTCTTTGGGGACGGATAAAGGTTCTTGGAACAGCTTTGGTATTTCCGGAGAAGTATTGTTTTATTTGTCACGTACGGGGGTTTCTTTGTATTCGGGCGGATTTCCGCAAAGCATTGCGGCTCCGTTCGGAACCGAGCGATATAAAAATGCGGTTGGCGGCAGTGACGGCGTGAAATATTACATATCCATGCAGGATACGAATGATAAATGGCATTTGTTTGTTTATGATACGCGTCGCAATTTATGGCATCGGGAAGACGCTTTGCATGTAATCGATTTTGCATGGAACGGAGATTTATATTTTTTGGATTCGGACGGAACGATTTGGATGAATGGAAATGCGCGAAATGTTCCGTCGGAGGCAAGTTCTGAGGGAACGGTGCAGAGCGAGTGCGTTTTCGGCGATTTTACAGGGGGGAGCTCCAACAAAAAAGGGGCTTCAAAATTGCAAATGCGTATGGAGCTTTCTGCGGGCAGTACGGTGCAGGTAGCGATGCAATTTGATTCGGAT
>CAKRMZ010000042.1 GCA_934365155.1 uncultured Eubacteriales bacterium | reverse complement strand
GCTACAGCAAACTGCTGCTCATTGTCGGATTCCTTAGCCAAAGAAAACAAAGCGGTCGCATATTCCTTATTTATCTCTAACATCGGTTTCACCCATTTCATCAATAAAGGAATCAATCAATTTTTGATGATCCTCCGAATTGATTTCACGCTCCAATAGCTTCTCTGCAATTTGAGAAGAAACGTCGACAATCTCCTGCTTGATATCCTCTTGGGCCTTTTTGTGTTCCAAAACAACCTCAGCCTGTGCCGCACGAATCATTCCGTCCGCTTTTTGCTTTGCATCCGAAACGATCTTTTGTCCCCGGAGATCCGCATTGTGAACCGCATCCTTTACGATTCGGTCGGCTTCCGCCTCTGCGGTCTGCATTTTCTCATTCCAATGCTTCTCTTCATCCAAGGCCTTATCCTTTGCGATACGGGCATCATCATACTGCTTTTGAACTGCATCCTGCCGCTGCGCTAAAACTTTTTTGACCGGACGATAAAGCACCCGCTTCAAAATCAGAAAGATGATTAATAAATTGCATAATGAAATCAGTATCTGCCAAAGATTGACAGAAATGATATCCAACGTCGGCATGAATAACTACCTCTACATTCCTTATTTCAGAGTATTCATTAAAATATCAACAAAACGTCCCGGTGCAACAAAGATCAAAAGGATTGCAATAACCAATGCATAAAGACCGGTGGTCTCTGCAATAGCGCATCCCATCAGCATGGTTGTCGTTACAGAGCCCTTGCACTCCGGTTGACGTCCGATGGCTTCACATGCCTTTGCCACAGCATTACCTTCACCGATACCGGGGCCGATACCTGCAATCATTGCCACTCCGGCACCCAGAGCACAGCATCCCAAAATAATACTAATTGCCAATTCCAACATAATAAAATCCTCCATGTTTATATATCATTTATATCAAAAAATACAATTGCATTTCTTATGCTTTGTCAGTAATTTTATTTTTCTGCTTTTTACTTCCGTGCAAGTTTCGCTTCTCTTTCTAACCGGCGCTGCACTTTTCGTTTCTCATACTCATCTTGCGGGAATCCGCCGGAGACATACAGCATCGTCAGCATTGCAAAAATAAAGGCCTGCAAGCAACCGCTGAAAATATCGAAATATAAGGATAAGACCGCGGGAAGTCCGATCTGCAGAAAAGGAAATTTTCCGATTCCAAACGGCAGCCAACCGAAAACCAAAGAAGAAAGGCCTTGCAGACCGGCTGTAATCAATACGGATATAACCGTGCCCGAAAGAATATTTCCGTAGTGACGGAAAGCCATGGAAATCGGCGTTGCAATCTCACTGATTACATTCAGCGGTGCAAGCAACGGGACCGGGTCGCAATAGCTTTTCAGGTAACAGAGCAAACCGCATTTGCATTTATAATATGTAATCAGTATAAATACTACAATCGCCCAGCCGGCCACCACATTCAAATCCGATGTCGGCGGATAGAGGCCGACAAGCGTCATCAGACTGGAAAAAGCCGAAAGCAACAAAATCGCGGCAATAAACGGTGCAAAGCCGCCGAAATAATCGCCCATATATTCTTTTACCATTGCTTCTGTCTTTTCAACGACCCACTCGGCTATATACTGACGGCGCGTCAGCGGTTTTTCCTTGATTCCGTGTACAAAGAAAAGGCAAAGCCAAAAGATTGAAAGTATCACCAACCATGAATTTACCTGCGACTCCGTAATCGGCAAATCTTGAAACGGGGTCGGTATGGTAAAGTAAATTCGGGCGCCGGAAATAACAATTCCATCCGAAGCCGGCGTAGTCAGTACACGAAGAGTCATTCCCGCAACAAGCGGAAGAATCATCAAAATCAGCAAAATAATGTCAATAATTCGGAACTTTAATTTTTTTTGCTTCGATTCCATTACATTTCATCTCCTTCATGGCTTGTATCGTCCATAGACATCGACTTGCAAAACTTTCCTACCATAGGACGAAATGCAATGGCAATCCTCGGAAAAAGCAAGGGGATCAGAACCGTCCACATATTGAATATCGGAACGGTAACACCTACAATGGCTGTACATACAAGCATCAAGAAACGGGCAACTTGAGAGAACTGCATGAAATCCGACGCCGCTTTCTCCTCTTTCCCGAGGGATGTCTGTATGGAGCGTCCCATCAGATAAAAGTTTAGCACGGAAACAGCAATGCTGAGCAGATTCCCGAGCAACACCGTATAATTCCAAGCGGAAACCAACACAAATATAAGCTCCATTATGGTACTCAGAATCAACATTGCCACGGCAATATAACAAGTTTCACGAATGATTGCGGAATCTCTTTTTTTCATGACAATTCTTTCACCTCTACAGTAAAATCCGAATAGTCAAAATTCGGTTAAAATCCATTTCGAACGCCATCGGTTTTTACAGTAATTTTAATTTGGCCATTAAAATAAATTATACATTTTTTTGATTTTTTTGTCAAGGAAAAACCCATTTTTCATTGTTTTCATACACTCTGACGAAAAAGTTGATTTTCCCCCATTGTTTTGCTCTTCCGAATGCGTTTACGGAAAAAGTTTTTTTCGCAAATTTTGGATTTTTAATTTTCTCTGCCGTGTCTTTTCTTCATCGCGGCAGATGATTTCCAAATGACCGTCTTTCCATTCCCCGAAGACAACATCTCCCTCACAAATTTCAAGCTTCACTTCAGACTCCGGCAGCGCAAAAGAATGCTCTTGCTCATCGACAAGACGAACGATTCCGTCGGAGACGGCATCCACAATAAATTGCATATTTCTCTCCTTTCTTTTACGTTCATTGTATCAATTTCAAAACACGATGTCAATTATAGCTCCGGAACATATAAATTTTTGTTTTCAAACGATTTGTTCCGGTTGCAAATACGCGGTCTTTTCTGCCTGAAAACCTTTTGAGGGACGAAAATGATGCAATAAATATTGAAAATATTCGTCAAAAGAGGTATAATAAATATAAGTTGCATTACTTCTGACCGGTTTTTCTCGGTTCTATATCAGCGTGAATGAATGCATCACCGATGAAACAACCTACTAATGATCGACCTGATCGACCGAATTTCTATTGATTTCGAAAGGAGCTTTACCGATATGAACCCGATTGCGGAAGAAATGGATCAGTTGCGCGAATCGCTCCGTTATCATGCGCAAAAATATTATGTTGAGGATGCACCGGAAATCAGCGATCACGAATACGATCAAATGTTTTATCGGCTGTTGGAATTGGAAGAGAAATATCCGGAATACGACACTCCGGACTCGCCTACCAAACGAATCGGCGGAGCCGTACTCGAAAAATTCGAAAAAGTGGAACATCATATTAAAATGGGAAGCCTTCGAGATGTGTTTTCATTCGAGGAACTCCGCGATTTTTTAACAAAAACCGAAGAAGCACTTTCGCCGTATCAAGAAACCCCGGCATATTCCGTTGAATGTAAAATTGATGGATTATCCGTATCATTAAAATACCGCAACGGTTTGTTTTATGAAGGGGCAACACGGGGGAACGGCTTTGTCGGCGAAAACGTTACCGAAAACTTAAAAACCCTGCACTCGGTTCCTTTGAAGCTGCGCGAACCGATTCCGTACTTAGAAGTACGCGGCGAAGTATTTATGCCGAAAAAAAAATTCCTGCAGCTCAACGAACGCTGCGAAAGCGAAGGAAAAAAATGCTTTGCAAACCCACGGAATGCTGCAGCCGGATCTTTACGGCAGTTAAATTCAAAAATCACCGCTTCCCGTCGCTTGGATATTTTCATCTTCAATGTTCAAGACCATCAAGGAATGTCTTTCTCCAGTCACACCGACAGCCTGAACCGTCTTTCGGATCTCGGATTTCAGGTTATTCCGAAGCGATGCTTTGCCCAAAATTTCGAACAAATCCGAGCTTTTATTGAAGATATCGGCAAAGAACGTACAAAGCTTCCCTACGATATTGACGGAGTTGTTATCAAAATTGATTCCTTAAAACAGCGCACGCTGCTCGGAGAAACAGCAAATGTGCCGAAATGGGCCGTTGCCTATAAATTTCCGCCGGAGGTAAAACGCACACGCCTGCTGGATATCAGTGTAAATGTCGGACGCACCGGTGTGCTTACTCCGAATGCCATATTAGAACCGGTGCAGCTCGCCGGTACTACCGTCAGCCGTGCAACCTTACACAATGCCGACTACATTGCAAGTCGAGATATACGCATCGGTGATATGGTTTATGTACAGAAAGCCGGCGATATTATCCCGGAAGTGTTAAAGGCGGATTTTGAGGCACGAAGCGGAAAGGAAGTACCTTTCAGTATGCCGACCGTTTGTCCCTCCTGTAAAGAAGCGGTTTACCGCTCTTCGGACGAAATCGCTCTGCGCTGTACAAACAGTGCCTGCCCGGCGCAGTTAACCCGTAATATTGAGCATTTTGCCTCCCGCGCCGCAATGAACATTGACGGGCTGGGAGAAGCCGTTGTAAAACTGCTGGTCGATGCCGGACTGCTGCATTCTGTCGCAGATCTTTACAGTTTGCAAAACTCCGAAATTGAAGCTTTGCCCCGCATGGGAAAGAAAGCGGCCGCCAACCTAATCAATGCTATCGAGCGTTCTAAAAATGCAGGGCTTGCACGGTTAATTTATGCACTCGGAATCCGGCAGGTCGGGCAAAAAGCAGCACAGACCTTGGCCTCTGAATATCGGAGCATCGATGCGCTTGAAAATGCTACCGCAGAGGAGCTTTCCGCTATCTACGACATCGGAGAAGTCACCGCCAACTACATTGTTAATTTTTTCAGTCATCCGGAAAGCAAGATGATTTTGGAAAGATTAAAGAATGCAGGTGTGCAGACCCGCTATGAAGAGCAAACGGAAAGCGATGTATTAAACGGTCTTACTTTTGTGCTTACCGGAACATTGCCCCAAATGAGTCGCGAAGAGGCAACGGAGCAAATTCAAAAAAACGGGGGAAAAGTTTCCTCCTCGGTTTCCAAAAAAACCTCTTTTGTATTAGCGGGATCCGATGCCGGATCAAAGCTCCAGAAAGCCGAAACTCTGGGCATCCCCGTTATTGATTTAGACGAATTCTTGAAAATGATTCACAAAACAGAGGAATAATTATGTTTGTCGACAACGTTAAAATCTATATCAAAGCCGGAAACGGCGGCAACGGCTGCGTTTCATTCCGCCGTGAAAAATATGTGGCTAAGGGCGGACCGGACGGCGGAGACGGCGGCAACGGCGGAAATGTTATTTTTGTCGTCGATCCGGGAATCAACACCTTATTGAATTTTAAATACCGAAAAAAATTCTTCGCAAAAAACGGAGAAGACGGAAAAACCGGAAAATTCCACGGTGCCACCGCCGAAGATTTGGAAATTTCGGTTCCGCCGGGGACTGTGATACGGGATGCCGAAAGCGGTAAAGTCATCATGGATATGAGCACAACCACCCGTTTTGTATGTGCGAAAGGCGGCCGCGGCGGATGGGGAAACAAACACTTTGCAACTGCGACCCGCCAAGTTCCGCGTTTTGCAAAAAACGGAACCAAAGGTCAAGAGCGGGAATTGATTTTGGAACTGAAAATGATCGCCGATGTCGGTCTTATCGGATTTCCGAACGTAGGCAAATCCACGCTGCTTTCCGTTATCAGTTCCGCAAAGCCGAAAATTTCGAACTATCACTTTACCACCTTATCCCCCAATCTCGGCGTAGTAGAAGTCGATGACGGAAACGGTTTTGTTGCAGCCGATATTCCGGGACTGATTGAGGGTGCCAGCGAAGGGCTCGGACTCGGACATGAATTCCTGCGTCATATTGACCGGTGCCGAATGTTGATTCATGTTGTCGATGTATCCGGCTCCGAAGGTCGGAATCCGATCGAAGATATATGTGCAATTAACAATGAGCTTCAAAAATATTCTCCCGAGCTTGCCAAACGTCCCCAGATTATTGCCGGAAACAAATATGACTTGGTGTCTGACCACACAGACCTTTCCGATTTTGAAAATTATGTGAGGCAGCTTGGTTTTCCGCTGATTTATATCAGCGCCGCCAGTAAAAAGAACATTCCGGAGCTGATAGCACAAACCTCAAAAATGCTTCAGGCCCTGCCGCCGATTACCGTTTATGAGCCGGAATACGTTGAGACCGTACAGCAAGGCCCCGCAAGCCGCATGATTACCGTAAAAAAAGAAAAAGATATTTGGATTGTAGAAGGCGAATGGCTGTATAACTTAACCGGCTCCGTTAATTTTGATGACAGAGAATCCTTAATGTACTTTCAAAATGCCATCCGCAGAGAAGGAATTGTCGATCAGATGAAAGAAGCCGGTATTCAAGACGGAGATACGGTGGATATTTACGGTTTGGAATTTGATTTCTATGATTAAGCTTTTTCATGCTGTATTAACCAATAAGCAACAATAAAAAACACCCCTGCGGTTAAAAACCGCAGGGGTGTTTTTTGCTATATTGAAGCTCTCATCAATTAATCCTTTCCGTTTTCAGAGGAATTGTTCTCATCGTTTTCGGAATGTTCGGAAGATTCCGAACTGTTTTTATTCTCGGAATCTTTTTCGGGATGCTGCGCATGTTCGTCGTGTTTTTTTACGTTGTTTCCGTCAAAAGGATTCGATTCATTATAGTTGCGTATTTGCTCCGCATACATCTCCATCGGAGACATCGCGCTCCGTTTTGCCGCTTCTTCCCGTTTCTTTCTTTCCTCTTCATCGCGTGCCCGCGCCTTTTCTTCGGCTTCACGGCGTTTTTGATTTTCTTCCTCACTGCGCCGACGCTTTTCCGCGACCATTGCTTCCAGCTCCTCCACAGTGGGATTTCCCTCCATCGCTGCAGAAAACTGAACATCATCCATCACTTCATTTTTTACTAAGAAGTTGGCAATGAAATGCAATTTTTCCATATTTTCGCGCAAAACCCGCTCTGCCGTATCATAACCCCAATCGACAATATTTTTGATCTCCGCATCGATTTTCGCAGCAGTTTGCTCGGAATAATTGCGGGTGTTATTAAAGTCGCGGCCGAGGAAAACCTCATCCTCAGAATGTTCGCCGCCGTATACGATCGGTCCCAAAGCATCGCTCATACCGTACTTCATCACCATGTTACGGGCAATTTCCGTCGCACGCTGAATATCATTGGAAGCGCCGCTGGAAATATCGTCGAAAATAATCTTTTCCGCAACCCGACCGCCGAGCAGCATCGCAATTTCTTCTTTCAGACTGTTTTTATAAACGCTGTATTTATCCTCAACCGGCGGTGTCAATGTATATCCCAGTGCACGGCCGCTGGGAATGATTGAAATCTGGCGTACGGGATCCTGCGTAGGAAGCACATGGGATAAAATTGCATGGCCCGCTTCATGGTATGCCGTTTTCTTTTTTTCATCCTCTTTCATGCGGTTCCGCTTCGGAATACCCACAATGACCTTAATGGAAGCCTCTTCAATATCATTCATACCAATCAGCGATTTATCCTTACGGGCAGCAATCAGAGCCGCCTCATTCAGCAGATTGGCTAAATCCGCTCCGGTAAAGCCGACGGTAGTTTGTGCGACCTTGTGGAGATCGACATCCTCTTCAAAGGGCTTGTTTTTTGCATGCACCTTCAAAATTTCAAAACGCCCCTTCAGATCCGGATATCCCACCGTGATCTGACGGTCAAAACGTCCCGGGCGCAAAAGCGCAGGATCCAAAATATCCGGTCGGTTCGTTGCCGCAATGACAATAATGCCATCGTTGTTGCCGAATCCGTCCATTTCAACCAATAGCTGATTTAGAGTTTGTTCTCTCTCGTCATGTCCGCCGCCGAGTCCGGCTCCGCGGTGACGGCCTACCGCATCGATTTCATCGATAAAAATAATGCTGGCAGGGCTTTTCTTTGCCGTATCGAACAAATCACGCACACGCGATGCGCCGACACCGACATACATTTCCACAAAATCCGAACCGGAAATGGAGTAGAACGGCACTCCCGCCTCTCCTGCCACTGCCTTGGCAAGCAAGGTTTTACCGGTACCGGGCGGGCCTACTAACAAAACACCGTGCGGTATATGCGCACCTAAACGAACATAGCGTGCCGGATTGCGCAAGAATTCCACAACCTCGCGCAGTTCCTCTTTTTCTTCATCGGCTCCGGCAACATCGGAAAAATAAATTCGTTTTTTCTCATCGGACCCCAATTTTGCACGAACTCTTCCGAAAGATGCAATTTTCCCCCCTTTTCCGGAGGCTTGGTTCATCACAATGATCCACAAAACAATAAAGACTGCAATCACAATGACATACGGCAGAAGGCTTACCCACCAAGGCACTTCCTTAATCTCTGTATAGTCATAGCTTTTGATGATTCCTTCCCTTTGCTGCGTCAGCACCAAATCCCCAACATCATGTACAAAGAGATCCAAGCTGCGCAGACGGTACTCAACCGGTGCAGTTCCATCGTTAAACTGGAGCGTAATAGTCAGTTTTTCATCAACAACAAAAGATTCTACCTTCTCCTGCTCGAAATATGAAATAATATCACTGTAGCTGATCTTTGTCTGTTGAGTATCGCTGAATAAAACGGAGGTAGCGGCCAAAATCACACCAATCAGTACTACATAAAACAATATAATTTTGAGATTACTCTTCATGGATTGTCTCCTCATAACCAAAGTTGAGTCATTATTTTTAAGTAAAAATCAGTTTGAATATACAGAAGGCTTTAATACACCGACAAAGGGCAAGGCACGATAAGCTTCATTATAATCCAGCCCATAGCCGACCACAAATTCGTCCGGAATGATTTTCCCCACATAATCCGGCTCAAAATTTACTTCTCTGCGGGAGGGTTTATCAAGTAATGTACAGGTTTTCACGCTTTTTGCACCCTTGAGTAATAAATATTCACTCAGATAAGCCAAGGTCCGACCGCTGTCAATAATATCCTCAATAATCAAAATATCGCAGTTAGCCAGATCCGCCCGATGAATATCCAAAATAATATTTACCGCTCCGCTCGAACGCGTTCCCCTTCCGTAAGAAGAAACTTTCATAAAATCAATTTCAACCGGTGTTTTTAGATTTTTCATCAAATCGCCCATAAAAACAACCGATCCCTTTAAAATGCAAAGAAGAAGAAGCTTGTTTCCACTCTCTACACTGTCTTTATAATCGCGATCTATCGCTTCGGCAATCGAAACCACTGTTGCCTGTATTTCATTCGAATCGATTAAAACTCTCTCAATGTCATCCTTTATCATATCGGTCGCACTCCTTATTATTTTACATTTCAAAATAGTATATACCGATTCCGGTGCTTTCTTTCCCATTTAGCTTCACATCGTCGCGCGGAGAGCAAAACGGAATCCACACGATTCCCGCATCATCATAAACGGCTGGAATTTTTTTTCGTTTTTCCCAAGGAATTTTTTTATCACTCAGCGTTTTTTTGACACTGTGCAAAATTCCCCCGTAAATATATTTTTCCGAATATTTCGGACTTCGAAGCTTTAATTCTCCTAATATTTTATCAGAATTTAATATCGCTTTTATTGACTTTTTGTAAATATTTTTATATTGTTTGAGATCATCCGGATTCTCTTCTCCGTCCTTGCACAGGTATATCAAAAATTGATTTTGATCGAAACGGTTTTCTCCCCATTTTAAAACCGTATCCTCTATCGGAACAACATGGGGCTCTTCGCATGTAAAATGAATCTCCGAACGTCCGATATATAAGCGCAGTCCCTCCGAAAAGTGAAGCTCCTTGGCAAAAATCGGAGAACGAATCATTGCAAGTGCCGATTGGATATGGCGGTAAGAAAGCGGAGCAAACGACACTTTGCGGCTCATTTTCATCAATATGCGTGAAGCCACGGCATCATGCGTATGTTCAAAAGCTTCCCGCGGAGCGGACGAAGTAATTTGAAACCGTGCGCAGTATTCCTCGGCGCAGCTATCAATGAAACTTTCATCGGACCGCAGCAAATCGGCGGTCCGCAGCATATTGTCCAGCGCCCGTTCATTTACGTGAGATGCGCACGGCAAAATCCGATTTCGAATATAGTTGCGCGTATATTGATCCGAGTCATTGGTGCTGTCAAAAACAAAGGGAATGTCGGCGGACAAACAAAACCGCTCAATTTCCTCTTTCGGCAATTCAATTAACGGTCGAATAAAGCGCAAGTGTCCCCCGCTTGAAGAAACAAACTCATGAACCGGCGGTATTCCGCAAACAGTACGCAATGAAGCTCCCCGGAATAAAGAAAACAGCATGGTTTCGGCATTATCATCCAAATTATGCGCCGTCGCTATACAGGAAACGCCGAAATGCTCCGCCGCTTCCGCAAAAGCTTCATACCGCAAGCGGCGCGCAGCTTCCTCCGCGGAGCATTTGCTCTGTCGAATCAATTGCGGGACGTCTTTGGCAATCACCTTCAGCGGAATATCATGATCCTTGCAAAAAGCTCTGCAAAATTGCTCATCTCGCAACGCTTCCTCTCCGCGCATCATATGGTTGACATGAACGCAAAACAGGGTCTTGCCCTGCTCTTTGCAATAATGCTTTAAAAACAAGAGAAGCGCCATAGAATCCGCTCCCCCCGACAGTCCCAAAAGGATATTCCCGTCGAAGTTCATATGATACCGCTCAAAGCTTTGCCTGACCGTATTTAAAAAAACTTTTAAATCCATGGTTTTTCCTCAAATCCATATTGGTTTCAACAAAGAATCCGCAGAATGCCCTGTCAAAGCAAATATGTCTTTTTATTTTATTACGGCGCGTCGGGTAAATCTTCGCAAGTGCTGAATTTGGTATATTGTCCGAGGAAGTTCAATTTGACCATTCCGGTCGAACCGTGACGGTTTTTGGCAATAATGATCTCCGCTTGGTTCTGCGGCTCATTCTCACCGCCGTCATAATCATCTTCACGGTATACAAACAAGACAATATCCGCATCCTGCTCAATCGCACCGGAATCCCGCAAGTCATGCAGCGCCGGGCGACGGGATTTGGAGACCGATTCACGGTTAAGCTGTGCGCATACCAAAACCGGAACCTCAAATTCCCGCGCAAGCTTTTTAAGATTCCTGGAAATTTCCGAAATCTCCAATGCACGGCTGTCACTTTGACGATCGCTCTGCATAAGGCCGAGATAATCCACCACCACAAGCCCTAAATTCTTCACGCGTCTCAGTTTTGATTTCATGGAAGTGATCGTTACATTGGTCGAATCGTCAAAATAGATTTCACACTCCGAAAGTCGAGCAGCGGCATGTGCAAGTTCCGTCCATTCATTGTCTGTAAGATTGCCTGTACGCATCTTATAGCTATCAATCAGCGCCTCGCTGGAAAGCAGACGTGATACGACCTGCTCATTGGACATCTCCAGCGTAAAAATACACACGGCCTTCTTGGAGCTCTTCGCCACATTCGACGCAATATTCATAGCCAGCGTAGTTTTACCCATACCCGGGCGGGCTCCAACCAACACAAGATCCATTTTGCCAAGGCCTACCAATACCCGGTCAAGTCCCGAAAATCCGGTAGCAACGCCCTGATAGTCTCCCTGATCCTCATTGAGCCTATGTAAACGGTCATAAGTTTCCAAAAGTACATCTTTAATATGCACAAAATTTTTGGATTCATTTCCCTCTGCAATCGCGTAAATTTTCTGTTCGGCCGAATCAATAATATGCTCAATATCCTCTTTGGCCTCATACGCAATATTGGAGATATCCTCCGATGCATCAATCAAACGCCGCAAAATGCTTTTTTCTTTCACGATTTTTGCATAATCTACAATATTGGCAGCGCTTGGAACCGTCTCGGCAATTTCACGGACATACGCCTTGCACCGCGTTTCATCGTAGACGCCCTGATGCACAAGAGCCTCCAGCAAAGTGACCAGATCAATCTTGTGGCTTTGTAAAAACAGCTCCTGCATGGCATAATAAATCTGCCGATGCTCCTCCAAATAAAAATCCTCTCCGGTAATCAAAGTTGAAATCGAAGAAAATTTTTCGGGATCAATCAAAACAGAGCCTAAAACCGATTGTTCCGCCTCCAGGGAAAAAGGCATTTTTTTTATAATTTGTTCACTCATACCTTTATTTTTCTTCCGCTAATATCACTGTGATTTTACCGGTGATATCCGCAAAAAGCTTCGTCTCCAATATATAAGTACCAAAAGCTTTTATGGTATTATCCATTTGTATTTTCCGTTTGTCAACCGAAATACCAAACTGCTTTTCCAGTGCATCCGCCACATCCTTATTGGTAACCGAACCGTAAATACGGCCGTCGCTTCCGGCCTGACTGTAGAGCTTGACCACGCATTTTTCAAG
>CAKRMZ010000041.1 GCA_934365155.1 uncultured Eubacteriales bacterium | reverse complement strand
GGATACACGCGGATTGACTTCAATCAAATAGTATTCGCTGGATTTCGGATTCAGGGCAAACTGCACATTGCAGCCGCCCTCAATTTTAAGTTCGCGGATGATTTTAATGGCACTGTCATTCAGCATTTTCAAATCATGCTCTGACAAGGTCATAATCGGAGCGACCACAATTGAATCGCCGGTATGCACTCCGACCGGATCGATGTTTTCCATACCGCATATAGTGATGGCATGATCTAAAGAATCGCGCATCACTTCAAATTCGATCTCTTTATATCCTTTTACGCTTTTTTCAATCAACACCTGATGGACCGGTGAAAGCTTAAATGCATTTAAGCCGATTTCCGTCAGCTCTTTCTCATTATTGGCAAAACCGCCTCCGGTTCCGCCGAGTGTGAAAGCGGGGCGCAGGACAACCGGATAGCCGATGTGCAAGGCGGCCTTTTTGGCTTCTTCGATATTATAGGTAATTTCGGACGGAATTGTGGGTTCGCCGATGGAGGTGCAAAGTTCTTTAAACAGCTCGCGGTCCTCCGCGCGTTCAATGCTTTGGCTGCTGGTTCCGAGTAGTTCTACGCCGCATTCCTTCAAAATTCCTTTTTTCTCAAGCTGCATGGCCAGATTCAGGCCGGTTTGTCCGCCGATACCCGGCACAATGGCATCCGGACGCTCATAGCGCAGGATTTTCGCAATATATTCCAGAGTCAGAGGCTCCATATAAACCTTATCGGCGATTGTCGTATCAGTCATAATCGTCGCGGGATTGGAATTGACAAGAACGACTTCGTATCCTTCCTCTTTCAGTGCCAAACATGCCTGTGTTCCGGCATAATCAAACTCAGCCGCCTGCCCGATTACAATCGGACCGGATCCGATAATTAAGATTTTTTTGATGTCTGTACGTTTTGCCATAAATAAAATCCTCCTAATAAATTCGTATTATTTGTTTGATTCGTGGGCGTAGACAATTTTTCCGTTATTGACGGTCAGCATACAGCGACCGTAGAGTTCCATCTCCGCAAAGGGCGTGGAACGCCCGAGGGATAAATAGCTGTCCGGGTCTTCGCGATAGCAGTCATTGAGACGCCAAATGGTGAAGTCGTCGGTATCCGGGATGGAAAAACGCTTTCTCGGATTTTGACTCAACAGTGTAATAACAGTGTCCAGCGGAACAATGCCGGGGCGTACCAAAAAAGTATATAATGCACGAAATGCACTTTCAAGGCCTACGATCCCGAATGCGCTGTCTCGAAGGCCACGCGATTTTTCTTCAAGCGAGTGCGGTGCATGATCTGTGGCGATCATATCAATGGTGCCGTCTAAAATCCCGGCAATCAGAGCGGCTCGATCCTCCGGGCCGCGAAGCGGCGGGTTCATTTTAAAACGACCGTCCTCTGCCAAATCTTCATCGCAAAGGCACAAATAGTGCGGTGCGGTTTCACAGCTTATGTTGACTCCGCGGCTTTTGGCTTGTCGAATGGCTTGAACGCTTTCTTTGGCGGAAATATGGCATACATGGTAAGCGCAGCCGGTCTCCTCCGCCAGACGAATGTCACGCTCAATCGGACGGTATTCGCTTTCGGAGCAAATTCCGATATGACCGTGTGCTTGTGCATAAGCACCGTCGTGAATATATCCGTTGTTCAGCAGGGAATTATCTTCACAGTGGGCAACAATCGTTTTTTTGAGTGCTTTGGCTTCCAGCATGGCACGGCGCATTAAGGCTTCATCTTGAATTCCGCGTCCGTCGTCGGAGAAGGCGATCACCTTATCGGCGATTGCCTGCATATCGGCGAGCTGTTGACCTCTCTCACCTACGCTGATTGCCCCGAGCGGATAAACCGGAATGCAGGCATCCTTTTCAATGATGCGGAGCTGTTCTTTTAGATGCGCCGGCGAATCGGGAACCGGGTTCAGGTTGGGCATGGTGCATACTGCCGTGTATCCGCCGTGCGCTGCGGCCAGGCTTCCGGAGCGAATGGTCTCTTTATAAGAAAATCCCGGTTCTCGAAAATGCACATGCACATCGCAAAAACCGGGAAAAATACTGTATTCGGGAGAATTAAAAGCAGCAAAAGAACCGCTTGATAACATAGAACAAATACGGGCATACCGTTTCGTATTCGGATGAATGGATACCATATTTGCTTTGACTCGAGATGTCATGGTAGCTCCTTTCGGCGAAATAAAAAAGTCTTGCCTTTACGGCAAGACGGTAAATCAGATGAATAGCATTTAAATCAAATGCTGTACAAACTCTATTGGTTTAATCTTGCCGATCACTCTGTATCGTTTTTAAAGATTTATTTTCTTAAACAGATTACCATCTCTTTGCGAAAAAGTCAATAGTAAAATTGCAATTTTTTATAATTTTTTTTGAGGAATATGAACTCAAATCATTCTGCGCTTGTGACCCCTTTTTTGATCCTGATGGATTCCGTTTTTTGGATGGATCGGAAAAATCCATTTTCAAACCTCTGTGTGAATACTTGAATTCTCGGCGTTTTCATTGTATAATGAATTATCATATTTGTGTGATCGTTTGTGTTTATTGACTTGTTAACTCGTAACGTTCGGTTTTGTTTTGCAATTTTGCAATATAGGAGATATTTTATGAGATTTCAAAAATTTGCGTTTGTGTGCATTGTGTGCATGATAATTTTTTCATTTGCTGTAAGTGCATCGGACAAACTTTCGTTTGATTTGCGTGATGTGCAATCGGCGATTGACCCCATGGATTATTTTCTTTCTGCAATCAATTCCTCTGAATACCCGGATGTTGAGCTGATTGCAAACGGCTCTGTCTGGCGTTTCAGCAATTTCAGCATTTCAAGAACGGCCTTTGCGTGGCGTGAATTTTCTGCTAATGTTGCTGTTCGTACCGTAGATGCCTGCCCGGAGAAATCCATTGCCGATATTCTCAAAGACAGCTCTGCCTTGTATATTGATTTTGAGGACGGTCAGCAATACCCGGGGCTTGCGGAGGTTACGGTTGCGCTGGGAGCTCCGCATGCATCAAAAAGCTTTCGTGTTCTATCGTTTGAAACAGTGTCTTCCGACAGCACGCCCTCTTATCATTTGGTTTGGCTTTCCGACCGTTTTTCATCCGACTCGAACGGTAATATTACTTTGTGTACCGAAGCAAGCCGGGATTATATTCTGATTCCGTCTGAATTTTCCGAAAGTTCTGAGGAACTTTTGAAATTACTGCAGCATCCGAGTTACATTGATGAATCTGTTGAAACCCAAGAGGAAAATGCCATTTTGAGTTTTATAAAATCACGTAGCTTTTTATATATCGGCGGCGCTGTAATAGCGATCATTATCCTGTTAATCGTTTATGTTGTTTTATACAAAAAGCGTGCGCATAGAATTCACAAATCATAAAAAACGGGGAATGCTTGAGCTCAAGCATTCCCCAAACTTGTATTTATGAGTTAACATGGCATCTGTCCGACTGTATATACGGCGTTTTCTGCAAACAGGAGAACCCCGGCCTCTTTTGGGTTGAAGCCAATGCAAACAAACTTTCCGCCCGCATTTCACACTCAAATTGGCGTTTTACACGTTCATCGCAAAAACGATAGTCGGCAGGCTTTGTAATGATTTTTATTTTCGGTGATATTTTTTTCAACAAATAGGTCCCCTGACTGCTTGCAGCCAACATCAAGGAAAAGGCCGGTGCCTCGTTCATACTGTCCTTGCTCACATTTAGCATGTCTGACAATAATGCACGGCGAATGCCGGAGGCGGAATCGGTCTTGGAACACGCTGAGGCGATCAAGTCCGAGAGCGTACATGAGCAAGAGGCTGCCCGAAATATCCGTTTTGCACGAGCCGGGTTCATTCCGAATATTTCATCGGTTTTTCTCTCGTCATGCAACCGAAAAAAAGCAAGAATCGCCGTAGACAGCGATTCGAGTGAAAAAATTTCATGCTTTCCGTAAAATTCTGCGCAGTGAGCTTCAAACTCCGATTTTTCGCTTGGAGCTACCTGTTTTTGATCGGCAAGCAATGTTTTTCGAATCGCCGATGCGCTGGGAAACGCTCCTGCCCAATGCTCGTCGTTATATAAGTTTCCTGTTCTTTGAATGCATTTTGCCTGAATCGGTAAATTCATGCGAATCAGTGCCTTGATGTATTCCAATGCCAAAATATCATTGGAGCCCTGAAAGACAGCCTCATCCTCGTTGCCGAACAAGGATGTGTAGGCGCGCCGTAATATATCTGCATACCGTAATGATGGTTCTTTTGTGCGCAGAGATTTTACTTCGGAAAGAAAAATGTCCTTTTGCATATTGGAAGCAACGCGAAAAAGCATTGCCGCATCGGCGCTTTCGCTTCCAAAATGCAAAAAGTCCACGTTGCCGAGTGAATCAATCAGTTGCATTGCGGCACGGGAAAAGATTTCTGCTGGTGCCATACACCACGGGAACGGGAGCTCCAGTACCAAATCCGCGCCGGCTTTCACAGCCATCTCTGCGCGGACATATTTGTCCATAACAGCCACATCTCCGCGTTGCACAAAGTTTCCGCTCATGATGCAAACAATTCGGGCGTCGAGATCCGATGCTCGAATTGCCTGTATTTGATAACGATGCCCGTTATGAAAAGGATTGTATTCACAAACAATTGCATAAATCCCCATTGTGCTACCTCGTTTTTAATTAAGAATGCTTGTCAAACTGCTTTTGACATTTCGGGCATGTCAGTGTAATTGTGCCTTTTCCCCTCGGAACACGCAAATCGGTTTTGCAATACGGACAATGGAAGTAGCGATATTTGCGAATGTTTTTAAACCGCTCCGAACGACTGCGGAAAAATTTCTTTACGAGACTCCATATCTGCAGGTACTTTGAATTTTCTTTTTGTCGCTGTGTAAAATTTTTAGAAGTCGAACGATACAAATTATAAATATATACTATCAGTGCGATTCCGTAAATCACACGAGAAATGATGTGTGAGTCAAAGAAAATTCCGATGATAAAAATAATAAATCCGATTAAAAACAATGCTTTTGAAAAATCATCGAAACCATAATGGCCTCGCATGAAATCGCTTAAACGGTCCGAAAAAGAACGTTTCAAACAATTCACCACCTTATAAATTGTATAAATCCTTAATTATTTTCTCTATATCCGGATGCACAAATCCGGTTATATTTTGGCGGAAGAGTATTTGTGTCCGTATAAATGAGGAGCTTACAAAAATCCGCTCCGGAGCGGCGGGGATAAAAATGGTTTGCAATCCGGAGTTCATGGCAGCATTTGCAGTTGCCTGTGTATATTCATATTCAAAATCCGTTGTGTTGCGGATCCCTTTGACGACCGTTCCGATTTGCAGTCTTTTGGTATAGACCGCCAAAAATTCATCGGAGGCATCCACAGTAACGTTATGAAAGTCCCGACATACGGCACGAAGCATTTCGTAGCGCTGTTCCACTGAAAACATACAGTTTTTCGACGGATTGTGAAAGACTGTGACATAAACCTTGTCAAACATCCGGGATGCGGCTTGAATCAAATCTGTGTGCCCGAGCGTCGGCGGATCAAAGCTGCCGGGTACCAGTGCTGTTTTCGGATTCATCATGAAAAGTGTTCATCCTTTCTCGGCAAATTTCAAATATGTGACAAAAACACGTCCGTAGCGTACTTGCTTTGTAATTTTAAAATGGGAAGCCAGTTCGGAGTCTCCGTCAAAAATGTCCGCGTGCTCGCTCTCGCAAATGAATGTAGCATCGTCTGCCGCTATCTGCGTTTTTAAAATCATGCAAAGCACCTCCGGTAACAAATGAGCCGCATAAGGAGGATCCAAGTAAAGATAATCAAATTGTTCGCGGTTTGCCGCGCTTTTTAAATACTCGGCATATCCGCGGCACAACACGACGCATCGATCATATAAACGGCATTTTTGTGCATTTTTTTTAATCAGCTCCGCAGCTGCGGCAGAGTTATCGACAGCTACCGCACTTTTCGCTCCGCGACTCAGTGCTTCCAGCGCCATCTGGCCGCTCCCGGAAAATAAATCCAAGAAGCGCTTGCCCTGCAGTTCAAACTGCAAAGAGCTGAATACAGCTTCTTTGACCCGTTCCGGTGTAGGACGGGTTGCATCGCCGTCTAAGGTCGCAAGTTTACATCCGCGCGCCGTTCCGGTAATAATTCTCACTTTGTTTGTTCTCCTTTGTTTACAGCAGTAAAATTTATTTTTTATGGATGCAGGAACCGATATGTTCGCTCTGCCAATTCCTCCGAAAAACCGCGCACCTTTGAAATATCCTCAGCGGATGCTTCCATCAGCAGTGTGAGAGTTTTAAAATGCCGCATCAGCTCGGCGGCCTTTTTTTCTCCGATTCCCTCAATTTTTGTCAGAGAAGACGTTTTTACCGATTTTGACTTTGCGCGCTGCATCTTGGTAATTGAAAAACGGTGAACTTCTTCTTGAATTCGGTAAATAAACATAAATACCGATTGTTCCCGTGCGATGCTGATTTCATCCTGAGCGGTACATAATGCGCGGGTTTTATGATGCTCGTCCTTCACCATTCCGAACACCGGAATGTGTATTCCGCGCTCGTTCATAACTTGGCACACCGTGGCAACATGGTTTTTTCCGCCGTCCAGCAAAATTAGATCCGGTGCAGATGAAATGGCGTCGGATTCTGCTCCTAAGTGCGCCAACCGACGGCTTAACACTTCTCGCATTGCTCCGTAATCATCCTGTGCCGAGTGCTCGGATATGTTGAAAATACGATACTTACTCTTTTGAAATTTCCCGTTTTCAATCGTAATCATTCCGCCTGTGATATTATCGTTTCCGAAATTGGAAATATCGTATGCCTCAATTCGATCCGGAATTACCTCTAAGCGCAACATGGAAGCTAATTTGATTAAAATTTGATTGTCCCGTTCGGCATTTTTGATATAATCTGCCGCTTTTTGTCGTGCGTTCTCATATGCCATGTTGCAAAGAGCCAATGCGTCTCCGCGTTTCGGTATAATCACACGGACCCGTCCTTCGCTCTGCTTGCAGAGATATTCTTCACATAACCTGCGATCGTCCTCAGAAAGCTCGACGTTCAAATAAATTTGTTTTCCGATGTCGCTTTTGTGCGCATACAGACTGACCAAAAACGAAGGGAAGGCCTCTGCGTTCAAAATTTCGTCTGCGGAAAAAAGAATACTTCTGCTGTCATAAATACATCCGCTGCGGATATACAGTATGGAAACCGATGAGCACTTATCACAAGAATACAGTGCAATCACATCGGCATCCACATCCGGAGATACCGCCACCTTCTGCTTTTGCCAAAGAACCTCCAGCGAAGCAATTCGGTCTCGAATCAGTGCGGCCTGCTCATATTGCATATGCTCCGATGCCTGCAGCATTTCCTGCGTCAGTTTGTGTTTTACCTCGGCAAATGAGCCTTTTAAAATTTGATGAATCAAAGGAAAGGCGGCACGGTATTCCTCTGAGGATACCTGCCCGGTGCAGGGAGCCATACATTGTCCCATTTGATAATACAGGCACGGACGTCCCTTTCCAAAGTCATCGGGAAAGTTTTTGTTGCAATGAGCCAAGCGAAATACACGCTGCAGGGTCCGAATCACAGAAAAAACATGAGAAGTTCCGGAATAGGGGCCGTAATATTTCGCTTTATCGCCGGCCCGCGTGCGTGTCATAATGATTTTCGGGTAGTCTTCGGAGGTCACTTTGATATACGGATAGGACTTATCGTCTTTCAACCGAATGTTATAGTGGGGAGAATGCAGCTTGATAAGTTGGTTCTCAAGCGTTAAAGCTTCCATTTCCGAATCGCATACAATGTAATCAAAATCCCATGCGGCGCGAACCATTTTTTCGGTTTTCGCATTGTGTCCCGTACTGTCTCCGAAATACTGTGAAACACGGTTTCGCAAAGCCTTTGATTTTCCGATATAAATAATTTTTCCGTTTTTATCTTTAATGATATAAACGCCCGGAGAAAAAGGCAATTGCAGCGCTTTTTCCGCTAACCGCTTTTTCGGGGATACATCTTCATCGAAATTTTCTTGCAAAATATTTCCTCCAAAACCAAAAGGCGACCACGTATAAAAGACAAAAACAACACGCAAAAGCGTCTATTTCCGCATCTCAAACGTACTCGCCGCAATGATCTTTAATATTCAAAAACTCGGAGACTTATTCGCTGAATCCGGTCAGAATTAAATTTTCAAGACCGTTGAGCGCGTCTACTTCATCGACACCGTCTGCAATTAAAGTAATGGTCATCCCTTTTGCGATGCCGAGAGATAAAACACCGAGCAGACTTTTCGCATTCACTCTGCGTTCATCTTTCTCCACCCAAATGTAGCTCTTATAAGAGTTGGCTTTCTGAATGAAAAATGTGGCCGGTCTTGCATGAAGCCCGACATTGTTTTGTATAGTGATATTGCGAGAAATCATAAAATAAACGCTCCTATCGTAAATTGACTTAACAAACCTGAAGTTTTTATACAAAAATATCGACGTCAGAAAATCTCGTTTTTAATAGTGTACTAAAAAATTGATAAAAAATCAATAGTTTTTTTATTTTTAGTATTTATTTTTCAAAAAAAGCCTTATTTTGCGGCAAAAAAAGTGAATTGTAACAAAAATATTTTCTCCATTTTCTTTCATTTTAGTCTTTATTTTAGTCAACAAATTTGGTATAATTAAAAATAGGATAATTTAAAATTACTTGATAATGAAATATGAATCCAAGGAAGGGAACATTTCACTTATGGCATTAAAAGACAAACCTTCTTACGGCAATCAGAGCATATCTTCTCTCAAAGGAGCCGATCGCGTGCGCAAGCGTCCGGCCGTTATTTTCGGTTCTGACGGACTTGAGGGTTGTGAACATTCCTTTTTTGAAATTCTATCAAACTCCGTTGACGAAGCAAGAGAGGGATACGGTTCCTTAATCAATATTACCGTCTATTCCGACGGCTCCATCATGGTAGACGACTATGGGCGCGGAGTTCCGCTGGATTATAATGAAAAAGAAGGACGTTATAACTGGGAGCTTGTTTACTGCGAACTGTATGCAGGCGGAAAATATGAAAACAACAGCGGGGATGCTGCATATGAATATTCTCTCGGCCTCAACGGACTCGGCGCATGTGCAACACAGTACTCCTCGGAATTTATGGACGTTACCTCATATAACAACGGGAAAGTATACGCCATCCATTTTCGAAAAGGGGAAGCCGTAAGCGAGCTTGAAATCCGCGAACCGAAAAGAGGCGAGCGAAAATCGGGCACCGTTATTTTTTGGAAGCCCGATTTGGATGTCTTTACCGATATCAATATCCCTCATGAATATTATCGCAATATACTGAAAAAACAGGCGATTGTCAATTCGGGAATTCGCTTTGTATTGCATATTCAAAATGCAGACGGAACTTTTGAAGAGGAGACATTCCTCTATGAAAACGGAATTTCGGACTATATCAGCGAAGTAGTGGGGGATGATGCCATCACGGCTCCGCATCGCTTGCAGACCGAAACGCAGGGGCGGGATCGTTCGGACAAGCCTTTATATAAATTCAAAGCGGAGATCGTGTTCTGCTTTTCCAATTTGCACAACAGTTTGGAATATTATCATAATTCCAGCTTCTTAGAGCATGGCGGTGCACCGGATAAGGCTGTACGCAGTGCATTTACCTATGCGATTGATAAATACTTAAAAACCGCCGACAAATACACAAAAAACGAATCCAAAATCAGCTTTGCCGATATCGAGGACAGCTTGGTTTTGATTATCAACAGTTTTTCAACGCAGACTTCCTATGCCAACCAAACCAAAAAAGCGATCACGAATGCTTTTATTGCGGAATATCTGACCGATTATCTCAAAAGTGCATTGGAAGCTTATTTTGCCGAAAACCCGTTGGATGCCGAAAAAATTGCAAACCAGGTATTGGTCAACAAACGCAGCCGCGAAAGTGCCGAAAAAGAAAGGCTGAATATTAAAAAGAAGCTGTCCGGCACATTGGATATCACCAACCGCGTTGAAAAATTTGTCAATTGCCGTTCCAAAGACCCTAATCTGCGGGAACTTTATATTGTGGAGGGCGATTCGGCTTTAACTTCATGCAAACTCGGACGCATGGCCGAATATCAGGCGATTATTCCTGTACGCGGAAAAACACTGAATTGCTTAAAGAGCAGTTACGATAAAATTTTTAAAAGCGATATTATTGTCGATTTGCTAAAGGTTATCGGCTGCGGTGTGGAAATCAAGGTGAAAAATCAAGGCGGTATTGTACCGTTTAATTTGGATTCCTTGCGATGGAGCAAAATCATTATCTGCACGGATGCCGATGAAGACGGCTATCAAATCCGCACGCTGATTCTCACGATTTTTTATCGGCTTCTTCCTACACTGATTAAAGAGCGCCGTATTTTTATTGCAGAATCGCCGCTGTATGAAATTACGTCGAAAAACGGAATTCGCTTTGCCTACAACGAACGTGAAAAAAATGAAATTCTAAAGGAGCTCGGCGATACGAAGTATGTGATTCAGCGCTCCAAGGGCTTGGGTGAAAACGAACCGGATATGATGTGGCAGACAACAATGAATCCTGCTACACGGCGGTTGATCAGTGTATGCGAAACCGATGCGCAACAAACCGCGGAAATGTTTGATACACTGTTAGGGGATGCTTTGGCAAAACGCAAAGAATTTATTGCCTCCCACGCGGCGGAATATATTGAAACGGCAGATATCTGAGCGTTAGTCTGCTAAAGTCTATTACACGTATTTTTCGTTTTAAAACTGCCGGATAATATCGAAGTAACAAGGAGAACAAAACACCCATGGCAAAAAGATCTTCCAAAAGGGACCTCCAGGCTTATCCCGAAAAAACTGCGGAAGTGACTCTGCAGCCCATTACGGAAACGATTGAAAAAAACTATATGCCTTATGCAATGAGCGTCATTATCTCCCGTGCAATTCCGGATATCGACGGATTTAAGCCCGCTCATCGCAAGATTCTTTATACCATGTATAAAATGGGTCTTATCAACGGCGGTCTTACGAAAAGCGCCAATGTCGTCGGACAAACGATGCGTCTGCATCCGCACGGTGATATGTCCATTTATGAAACACTGGTGCGTTTGACACGTGCCAATGAATCTCTTTTGCATCCGTTTGTGGAGTCCAAGGGCAGCTTCGGAAAGCACTACAGCAGCGACATGCAGTTTGCGGCATCCCGGTATACCGAGGTAAAGCTCGATAAATTCTGCAATGAAATTTTCCGCGGAATTGATAAGGACGCAGTTGACTTTGTGGATAATTATGACGGTTCTATGAAAGAGCCGGTGATGCTTCCGACCGCTTTCCCGAATATACTCCTTTCGCCGAATCTCGGAATTGCCGTCGGTATGGCAAGCAAGATATGCTCGTTTAACCTCGGAGAGCTTTGCGACGGTACGATTGCATTGATGAAGGACCCCGGCTTGGATGCCGATTCCATGTTGGATATTATTAAAGCTCCGGACTTTCCGGGCGGCGGAAACCTCATTTATAACCGCGCCCAGCTTGCTGAAATTTACCGTAGCGGACAAGGCTCCTTCAAAGTGCGGGCACGTTATGTATATAACAAAGATTACAATTGCATTGAAATTCTGCAAATCCCCTATTCCACCTCCATTGAATTGATTCTGAAACGGATATCCGACTTGGTCAAGGAAGGAAAACTGAAAGAGATCACGGATTTTCGTGATGAGATCGATCTTTCCGGATTTAAGCTCACAATCGATTTGCGGAAAAATGTAGATCCGGATGCACTGATGACCAAACTCTATAAGCTCACTCCCTTAGAGGATGATTTCAGTTGCAATTTCAATATTTTAGTAAACTCGTCTCCGCGTGTGATGGGACTTTGCGAAATTTTAAACGAGTGGATAAAATTCCGTATGGAGTGCATTCGCCGGGAGCTTCGTTTTGACCTGAACAAGAAAGAAGAAAAACTGCACCTGCTCTTGGGACTCGGAAAGATTTTGCTTGATATTGACAAAGCGGTGCGTATCATTCGCGAAACCGAGCACGAAATCGATGTTGTGCCTCACTTAATGTCCGGATTCTCAATCGATAAAATCCAGGCGGAATATATTGCCGAAATTAAATTGCGTAATCTCAACCGCGAATATATTTTAAACCGTGTGCATGAGATTGAGGATTTGCAGAAAGAAATTGAGGATATTCAAAAGACGCTGAAAAGCGATACTCGAATTAAAGCGCTCATTGAGCGGCAGCTCAAGGATATTAAGGCAAAGTATGCAAAGCCGCGTCAAACTCAACTGATCTTTGACACAGAGATCGAACAGTATAAAGAAGAAAACTATATTGAAAATTATAATGTTCGCATTTTGCTTACCAAAGAGGGGTACTTCAAAAAAAATACACTTCAGTCACTGCGCGGCAACGATGAACAAAAACTTAAAGACGGCGATGAAATTATTCAAAGCGAAGATACCGAAAACATCAGTGAAATATGGTTTTTTACCATAATAATTATCATTAACCTCAAGTATTGCTTGTTGACCTTTATCCCATTGTTTTA
>CAKRMZ010000040.1 GCA_934365155.1 uncultured Eubacteriales bacterium | reverse complement strand
TGACGTGGTAATCTCCGGCGGGGATGTTCTTATTCCCGAATAATAAAATAAAAGTCGCATATATGATTAACCGAATATAAGTTTTTGCGAGAGTTCGAAGTCATACGCAAAACTGCCGAAAATATCTTTTTCGTAGCCCATAGACAAAAGTCCGCTGTAGAATTACAGCGGACTTTTTTATTCGGATCGCAGTTAATTGCATTTAAAATGCCATGGACTCTATCGGTTCCATGGCATTTTATAATTTATTTGTGCCGAATCAACCGCTCGGCATTTTATTCGGTTTGACAAGTCAGCTATTGAGCCGAGAAAATATCCGCCTTTTTATAGCACTAAAAACTTGCCATCGACTCACTTCCGGCCGGAATTCCTTCCTCTATCAATTCGGATAAAGCAAAATTCTTTTCACCGACATAGCTTTCAATCGCCTTCACATATTCAGCCGGTATCTCCATCCACTCAATTTCAACCGTTGCTTTTCCCTCTTCGGTTTCCAAGCTGAATTCCGTCATGTTCCCGTTCGAATCATATCGGAATGCGGATGTTGCAGAAGGACCGTCAGCAGTACTGTGCACATTGGAAAGAATTCTTCCCTCACTGTCAAAAGTCGGCATATCATATCCATCGTCCGAAAGGTATCCGCTTCCGCCGTCTTCAAAAAAGTTTGTCACTTCGGTGCAGTAGCCGAACGCATTAAACACTTTTTTCGTTCGGGTCATCATTCCGGATATACGTTCCCCATTCGCATTGATATAAGATTCCTGCCGCGGTTCGGGATTTTCTTCTCCGTCAAGGTACGTAATTTCAACAACCATAGATGAAAAGTCGTACGGCAAAGTAGCTACACAGCGGCTGATATGACGAACTTCAGAGCTACCGTCACTACGGTAAACCTTATGTTTAATATCATAACTTACGGTAAAACGGTCTTCGCCGTAAGTATAGACATATACTGTCTCTGATACTTCATCATCATAGCGGACTGTAACGGTTTTTGTACTGACGCGATTTTCGCTGTCAAAGGTATATACCGTTGTTTCTGTGCTTGTTTCGCCGTCTTGATCGGTCTCTGTCAATACAATCTGCCCCTCTGCTGTGTTGTACTGAAAATTATAATCATAGCCATATACATCAAAGCCATAAGAATACTCCTGACGAATCTGCTGCAGCATACCGTCGCTTTGTTTGTAAGAATACGAATAATATGCTTCTCTATCCGTAGTTCCGCTCATATCGTAGTGATAGTAAAGGCCTTCGTCGCTGAATTCACAACGAATAATTTGATACCGGTTGCCGTTCGGCAGCGTCGCAGTGGCCGTTTTCGGGAACCACGCCTTTTCAACATTCGCATTTTTCAAGTCGCCCGAATTTTCGTTGCCTGACTCTTTGTTTCCACATGCAGTCAAAAAAACAGAAAAAAGAAGCGCTAACAGCAAAGCAATAATCTTCTTCATTACATTTTCTCTCTTTCTCTTTATAGTCAATAAAATACGATGCTATCATTATAAATCAATCTCCGTGCCGAGTCAACAAAAACCGTATCGGATATCGGCACGGGAAAGCAGGAATAACCTTTTGTTTTGATTGACAAAAAATGTAAATTATGCTATTCTTTTGAGCATAATATTATGAACAATTTTTGACAATCTTTTTAAAAAGAGGACCTTATGAAAAAATCAATCAGTCTTTTTCAAGCCCTTTCGATTGTAATCGGCATGATTATCGGATCCGGCATATTTTTCAAACCCGCAAAAGTTCTGAGTGACGCAGGCAGTTCGGGAATGGCGCTTTTGGCCTGGATCGCCGGAGGAATCATTACTTTAGCCTCTGCTTTAACCATCGCGGAGATCGCGTCCAATATCCCGAAAGCAGGCGGTCTTTATACCTATCTTGAAACACTTTACGGTAAAAAATGGGGATTCCTTTTGGGGTGGGTTCAATCCATCATTTCTTATCCGGCATCTGTCGCTGCTCAGGCTATTGTTTTCGCCGACTGCGCAGTATATTTTATTCCGATGACGGACTGGCAAAAGCGTTTTTTAGCCATCGGAGTTTTGGCCTTTGTTCTGATTTGCAACATACTGTCTACACGCTGCGGCGCATTTGTTCAGGTCATTGCCACCATCGGAAAGCTGATTCCGATCGCTGTGATTTTGGCTTTCGGTCTGCCCGGCGGAAAAGCCTCCGGCGCATTAGGACTTCAATCCGGCAACGCAAGTTCTATCGGCACAGCCATTCTCGGAACTCTTTGGGCCTATGACGGATGGATCAGCGTCACCAATATGGGGGCTGAAATGAAAAATCCGAAAAAGAACATTCCCAGGGCAATTATCATCGGAATGCTCTCTGTTACTGCCGTATATGCACTGTTTAACCTTGTTATTTTCAATACCCTTCCCGCTGAAGTATTAGCGACTACCGAAAATGTCGGTGTTGATGTTGCAGTGGCTTTGTTCGGTCAAAAGGGAGCCACGTTGATTAATACCGGCATCATGATATCGGTCTTCGGAGCACTCAACGGATATTTGATGACCGCTGCCCGAGTACCGCATGCCATGGCAGAAAAGAAATTGCTCCCCGCCAGTCGCGTAATCGGGAAAATTCACCCTCGATTTGATACCCCCACAAATGCTCTTATCCTGCAAGCTGTGTTAGCTGTCGTCTACATCTGCACCGGCACCTTTAACACACTGACCGACCTTTTGGTTTTTGTTTTGTGGATTTTCTTCACCTTAGGTGTAATCGGCATCTTTATTTTGCGGCATCGCAAAATGTCCTCCAAAGAATGCTATCGGGTACCTCTTTATCCCATTGTACCCATCATCGGTGCGGCGGGTGGTGTTTTCATTCTTATAAGCACGCTGATAGGAGCTCCCGTTCGCTCACTGATCGGAATCGCAATTACCCTCGTAGGTATTCCGGTCTACTATTTCCTTGAAAAATCAAATGCACGGCAAACAAAATAATCCAAGACTTCCCATTTGACATTCGAAAAATAAAATCCCCTTAGCTTTGTTCTGAAACAATCATGATTTCAAGAACTGCGCTAAGGGGATTTTATTGATAAAAAGCAACTGTCAAAATCACCGCAAGTGCAACGATCGGCTTTATCGGTCGGATCCATCGCGATCTGCCTTACGAGCAGCCGTTTTTTTCGTCTTCCGCGGAGGAACCGAAGGCAGTAAATTCTTTAAATATTGTCCGGTATACGACTTCTGACAAGCCGCAACCGTTTCGGGAGTTCCGCATACAATCAGTTCTCCGCCCGCATCGCCGCCCTCGGGACCAAGATCCACAATATAATCTGCCGTTTTAATTACATCCAAATTATGCTCAATCACAATCACGGTATTTCCCGCATCCACCAAGCGGTTCAGTACACTCAGCAGTTTTTCTACATCCGCAGAGTGCAAACCGGTGGTAGGCTCGTCCAAAATATAAATATACCGTCCGTTGGAGCGGCGTGAAAGCTCCGCTGCTAATTTCACACGCTGGGCTTCGCCGCCTGAAAGCGTCGTCGATGACTGCCCGATTTTGATATATCCGAGTCCTACATCATAAAGTGTTTGTAATTTTCGTTTCAAGGAAGGAATGCTGTCAAAAAACTGCAGGCCTTCTTCTACACTCATCTCCAATACATCGGAAATGTTTTTGCCTTTATAATGCACATCCAATGTATCGCGGTTATACCGTTTCCCCTTGCAGACATCACAGGTTACATAAACATCCGGCAAAAAATGCATCTCTATTTTTTTTACGCCGTCACCTTCGCAAGCTTCGCAACGGCCGCCCTTTACATTAAAGGAGAACCTTGCGGATGTATATCCGCGCGATTTGGCATCCGGCGTTTTCGCAAAGAGATCGCGGATATCCGTAAAAAGTCCCGTATAGGTAGCAGGATTGGAACGAGGAGTCCGTCCGATCGGACTTTGATCAATGCACACAACTTTATCCAAATGTTCCATTCCGCGAATTTCTTTATACTTTCCGGGGCAGGTATGTGCACGGTTGAGCTGCTTTGCCAAAGCCAAATAGAGAATTCCGTTGACCAAGGAGGACTTCCCGGAACCGGAAACACCGCTCACGCAGCAAAAGCATCCCAAGGGAAAACGGACATTGATGTTTTTTAAATTATGCTCTTTTGCACCGATAATCTCCAAGAACCGTCCGTTTCCGCTCCGGCGCTGAGCGGGAACTTCGATTTTTCTTCGGCCGGACAGAAATGCAGCGGTAAGTGAATTTTCATTTTTCATAATTTCGGCAGGCGTACCGCAGGCAACCACCTCACCGCCGTGAACGCCGGCACCCGGACCGATATCCACAATATAATCCGCCGCCAGCATGGTTTCTTCGTCATGCTCCACCACCAAAACACTGTTGCCGCCGTCACGCAGTCCCTTCAGCGTTTCAATCAGCTTATGGTTATCACGCTGATGCAGCCCGATGCTCGGCTCATCCAATACATACAATACGCCCATTAATGATGAACCAATTTGCGTTGCCAAACGGATTCGCTGTGCCTCACCTCCCGAAAGTGTTCCGGCCCGACGCGACAACGTCAGATAGTCAAGTCCGACATTCACCAAAAACTGCAATCGGGATTGGATTTCCTTTAAAATTTCTTTGGCAATCTCTGTCTGCATGGAATCCAAATGCAGTTGTTTTATAAAATCCAGTTCAGCGGTGATCGGCATTGAACAAAACTGATGAATATTTTTCCCGCCGACCGTAACAGCCAAAACGGCTTCACTGAGCCTTTGACCGTGGCAGCGCGGACACGGGATCGTATCTAAAAATTCTTCATAATACTCATGCTGTGACTGATCAAAGCGCTGTTGGGTAATATTCAGTATTCCGTCAAAATGTGCCAATTGATCATGCACTTGCCCCGAAAAAGAACGAATCACATGAAAGCGCTCATTTTTCGCACCGAAGAACAAAACCTGCTTTGCCTCCTCGGAAAGCTTTTCAATCGGGGTATCCAAATCAAATCCGTACTTTTTTCCGACCTCAATAATCAGCGGCCCCATCCAAGTCGTTTCATCGATCGTTTTGAATCCGTTTACCGCAATGGCGCCGCCGCGCAAAGAGCGACTCTCATCGGGGCAAATTTTTTCATACGAAATGACCCGTCTTTCCCCGATACCGTCGCAGTCCGGGCAGGCACCGAATGGGCTGTTGAACGAAAACATACGCGGAGACAGCTCCCCAATACTGAAATGGTGCTCCTCACAAGCATAGTTCTGCGAAAAGCTTAACTCCTGAGAATCGTATCCCGGCACTGCATCCTGAAGCCAAATCATTACATTGCCATCGGCAAGATTTAGTGCAGTTTCGACCGAATCACCGAGACGGGCGCGCAAATTCTCCTTCATCACCAAACGGTCAACAACAACCTCTATCGAGTGCTTTTTATTGCGGTCCAATACGATTTCTTCGGAAAGCTCGTAAATGTTCCCGTCCACACGGACACGAACATATCCGCTGCGGCGAGCCTCCTCAAAAACCTTTTCATGCAAGCCTTTTTTCCCTCTTACCACCGGGGCCAACACTAAAAACTTTGTACCGACCGGAAGTTTCAGCAATCGGTCAATAATCTGGTCCACCGATTGTTGCACGATTTCCTTTCCGCACACCGGACAGTGCGGAATGCCGATCCGCGCGTACAAAAGACGAAGATAATCATAAATTTCGGTAACGGTTCCCACCGTGGATCTCGGATTTCTGGAGGTTGTTTTCTGGTCAATGGAAATTGCAGGAGACAAGCCTTCAATGCTGTCAACATCCGGCTTGTCAAGCTGCCCTAAAAACATCCGCGCATAAGAGGAAAGGCTCTCCACAAAGCGCCGGTGCCCCTCTGCGTAAATTGTATCGAAAGCAAGAGAGGATTTCCCCGAGCCCGAAAGTCCCGTTAAAACAACAAATTGATCCCGAGGGATAGTAATATCAATATTCTTCAAATTGTGCACTCTGGCACCTTTTATGCGTAATTCGCTCATGGTCTTTGCTTATGCCTCACTGTCTCATTTTTGCAATCTTATCACGAAGGCTCGCCGCACGTTCAAAATCAAGCGCGGCGGCAGCCGCTTTCATTTCTTTGGTTAAACGCTCAATCATTGTGTTCTTCTGTGCGGCGCTCATTGGCTTTTCAGAAATGTCTTTGCCTGTTTTTTCCGTCTCACGGTCTGCAATCTCAATCAAGTCGCGTACTTCTTTCTGAATGGATCGCGGTACAATCCCGTGGCGGAGGTTGTATTCGCTCTGTATTTTTCGGCGGCGTTCCGTTTCGTCAATCGCCGTCTGCATAGACGCGGTGCACTGGTCTGCATACATAATGACTTCCCCTTTGACATTCCGGGCAGCACGTCCGATGGTCTGAATCAACGAGGTTGCCGAACGCAAAAAGCCCTCCTTATCCGCATCCAATATGGCTACCAGCGAAACTTCCGGCAAATCGAGCCCTTCTCGCAGCAAATTGATTCCGACCAATACATCAAAAACCCCGAGCCGCATATCCCGAATAATCTGTGCCCGTTCCAGGGTTTCTACCGAATGGTGAATATACTGTACCCGAACTCCGTTGGTACGCAAATACTCTGTCAGGTCTTCTGCCATTTTTTTGGTCAACGTGGTAACTAAGGTTCTTTCATTCCGCTCGGTACGCGTCCGTATTTCCGAAAGGAGATCCTCCATTTGGAATTTCGTCGGCTTGACCGTAACCTTGGGGTCAATCAACCCTGTCGGACGAATAATTTGTTCTACAAGCTGAGAAGAATGGCTCTTTTCATAATCCCCCGGAGTCGCACTGACAAACACCGCCTGATGAATGCGCTTCTCAAATTCATCAAAAAACAGCGGACGGTTATCGTAGGCGCTGGGCAGCCGAAAACCGTATTCAATCAAATTCTGTTTGCGCGCACGATCTCCGCCGCTCATTCCGCGGATCTGCGGAATTGTCACATGCGACTCGTCAATAAACATCAAGTAATCTTTCGGAAAATAATCTAACAATGTATACGGTGTGGAACCCGGCTTGCGTCCCGATAAGATGCGGGAATAGTTTTCCACGCCGGAGCAAAAGCCGACCTCACGCAACATCTCCAAATCATAGCGTGTCCGTTCCTCAATTCGCTGGGCTTCAATCAGCTTTCCCATCGAGCGGAAATATTCCACCCGTTCGATCATTTCCTGCTCAATTTCAGCCAAAGCGGCATCCCGTTTTTCCGGCGATACCGCATAATGGGTTGCCGGATAAATCGCGGCATAATGAAGATTTGCCAACACTTCTCCGGTAACAATATTAATCTCGGACACTCGGTCCACTTCATCCCCGAAAAATTCCACTCGAACGGCACGCTCCCCGGAAGAGGACGGTAAAATTTCCACAACGTCTCCACGCACCCGAAACGTATTTCGCTTAAAGTCGATGTCGTTCCTGTCATATTGAATACTCACCAATCCGGAAATCAGCTCTTCCCGTGTCATTGACATTCCGGGACGCACCGATAAAACAAGACTGCTGTATTCTGCGGGATCACCGAGGCTGTAAATGCAGGAAACGCTGGATACAATAATCACATCTCTGCGTTCAAACAGAGCCGAGGTTGCACTATGGCGAAGCTTGTCAATCTCATCATTGATCATTGCATCCTTTTCGATATACATATCTTTTCCCGGAATATACGCCTCCGGCTGATAATAATCATAATAAGATACAAAATACTCTACCGCATTCTCCGGAAAAAATTCACGCAACTCCTCACAAAGCTGTGCCGCCAGTGTTTTATTGTGGGCAAGCACCAACGTAGGACGGTTGAGCTTTGCAATCACATTCGCCATAGTAAAAGTTTTTCCCGAACCGGTAACACCGAGCAAAGTCTGCATCGGCATACCCGCACGAATTCCCTGAAGGAGTGCTTCTATGGCCTGCGGCTGATCTCCGGTCGGTTGATATTTACTGTGCAGAATAAAGGGGGTTGTTTCCATTACTGTCCTCCGGGTATTACAAGGCGGCCGCGCCGCTCTTACGATTTGCATAGGCATTGCTTTTAGTATCGTACTGTCGTGCCATACTTATGTAATATATTTATGAATTCATAATAAGTCATCTCTGCCGAGATCCCCGCTTTTCCCGCTGACAATTCCGTAATACCGGTTACCGGCAACAACATAATGATCAAGCAGCGGAATTCCGAGTGCGGAAAACAAAGCGCCAAGCGCTCTCGTTGTACGGGTATCATCTCCGGAGGGAATCGGCACTCCGCCCGGATGGTTATGGGCAAGCACAATACCGGCGGCGTTTCTCATCAATGCAAGCTTTGCAATTTTTTGATGATCCACCATCGCCGAATTTACAGAGCCCTCATGGATTTGATGAACACCGAACATTCGGCGGGAATTGTCAAACAGCAGCAAATACACAAGCTCTTTGTCTAACAACCGATATTGCCGAACAAGAAATTCGCCGACCGAATCAAAATCGCTGTGAATATCACAATGTGAAAGTTTTTCCTGTTCACTGCGTCTCGCTAAGGCGAAAATCAGCTTTAAAAGTACTGCCGTATTCTCTTTAACACCGCACAACTGGGTAAGGCTTTCGTAATCGGCATTCAACACCGAATTTAGGGAACCGAAGTTTTGCAGCAGATCATGTGCTAAAGGATTGGTATCCTTTTGCGGAATCGCATAAAACAGCAACATCTCCAGCAACTGATGCGTCTCAAAAGCATCGGCACCGGAATGAACAAAATTCGTTTTCATCCGCTTCCGATGATCCTTATGAACGCAGTTGTCATCTTTTGGCATGTCTTGTCCTCAAATCTTTTATGAAAATATATCTTTATATATCAAATGCTTAACACATATGTTCCCGTATATATGACAATGACTGATTCAGTTTTGCAATATCGTGTCCACCCTCATACATCACGGGCGACTCTAAAGTAATCGATCCAAAATAGCGCGGTTTTAAAGCCGCAAAAAAATCTTCAAAGGGAATGACCCCCTCTGTCGGATGCAAAATCGGGCGGATCTTTCCCCATTCCATCCCGTTTCCGCCGTAATCGCTGATATGCATATGCGCAACGCGCGGGAAAATATCCGCGTCGTCAATCATATCAAAAAGCTGCTTGTGAAACGCACCGAATCGGGTGTCGAATGTAAAACGCACATCGGGATTTTGTTGAATAATCCGATGAAAAATCCTCATCGGATCGTATGTCGTGCACGGAATATTTTCCACGGTAAGAAGAATTCCCGCCTGTTCGGCAATTTCACAAAGCTTCGGATATGCCGCTAAATTTTTTTCAAAATGGCTGTCAGACGGCGCTCCGCCCCATAAATGCAGAACGACCTTGCGCGCGCCCACCATTTTCGCCAAGCGGCAATTTTCACAAAACAGTTCAATCCCGTGTTGACTCTCTTCTCCGCCGAGGCTCAGTATCATGCCGATTTCCTTTTCAATATGCAATACATCAAACTGCATATCGGCACGCTCAAAATCTCCGGCGATCGAGTCAAAACGGCCATACCACGCCGGCAAAACCATTAATTCAAATCCGTCGCATATAATTTCCCGCCGGTAACGGATTGCAATGGTATGATCAAATCCGTTGACCTTTCCGATTAATGCTCCGGTTGAGCACAAAATTTTATTGTTCATCTCGCAACGATCTCATTCCCGTTTGGATTTAATAATAGCGCAAATTGGCAACCACTCTGCCCAAAATATAAACCTCATTCACGATAATCGGCTCCATGGTTTCATTTTCGGGCTGCAGCCGAAAATGTCCGTTTTCTTTATAAAAGGTTTTTACGGTTGCCTCGTCGCCGATCATCGCAACTACAATGGTTCCGTTTTCCGCATAGTTTGTTTTTTCCACAATGATCAAATCGCCGTCCATAATCCCGGCTTCAATCATGCTTTCCCCGCGCACATGCAATGCAAAAAGATGGTTCCGCAGATAAGACTTTCCCATTACCGGAAAATCAATATATCCCTCATGGTTTTCCACCGCCAAAATGGGAGTTCCTGCCGTCACCTGACCAAGCAGCGGGACCTTCAGCGTAGAACCCATCCGGGATTCCGGCTGCTCCACACGCAGCGTACGCGATTTCCCCTGCTCTTTTTGAATATATCCCTTGCTTTCCAAACTGGATAAATATTTATGCACTGTGGAGGTGCTTTTAATATCCAGCGCTACTCGAATATCCCGCACCGAGGGAGAATAACCTTCCTGTCGGATCGTTGCAATAATATAATCATAAATTACCTTTTCTTTTTCGGTTAATGCAATCATTCCGATTACCCCCTATATAGACTTTATATTCAGTGTAACACAAAGATTTAAAAAATGCAAACAAATGTTCTGATTTTTTATTTTTTTATATTACAAAAAACAACGTCTTTTTTTTACGCTTCCGCATAAAATAAAATTAAACTGATTTTTTCGGAGTCAATCATAAAATGAAGTCTTATAACTATGAAATATTACAACGTGAAATATACGAATTAAAAGACAAGCATCCGTATCTTGAAACTGTTACCATCGGAAAAACCATGCTTTCCCGTGAAATTCCGGCCCTGATTCTCGGCCGCGGAAGTAAAAGCGTTATGTATATCGGGGGGCAAAGGGGAACAGAGGGATTATCCACGGAAATACTGATGTGCTTTGTTCGGGAATATCTGCAATTTTACCAAGAAAAAAAACAAATTTTTCACATTGATACCGGCTTTTTGTTTAATACCCGCAGTATATTCATCATTCCGATGCCGAATCCGGACGGGAACATGATCGCATCGCAAGGACCCTCTCCCACCCATCTGCTTTATGACCGTCAATTGCGAATTAACCGACAACAAAGCGATTTTTCCGAATGGATCGGAAATGCCCGGGGAGTAGACATCGGCTCCAACTATCCACAAAATTATACATCACCGGAGCTTGCCAGCCCTCCCCAAGGCAGCATTGCCGGAGAATATCCGGAAAGCGAGCCGGAAAGCTCCGCACTGTGCCGGTTCATTCGGCAGCAAACACTCTCCCAGAAAATATCTCTGCTGCTCGCACTCGGAACACAAAACCGATCCATTCGCTACTGTGAGGACAACAGCCTGTCGCTTGCCCGGATTCTCGGAGCGCGTTCTCATCTTCCCGTTTCAAAAATGGAACTTTCGGATGAATGCCGCGGCTTATGCCGATGGTTCGTTTCCGAGTGCTGTGCTCCGGCGCTCGGGATTCATTCCGGCAGAACAGAGAACGATGGCGCATCCGACGCATCCCGCCAATACATGTCATTGCGTGAACTCTTTTTTACCTCGCCGATTTTATAATCAATGTGAAAATTTACATTTCAGACACAATTTTGCTTTCTCTATAGTATAGAATGAAAATGATTATTTGCCGCAAAGCGGCATACCTTCATTCATCCAGAAAAACAGAAAGCGAGTTGCCATGAAAACTTCCCGTTTTTTTCCCCGTTATCTGCTTATCACATTGATTTTTTTAATTGTTTTTCCTCTGTTGCGTTATCTGGTTCTGTTTCCGCTTTGGGCCCATTATGACGGAGATATTGATGCAGGCATCTTTTGCAAATTGATTCAGATTGCCGATAATATTTTAAACATTCTGTCTGTCTCTCTCTGCATTGCGAGCATCGGTTTTTCGCTGACTTGCCGAAAAAATACCAAGTTGGCTGTTACCGCACTGCTCTCGGCATTCTGTTTTCTGATTCTGACATCGTTCACATCCTTTTTCGCTGCCGTTTGTTACCCGCAGCTAATTCAAAAAACGCCCGCCGACACTTATGCCGCGCTGTTTAGTTTTGTTATTTATTTATGTCTGTCTCTTTTCGCCGTAGCTGTCATGTTTTTCTTTCGAGGCACTGCAGCAAAACGCAACATGACCTTTGCTTTTCCCTGCAATACAGCGGAAAAAAAGCTTTTACGTAACATGCTTTTGATTACCGTTCTCATTTTGGTCGCATTTCCGATTGCGGATCACATTTATTCCGTAGCGGTAATAGCAATTGAGTTGTATCAAAGCGGCAAAAACATTCTTCCTGCCAATATTCATGAATGGTTCAGCATCTTCGGTCCGTTGCTCTTCATTTTATTGGAATGGTATATCATCCTCTTTTTATCGCGTGTATGGGTCCTTCATTTTTGCCGGTTGAATACCGCCAAGGATTCCATTTAATTTTAATAAGAAAAAACAAATACACCGTCCTTATCGGACGGTGTATTTGTTTTTTCTTTCTGCTTAATTGTTGCAGCCGCAGCAGAACAATATGATAATCAAAGCAATGATCAGGATCCAAAGGTTATCGTCATTGAAAAGATTGCAAAGGCAGTTACCCATGATATGTCCTCCTTTCGCGTCTTGAGGGAGCTCTGTGCCGAACCGTGCAAACACGAATATCGCCTTGCAATAATGATACGGCATCTGCATCTCTGTTATTATTCTATGATTGAGCGCCACATTGGTTCCAGTTTTAAAAATGCTTTTTCTCTGTGTCCTCTATTTGGATTTTTACATATGATAGTACTACAGATGCAGGCCGACCTCGGCCTTTGCAACTGACAGGAACCCGGAAAGGATATGATAAACCTTGAAAAATGAATTAAAATTTGCCGTTTTAGGCGGCGACCTGCGTCAGTTAGTTACTGCAAAAGAGTTTGCCGCAGACGGGTATGAAGTTGCACTGTTCGGTTTTAATGAATATCAGGGCGATTTCGGCGAAGTCACCCGCTGTGACGATATCTCCTCCGCGCTTGGAAACGCGGACATTATTATTTTGCCGCTTCCATGCAGTTTTGACGGTATACATC
>CAKRMZ010000039.1 GCA_934365155.1 uncultured Eubacteriales bacterium | reverse complement strand
TGGACAAAAGGCAATATTCTGATCAAAGGCGGCGCCAAAGTAACCACTGACGGTAAATTCCCGATGGGCGGTAACGGTACTTTCACCGTAGAAGAAGCAGAGATTGATGCAAAAAATACGAATGAGAACAATATCCCTGCAATTTTCGATGAATGTGTGCCTGTGATTGCCGATGGCTATAAGCTGACTTATGCAAAAGCTGTAGATTCTGAAGAAACAGAAATTGACCTGCTTTCCAGCGGTACCCAGTACTTTGCACTTTATAAGAATGTCCATTTCATAACAAAGGCCGTCTATCCGGTTTCCTTCGTTGTAACCCCCGAGGGGCTGACCAATGTGGTTATTAAAGTGAACGGACAGGAGATTAACGGCTCTGTGAGCCTGACGGCGGGAACTCATTCCGTTGAAGTTACGGCAGATAACTGCGAGGTATACAGCAACAATATAACGATTACTGCCGATACTGCAACGCACACGCAGACGATTGCAATGACTTATTTGTCTGCCGACTACACCAAAGTTGACGAAGCAATCGACAAAGCAACTGCACTGAAGAAGGACGACTACAAGGACTTTTTCACTGTGGAAGCCGCTGTAAACGCTGTTGTTCGTGGCAAGAACATTACCGAGCAGGCAGAAGTAGATGCAATGGCAAAGGCAATTGAAGATGCGATTGCAGCCCTGCAATACAAGGACGCCGACTACACCAAGGTTGACGAAGCCGTTGCCAAGGCAAATGCTTTGAAGAAGGACGAGTATAAAGACTTCTCTGCCGTGGAAGCTGCCGTCAATGCCGTTGTCCGTGACAAGAACATTACCGAACAGACGGAAGTGGATGCAATGGCGAAGGCAATCGAGGATGCCATCAACGCCCTTGAGAAAAAGCCTGCGGAAATCAAACCGGAACCGGGTGACAAGCCTCCTCAGACCGGCGACACAAGCAACCTTGCTTTGTGGATTGCCCTGCTGTTTGTCAGCGGCGGTGCAGCCGTTGGCACAACGATTGTAAGCAGAAGAAAAAAAGTATAACAGATAACTGAAATTCTAAACGTTACGGCGGCTATCATTTTCGGTAGCCGCCTTAAACTATGTTGTGCTTTCTGAATAATTGTATTCTCCACAGTTCTTGTTTGTTATGTATTTTCTTTTGATACAGGTGAAGAGTGCCGACAAAACCTTGATTTTTTTGTAGTTGCCTTTTTGAAGCCCGAACTGGTATGGTTTTGACGGAATCGCAAACCGGATCAGCGTGAAGCATTCCAATGAAAACGAGGAAGATGACGCAACGCAAAACCGCCGTCTTTCGGTGACGCTTGACGATCTGCCGATTACCGGAATGGAACAGGAAGAAATCATTGACAGCATTACCGTGGATTTTTATTCTTGACGGTGCCAAAGGATCGGAGACTCAGCGTTCCTCACACCGCGCCGGAGGATATGGACGTCAAGACGATGAGCTATACTTCTTTGCGCGGAGAGCCGCAGGGAGACGGGAACAAGTATTTATCCGATGGCTTTGCACCGGTCGGTTTGTTGAGCATCCGAATCGGTGAAATTTCAGACTGACGGCAGGAGGGTTCTTATGCATTCATTCAGCAAGACAAAAATGAAAAGAGACCTGCGAATCGCTCTTGCGGCACTGACGGTATCAGTGTTTTTGATTGTCGGATTTGTTCTTGTTATCCGTATGGAAGCAAGGATATCGATAAAGGCGAAATGCTGGGTGAGCCGAAAAATCAAGCGGAAAGCAGCGGCTATGTCTCTTATGAAGCACCGGAGGTCTGCAGGGTGAAGATTTGCTGTGAGCCGGTAGTTGAAGATGGGTATGCATCTATTTACCTTATGAACCCCTCCGATAATAATGTCTTGATTCGTGCGGAACTGTATTCGGTTCAAACCGTATACGACGAACAGACGGGGCAGGCTTCCTTTCTTCCGAATAAATTGCTCGGAAAGACAGGGTTTGTTCATCCGGGCAGTTATGTAGAGAAAGTGAAGGTCAAGGGAGTGAAATTGGGAGATGAAATCAAGGTTATGGTCAAAATTTCCACGATGTATGAGGATACGCGCATCAGCAACTTCTATATTCGCACAACGGTGCAATCATAAAAGCCGACCGTTTATTCCCGCAGATAAAAAAATAAATCATGGATACCCGTTATCTCCAAAAATGAAAGAATAACGGATGTTTTTTGTGCGAGAAATGGGACTCTTTGTGTACGGCTTAAAAAAGTAATATGAAAATCCCGCCGCGGAACGTTTCCGCAACGGGATCAATTTATGCGCAAAAACACGATAAAATCCTTGTTTTAAAAAGTTTAGGGAACATAGAAAAATACCACTGTAATTTCATCAAAATTACAGCGGTACTTTGGTGCCGGTGGCGGGGGTCGAACCCGCACGGTATTGCTACCAATGGATTTTGAGTCCACCTCGTCTGCCAATTCCAACACACCGGCATAAACCCAACGCAAGTTATGATACCATAAAAAAACAAAAAAAGCAATAGTTTTTTGAAGATTTATTATTTTGATCTGTGAATATGTAGATTGCAGAAAATATTGACACATTGCATTTTTCATTATATAATATTATATTATTTAATACTGTATATTATTTATTATTCATAGCTTAAAATGTGCATTGTTTAATATATCATATCGAAAAACATGAGGGGATATATTTTTATGAACAGGGGATACCCGGAACATTTTGTCAAGAAGTTCGGCGATTTGCGTGAATTAGTGTCATCCAGTGCTGAAATATACGGAGATAAAATTCTGTATACATACCGAAAGAATAAACAAGACTATACGGTTTCCTATCAGGAGCTCTACGATAACATGGTAGCTCTCGGTACGGCTCTTTGGACAATGGGACTCGGAGAATCTTGCATTGCCGTTAGCGGTGATACGCATCCATCCTATATGACTGCCTATTTAGCTACGGTGAACACGGGCGGTGTTATTGTTCCGTTGGATAAGGATATTAAAGAGGACGAGATTGTGGGCTTCCTCCAAAAGTGCAAGGCAAAGGCTTTTTTCTATACCTATAGCCTGCATGCGAAGGTTCGTTCACTTTTTGACAGGCTTCCGCAGGTGGAATGGTTTGTCTGTATTGACTATGTACCGGACGGCGAAGAGAACTGCGAAAAATTCCGTACATACGACCAGATTTTGGAGCTTGGTCGCGAACAGGTTTCCATGGGGAATCGAAGCTTTTTGGACTATTCGATTGACATCAATAAGCTGTGCGCAATTATTTTTACCTCCGGAACCACCGGCACCAGCAAGGGCGTTATGCTCAGTCATAAGAACTTAGTGACCGCTACGTTGGCCTCAGACGGAATGATTGATTATAATTCCGATAATACCCTGGTTTCCGTGCTTCCGATGCATCATACTTATGAGATGACATGCGATCATTTGGCGATCATCAATATCGGTGCATCGGTTTTCATCAATGACAGCATTAAATATACCATGCGAAATTTTGCCAAAGTAAAACCGAACGCACTGATTTTGGTTCCGCTTTATATTGAAACGATGCATAAACGGATTTGGGATGAGATCGGCAAAAAAGGAATGACCAAAAAAGTCCGTGCTGCGATGAAAATGAGTGACGGACTCCGCAAAATAGGAATTGATTTGCGTCGAAAGCTCTTTTCGGAAATTTTGGATGTATTTGGCGGAGAAATACGATCAATGGTTTGCGGCGGCGCGGCTATTTCAAAACATATTCTGAAAGACTTTGACAGCTTTGGTATTACGATTTTAGAGGGGTACGGTATTACAGAGTGTGCGCCGCTCGTGGCGGTGAATACCTTTAATTGGATCAAGTACGGTTCTGTGGGCCGCCCGGTATTTCAGTGTGAAGTAAAAATTGATGCAGCGCCCGGTGAAACGTCCGGTGAGATATTGGTTAAGGGTGATAATGTCATGATGGGATATTATGAAAACCCGGAAGCTACCGCGGAAGTCTTTACGGAAGACGGCTGGTTCCGCACCGGAGACATCGGTTATATGGATGAGGACCACTTTATTTATATCACCGGCCGTAAGAAAAATATTATTCTGCTGTCCAACGGTAAAAATATTTTCCCGGAGGAATTGGAAGAATATTTAGCACAGTGTGATTTAATTGCTGAGTCGGTTGTTATCGGAAGACGCCCTGAGGGCAAACAAGACACCATTATTACCGCGGTTATTTATCCGAATTACGATAAATTCCAAGGAAATAGCGAGGATGAAATCCGAGCGGCGATCAAAGAAAAAATTGACGATATTAATAAGACGCTCCCCGTGTTTAAGCATATTGCGGACATTGAAATTCGCGACACGGAGTTTGAGAAGACGACGTCAAGAAAGATTAAACGTTATAGGGTGAAATAATTGGAGGACGAAACTGATGTTTGAAACACTGAAATCGTTATTAATCAAAGAACTGAATATTGATGAAAGTTTAATTACTCCGGAAGCGGAATTGGTGAAGGATTTAAATATAAATTCTTTGGAACTGGCAGATTTGATTTTGCTCTGCGAAGAGGAATGCAATATTTCCATTGAAGAAGAAGATTACAAAAAGTTTTTAACCGTGCGTGATGTTGTCGATTTTTTGGAGAAAAAATCGATTTGACTTCGATTTTCGCGATAAAATGATTTTGAAGCAGGCAGAAAAGAATGATTGCATTCTTTTCTGCCTGTTTTTATTACAGGGTATAATTTCAAAATATGTTTCATAGAATGTAATAAATTCTCTGCGGAATCAGATTGTATAAATCGGAGGAAAGCATTTTATGGACTATAATCAATATCAACCCGAAGGACTTTTAATTTCATCACCGGAGAATCGCGAGTTGATTTCTTCTGTTGCCGGACTGGAACGCGCTATGGCGCAAAAGCGAATTTTAGAAGCGGTCGCTTTGATGTGCGACGAAAATTTTGATTTGCATGTGGATCTCGGTGCAATTCGCGGCATTATTCCGCGCAGTGAAATTGCATATCATGCAGACGGCTCACGGGTAAAGGATATATCGGCCATTACACGTGTCGGTAAGGCCGTTTGTTTTACGGTAACGGGGATTGAGAAAGAACCGGACGGTAAGGTAACGGCTCGTCTTTCGCGTCGTGAAGCGCAAAAGGATTGCATGGATAACTATTTATTGCGGCTTTGCCCGGGCGATATTATTGATGCAAAAGTAACGCATATGGAGCATTTCGGAGCTTTTGTGGATATTGGATGCGGTGTGCCGTCTTTGCTGAGTATCGACTGCATTTCGGTTTCCCGTATTTCTCATCCGAGGGATCGTTTTTATGAGGGGATGTTTATTAAAGCAATTATCAAAAATACGGACCTCCAAAGCGGGAGGATTTACGTGTCGCATAAGGAATTGCTCGGAACCTGGGAAGAAAACGCCTCTCTTTTTTCTGTCGGACAAACGGTAGCCGGAATTATACGAAGTATTGAGGAATACGGTATTTTTGTCGAGCTCACTCCGAATTTAGCGGGACTTGCGGAATTTCGTGATGATGTTGTCGTAGGGCAAACGGCTGCAGTTTATATCAAAAATATCATTCCCGAACGGATGAAATTTAAGTTGATTCTGATCGATTCGTATAAAGGCGAGGCCGGCACAGCGGGCTTGCGATATTTTTTAGGAGAGGCGGAAGAAACCATGCATATGAACCGGTTTATTTACTCACCTCCGTCTTCCGTCAAACAAATTCAAACGGTTTTTACCGAAACGGAAGAATAAGAATACATAAGAGGGTTGTCTCGTCGAGACAGCCCTTTTGCTTGAATATTAAAACATTTTTCGGCCAATATTACACTGCAGGCGGAAAAGCAAATTGACTTATCTTAAAATATGAGATATAATAACAATATCATCAAAAATAAGGAATTTTACGGAAATTCCGTTACAACAAATATGAGGCATTGTTATGGTAGATTATTTTATTAAAAATGATTTGGATTGTGAATTTTACGATCGGTACATTAAAGATCGGCTTCCCAAAAAGATTGCAGATGCACATTTGCATCTCTCGCTACCGGAGCATAATGCGGGAATTCCGGAGGAAACCATCCGTGCGGATTGGGCACTGCAATGCTACAGTGCAATGAGTCTTGAGGATTACAGTAATTATGCAAAAGCTTTTTATCCCGATGCAGAAGAAGTTTGCGTGAATGCATTGCCGTCCGTTTTTAACGGTACGGATTTAAAAGCAGCGAATCAGTATTTGATTGATATTTCAAAGGACAAGCGAGTATTCGCTACCCATATGGTAACCCATCCGGATTGGGATGCGGAATATTGCGAGGAATTGCTGCTGCGCGGTAATTATAATGGATTCAAGCCGTATCCGGATTTAGCATCCGGACAAAAAGGTGCGGAAATCGGCATTTTTGAATATCTTACGCATGATCAGTTAAAAATATTGGATCGCCATAAAAAATCTTTGGTTTTACATATTCCGCGGGCAGGACGGTTAGCGGATGACAATAATGTTCGGGAACTGCTTGAGATGCGTCAGAAATATCCGGATGTCAAAATTGTTTTAGCACATTGCGGACGGTGTTATTGCCTTGGTACCATTGAACGAGCAAAGCAGAAAATGGGATCGGATTTCAAATCGTTTTATTATGATCTTGCTGCCGTGTTGAATCCGGAAGTGATTGAGTATATGATTACAAATGTTTCGCCCGACAGCCTGATTTACGGCACGGATTTACCGATTTTCCTTTGGCACGGTCGGAGAAAATGGGAGGGCGAAAAGTATTATAATTTTGCCAGAGAAAACTTTGATTGGAATCGCCATACAGAGGGTGCGGAGAGAGAAAAAACATATACATTTTTCTTATATGAGCAGTTGAAGAACATTTTGGATGTTACCGATCGAATGGGCGGACGTCCGATTGCCGAAAAAATTTTCCATGACAACGCATTGCGAATCATGCAATAATATAAAGAAACGGTGAGGTATCAAAATATGAGAAATCCGAAAATCGGGCTTTTGCCGATGTATGTTAAGCTTTATGATATAAGCACCCCACAGATGCGTCCGCGGATTAATGCATTTCACGCTTTGATTGCCGAGCGTCTTGCGGCATCCGGACTGGATGTGAAAAACACAGATGTTTGCCGTACGGAAGATGAATTCGACAAGGCGGTTCGCTTTTTTGAAAACGAAGATGTTGATGCGATTGTAACACTTCATTTAGCATATTCTCCGTCCTTGGAATCGGCACAAGTGCTCTGCGGTACAAAACTGCCGCTGATTGTTTTGGATACAACACAGGATTTTGTGTTTGACGATCAAACTCCCGCAGAGGCAATGCTGTACAATCACGGCATTCACGGTGTTCAGGATATGTGCTGCATGCTGCGTCGCGGCGGAAAGAAATTTGAGGTTTGCGCGGGGCATTATGAACATTCCGATGTGCTTGAAAGAGTCATAAAGAGTGCTAAAGCTGCGGCGATCGCACATGATTTGCATACATCGAGAGTCGGAATCATCGGTACACCTTTTGACGGTATGGGCGATTTCCGCATTCCGTTTGATGAATTGAAAAGCAGCTTGGGCATTGAAGTTGTTACTGCATCCGATGAAGATATTGCCAAGACCAAAGCAACGGTGACCGATGCGGATTTGGAGGCGGAATACCGTGCGGATCTTTCCGAGTATGAATTTGTGAATGTGTCGGAAACTTTATATAAAGATGTTTCTAAAGTTGCTTTAGCGGTGCGGCGTTGGATTGAAAATGAAAACTTAGACGCTTTCACCATGAATTTCTTAGAAGCACAGCCGGGACGTGCATTTTGCTACATGCCTTTTGCCGAAGCCAGCAAGGCAATGGGACGCGGCATCGGTTATGCAGGGGAAGGGGATGTGATGACAGCTGCTTTAGTCAGCGCATTGCTTAAGGCATATCCGGAAACAACCTTTACGGAGATGTTTTGCCCGGACTGGAAAAACAATACAATTTTCATGAGCCATATGGGAGAATACAATATTAATGTATCCAAGGGAAAGGCTTGCATGAAGGAAAAAGATTTTCCGTATACTCCGGCTGAGAATCCAACCGTTTTACTGGACACATTAAAACCCGGACCGGTGGTTTATGTCAATTTGGCACCGCGTGCAAACGGCAAATATGCGTTGATTTTGACCGAAGGCGAAATGATAGACGTTCCCCGTGACAACAATCAGAATTATGTGGTGAACGGATGGTTCCGTCCGAACGGAGACCTGGCTCACTTTTTGGAGGATTTCTCCAATGCGGGAGGAACCCATCACAGTGCAATTATTTATAACGGCGATATTGAAGTCATCAAGAAATTCGGCCTGTATTGCGATTTTGACGTGATTGTAATTCAATAATCAAAAAAACAGCTCTATGATATTTTCTGAACGTGCAAAAAATTTATAAACCGATTTTTTGTTCTTTTTGGCAACCGTCATGAGCTGTTTTTATTCGCAACAGAAATGTGAATACTGTGAAAGGTAATTCAAATTTTATATTAACTGTCAGAACGGATGTTAGGAAAATTTAAATGAGTATTTTAAAAAAAATCAAAACCGTGATGAATCGCCTGTTTCCTTTGTTTACAAAAATAATGCTGCCGATTTCGGTGCTTTGCCTCGGAATCTCCGTTGCCGCACGCTGCAGCAGCACCTTTGCCGACGGATTCAACCGGTATGTTTCGTCGTTTGTTCGCGCCATTCTTTCTTATTTAACGGCATGGATTCCGTTTTCGGTTGCCGAAACGATTCTTTTGTTTTTGCCGGTTTTAATTATATGCATCGTAGTGGTCTGCATTCGAAAAATTCGAAAGGATGACAATGCGGAACGGTTTTTGGGAACGATGTTCGGCGTTGTACTGCTGATGTTTTCGCTTTTTACACTGACAACCGGCGTTGCCTACAAAACTTCGCCGATTGAGGATAAATTAAACATGGATCGTCGTGAGGTTTCGGCGTCAGAGCTGTTTGACACTGCTCAAATTTTGGTGCAGCAGATAAACAATGCGTGTTCGGATGTCCGCTTTTCTTATATGAGCTTTTCCGACATGCCTTATGATTTGGATGGACTTAGCGCAAAACTTTGTGATGCTTATAAAGCCGCTTCGAAAAAATATGATTTTCTTCCTGCGCTTTCTGTGCGCGTAAAGCCCATTATGCTTTCGGAACCAATGACATATACGCACATTTCCGGTATTTATACTTATTTTACCGGAGAAGCCAATATCAATATGAATTTTCCGGACTATACGATTCCTTATACAACGGCTCATGAAATGGCGCATCAGCGCGGAGTGATCCGTGAAGATGAAGCGAATTTTATGGCGTTTTTGGTTTGCCTTGAGAGCGATGATCCGTATATTCGATATAGTGCGTTACTGAACATGTATGAGTATGTTGCGTCGGCTCTTTACAGCGCTGACAGCGAAAAGTATTATGATACCGTAAGCGGGCTCGATCTTCAGGTTCGCTATGAAATGCAGGCCTACCGTGAGTTTTATGAGAAATATCAGCATACGGTAGTATCGAATGTCAGCGATTCTATGAACGATTTTTATTTAAAGTCACAGGGACAAGCTGCCGGAAGTCGCTCTTACGGACAGGTTGTAGATCTTGCGGTGGCGTATTTTCGGGAAATGACCGAATCGGAAAGCAAATAAGCTGCATTTTCTTTTTTTCACACGAACGGCTTTTACTCATATAATGCTCATAGAAGGCTTTTGTCACAAAAATGTAAGCGCTTTGAAATTCGGTTGAATCACACAATGAAGTTGTTTTCTTTGCTTAATTGATATATTCCGATGTATTGAAGGAGGAATGAACGGATATGCTTTAAGATGGCTGAAATATGAAATTACATAAGAAACATAAAATTACATAATCGGCTCGAAAACAGGATATACCTATCAGAGACCTCTCGTTTGTATGGATGTGCCGAGGTATAAAACACAGGATAATATTTTTGCAAAAATGTTAATAAAAAATGAAATTTATAAAAACCTCTTCCATTTGGATAATAAACGTGATATACTATTTTGTGTATGTGTGAATTTGCATTTTGCGGGAAGGTGATTTTAATTGGAGGAGATCATCATTAACGGTGGAAATCCTTTGCATGGTTCTGTTGAAATCAGCGGCATGAAAAATTCAGCAGTAGCGATTATTTTAGCCAATTTGCTAATTGAAGATATATGTGTAATTGAGAATGTTCCGAATATCAGCGATGTAACGCTGTGCTTTGATATTTTACGCGCTATGGGTGTAAAAATTCGGATGCTCGGTAAGAATACTTATGAAATTGACAGTCGAAAAGCAATTGGCGGGACTGCACCTTATGATATGGTTCGAAAAATGCGTGCCTCATATTATTTGATTGGGGCTGAACTCGGACGCTTTGGGCGTGCATATGTAGGCTTGCCGGGCGGTTGCGATTTCGGAGTTCGTCCGATTGACCAACACATTAAGGGTCTTGAGGCTCTCGGAGCCGAAGTGACGGTTGAAAGCGGTTATATTGAAGCCGAGGTCAAGGATGCTTTGACCGGAAGTCATATTTATTTTGACGGTGTGACTGTTGGGGCAACCATGAATATTATGATTGCCGCAGTAAAGGCAAAAGGCTTGACTGTGATTGAAAATGCAGCGCGGGAGCCGCATATTGTGGATCTTGCTAACTTTTTGAATGCCTGCGGTGCGCAGATTACCGGCGCGGGCACTGATGTGATAAAAATTAAAGGAGTATCCAAGCTTCACGGTTGCACACACGCAATCATTTCCGATATGATTGAAGCGGGAACCTTTATGATTGCAGCCGCTGCTACAGGCGGAGCTTTGAAAATCAACAATGTGATTCCGAAGCATTTGGAGTCTATTTCCGCAAAGCTTACGGAAATGGGTATTTCAGTGGAGGAACATGACGATTATGTGATTGTATCCTGCCCGAACAGAATGCTTTCTAAAGTGAATGTCAAAACAATGCCGTATCCGGGATTCCCCACGGATTTGAATCCGCAGATGTGTGTATTGTTATGTTTGGCAGACGGTGTTTGCTATCTTTCCGAGGGCATTTGGGATAATCGTTTCCGTTATGTGGAAGAGCTCAAACGTATGGGAGCTTCCATTAAAGTAGACGGGAAAACAGCAATTGTGGAAGGCGGAACTACATTGAGTGCGGCCCGGGTAAGAGCGGTTGATCTTCGTGCAGGCGCTGCGATGATTATTGCCGCTTTGGCAGCAAACGGCCGGACAGAAATTGAAGATATTTATCATATTCAACGTGGCTATGATAATATTGTTGAAAAGCTGCGCAAGGTTGGGGCGGACATCCGGTTATGTCAATATCAGGATACGATCGGAAATTTAGCAGCTAATTAATGAAAAAATCATGAGAAAATATTTTCTCATGATTTTTTTTTGAATGCGGTGATAGATGTTGAATCGGATAGTTGACTTTTCTTCTGAAAAATAGTATCATTAATATGTTAAGGATATGAAAATGTATTTTGATTCATTTTATTGTCGCAATGAAGCATTGATCATACTTTTAGAATGAATTTTCAAATTGTTTTGAGGTATAATAGCATGGATTTGTTATCAATGGACCCCGCTTTTCAAGTTGCTCATATGTCTGCACGGGCATATCAACGCGGACTTTGTGCTGCCTTTTCCGGTAGCATCTCCACAAGAGATGAAAATGGGAATGTTTGGATTACCCCTGCTTGTAAGGATCTTTCGGCTCTTAGCAGGGAAGATATCGTCAGTGTTTCAAAGTCACAACTTGAAAATGTACGTGCAGTTGATAATAATATTGCGATGCATTATAGCATCTATGCGGTGCGCCCGAACATTCAGGCTGTTATTCATGCTTTCCCGCCTTATTTGATGGCTTACGGCTCTATGGGAAAATTGCCGAACATTTCATTTTTGCCAAGCTCTAAATATCGTTGTGAGACACTTTCTTTTGTTCATTTCGGCAGCATGCGCGAAAGCTTGAATGATCGCTTAATGCATAAGGCGCAGTTAGGGCATGACTGTTTATTGATTGAGAACGGCGGTGTCGTTGTAATCGGAGAGGATCTGGAGACTGCTTTTTTACGGTTGGATGAATTGGAAGCAGCCGCAAAATTAAATTTTGTTTTGTCGGCAATCGGTAAACCGGTGATCCCCAGTGAGAAACATATGACAATGTACATGCTTCGAAATTTTCCTCACTTTGACGAATCGGCACAAATTTCCGATGATGAACAGACCTTATCTTTGCGCAAGAATATGATTGATAAAATCGAGCGCTTATATCAAAAGAACTTGTTTACCCCGTCATCGGGTACTTTGTCTTATCGTGTTGACGAGGATCGGTTTTTAATTACCCCTTATGGGAAGGATCGGTTTTACTTGTCAGAGGAAGATTTGATTTTAATCGATAAGGGAAAACGAGAATGCAATAAAATTCCTTCCCGTTCGGCAGAGCTTTGCATGCATATTTATCGAAAGAATCCGGATATCGGGTGTATTCTGATCGCGCAGCCCCCTTATCTGATGTCTTTCGCTGTTACCGAGACTAATTTTGAACCGGCCCGTTATGCTGCCGGGGCAGAATTAATCGGTAATTTAAAGCGGCTTCCTTTCGGAGCGTCCTTCATGCAGCCGGAACTGACAGCCAAAGAAGTTCACAATCAGGCATCATTATTGATTTCGGAAAATGACAGTATTGTGGTTTGCGGCGCAAATGCAGAAGAAACATTTGCACGTTTGGAATGGAGTGAGAACTTAGCACAGAGTATATGTGTGGCAAAACAGCTGGATCAGTCGGATCGGTTGCAATCGAATTGAAAAACAAAAATATATTATAAAATTTATGAAATATTAACTTTTCACACGGAGGATAACCCATGAGCACGGCTTATTTTGGAGACATTTGCGTAATCGGAATGAAAGGATGCGAAGATTTTGTCGGACAAGTTGACCGGTATCTTTGCGCTGAAAGAAAAAATGACAGTACTTTTTTAGCCAAGGTGGATTGTCCGCGTTTCGGAACCGGCGAGGGAAAGGGCG
>CAKRMZ010000038.1 GCA_934365155.1 uncultured Eubacteriales bacterium | reverse complement strand
GGTTTTTGCAGCGGCTTTCTTTTTCGATGCTGTGGTTTTTTTAGCGGTTGCGGGTTTTTCCGCTTTTTCTGCTTTTTCTGCTTTTTCTGCGCTGTCCGCTTTTGCTTTCTTGGAAGCTGTCTTTTTTGCTACGGTTGCATTGGCTTTGATTACTTCAACTGCTTTTTGAAGAGCAAGGTCCTTACTGACTACATCCGTGGGGACGCTTTCTTTGATTTTCTCGATCTCCAGGTTGTAGGCTTTTGCCAATCTCTCAAGCTCAGCATTGATGTCTTCATCGCTTACAACAATGTTTTCGGCATCCACTACTTTTTCCAAAGCTAATTTGCATTTTACAGTGTGTTCTGCCTGCGGTCTGAAATCCTTTTTCATATCTTCCGGCTTCAGTCCGAGATAATTGCAGTAAACATCCAAAGTCATGCCGTTTTGACGAAGTCTCATATCATAGTCATTCATCATATTTTCTACTTCGTTTTCATAAAGTGCTTCCGGAATATCGCCTTCTAAGTTTGCAACAAGGGCATCCATGAGACGTTCTGTGTATGCATTGTCGCATTCGGTATTGTATCTTTCTTGAATTTTAGACTTCAAAGAGGCTTTATATTCATCTAAGGTGTTAAATTCGGAAACATCTTTTGCAAATTCGTCGTCAAGCTCCGGCAATTCATTGAATTTGATTTCGTGGAGTTTTACTTTAAAAACAGCCGGTTTGCCGGATAGTTCTTTTGCATGGTAGTTTTCCGGGAAGGTGACATTGACATCAAATTCATCGCCGATATTATGACCGATAATTTGATCTTCAAATCCGTCAATAAACTGTTTGGATCCCAATTTCAGTTCATGCTTTTCTGCTTTTCCGCCTTCAAACTGCTTTCCGTCTACATAACCGTCATAGTCAATAACAGCAATATCATCTTTTTGAGCAGCACGGTCGGTGATATCAATCGTGCGGGAATTGCGTGCGCGAATCTTTTCGATTTCGGCGTTAACATCCTCGTCCGTTGCATTTTTCTTTTCTTTTTCGGCACTGAGACCCTTATACTCTTTGATGGTAAGATCCGTGGGATAGGTCGAAATCGTTGCTTTAACGGCAACACCGTTGTCGTCGATGGATAAGATCTCAATTTCAGGACGGCTGATAGCCTGTTCTTTCGATTCCTTTAAAGCTGCTTCATAAGCTTCGGGAAGCAGATCATTGATGGCATCTTCATAAAAGAAACCGGTTCCGTACATTTTTTCAATCACATGTTTGGGTGCTTTTCCTTTGCGGAAGCCGTTAATGGTAATATTGCGAACCTTTTTGTGATAAACGGCATTGACTGCATTGTCAAAGCTAAGCTTATCAATGACAAACTCGATTTCTGCCGTGTTTTTCTTCGGATGCGTCACATTTTTTAGATTCATAAAATCTATCCTCCAAGATGATTATATAATATATTTCATAAAATAATTCAAACTTTATTTTACTTTAGAAGTATGATAAAGTCAATATTAAATGGCATAAAAACTGGAAAAATCATGGTTACTTTACACAATTATTGTTTTTTTGGGATGTTGCTTCGATTTTTTTCGGAATAAAGTTTAAAAAATCGCTGGAAATCAGATAAAAACGGATGTCGCAGTATTCAAAATATTCCGGCCCGGAATATTTTCCGTGTATATGCCCGAAATAGCAACGGGAAACTCCGGCACGGTATAGTTCATAAATTAATTCATCACAGCAATAATCGGTATAATATGGGGGAAAATGCATAAAAGCAATTATTTCACGTGGGGTGGGGTCAGCTTCTTGCAGTTTTTTTCCGGCTTCCAGACTTAAGCGCAAACGAATTGCCTCCCGTGCAACAATTTTTTTGCAATCGGCATTTTCGGAAAGCTTGTGATTTTTATCGTCCGGATACCAACCGCGACTGCCGCAAATAATAAAATCTTCTGCAATTAAGGCATTATTATGCAAAAAGCGAATGCTGTCAAAATGATTTTCAGCGATAAAATTATTTAGTTTATTCGTCGTAGACCACCAATAATCGTGATTTCCTTTGAGAATAATTTTTTGTCCGGGCAGGGCACTTAAAAAAGCAAAATCAGGCAGTGCTTCCTGAATATTCATTGCCCAGGAGATATCACCGGGAATGATTACGGTATCAGAGTCCGTTATTTGGCTGATCCATCCGTTTTTCAATTTTTCATGATAATTTTTCCATCGGTTGCCGAAAATATCCATAGGCTTTTTGACACCGAAAGAAAGATGCGTATCTGCAATTACGAATACACTCACAATTTTTTCTCCGCGTAACAAATAAGAATAAGAATAAAGGCAACAGTGAATAATAAGATAGCCTTTATGAAAAGGTATAAAATAAAAAAGGGGATGAACTCAAATGGGTTTTTTTTCAGATGAAAGCTGCAAATGCTCCGGCGATCAAAGCCACAACAAGGGCGTTGGATGTGATGTGAAAAACTGTATCTATCATGACGGTGATCATTATTGTACAGCGGAGAAGATTGCAGTCGGACCGAGCTATGCAACTTCCTGCACTGATACGGTATGTGCCACATTTAAGCAAAAAAACAGCTAAGCACACAAACGGTTGAAAAAACGCTTGTTGCACCCAAAGCAAATGGGTGTGCATAGACATTAATGCACACATTAGGATAAAAAGCGGGAGTGCGCAAAAGGGTTGCGTATTTCCGCTTTTTATATCATTATTGAATTTTTGATAAAGTCGTTTCCAACATTTGGTCGGGTTCTATCACTTCGCTGAAGCGTATTTTTCTTTCACGAAGAGAAGCAATTGGTGCCGGAACCTCTGTTTTCGTTACTTCTGAGAGCAGAGAAATTGCGGCAAAATCGTCCGGGGCATTCTTTTCGGTGAGGCAGTGATAAACATCGGATGCAAATTTATAGGGGCTGGCTGTAGAAGCAACAACGATCTTGCAGTGTTCATTGGATGCTTTCTTTGCGGCTGCAATGCCGACAGCAGTGTGCGGGTCGCACAAATACTGATTTTTTTGATATATCTCCGAAATGGTTTTTGCGCATTCCTTTTCGCTTGCATATTCACCGACGAAAACAGACTGAATTTTGTTGAAAATATCTTTGTTGACGGTGTAAGCGCCCTTTTCGGAAAGCTCACGCATATACTCAGAGGTAGTAGCGGCATCGGACATCAAGTATAAAAGTCGTTCGAGGTTGCTGGATATTAAGATATCCATGGAAGGAGACATCGTGGTGTAGAAGGGACGGTTGCGATCATATGTACCCGTTTGAATAAAGTCGGTCAGCACATTATTTTGATTGGAAGCACAGATCAGTTTGCGAATCGGAAGACCCATTTGTTTAGCGATAAAAGCGGCTAAAATATTACCGAAGTTTCCGGTCGGAACACTGAAAATAATTTCTTCGTTTTCTTTGATTTCTTCTTTATCCAACAAATCGCAATAAGCAGAAACATAATATACAATTTGCGGAACAAGACGTCCCCAGTTGATGGAATTTGCGGAAGAGAAAAAGAATCCGCGTTTTTCAAGCTCTTTTGTGGCGTTCGGATCAGAAAAAATTCTTTTTACTCCGGTTTGTGCATCATCAAAATTTCCTTGCACTGCGCATACTTCTACATTATTTCCGCTTTGCGTAGCCATCTGCATCTTTTGCACGGCACTGACGCCGTCGGAGGGATAGTAAACCATGATTTTGACTTGGTCTACATCTTTATATCCTTCCAGTGCCGCTTTTCCGGTATCACCGGATGTTGCTACCAGGATGAAGGCTGTTTTATCCTCTTTGGTAATCTTCAATGCGCCGGAGAGCAGCATGGGCATAATTTGGAGCGCCTCGTCCTTGAAGGCACAAGTCGGTCCATGCCACAACTCTAAGGAATACAGATCGGAATCGATTTTTTTAAGCGGAGCCGGTCCTCCCGGAAAGCGCTTTTCGGAATATGCTTCATCGCATGCTTTTTTCAACATTTCCGCCGGATAATCGGTCAGATATTTTGACAGAATAAAAAATGCACGCTCCGAATAATTCATTTTTATCATAGAACGAATGTCCTGCATCGTAATAACGGGGAAGCTTTCCGGCATGAAAAGCCCTCCGTCCGGTGCGAGGCCGCGTTTGATTGCTTCTGCTGATTGAATGGCATTGTCGGATGAGATTTTTCCTCGAGTACTTATATAATTCATGATAGTGGAATTTCACCTTTCAAGATTTAAAATTTTCGGTATGAATACGGAGCAGATTGCTCACCAAACGCATTTTTAAAGTGATGAATTTGATATTCGGTCAAAGCGGAATTATTAAAAGTGACTTCAATTACATCGATTCGTTTGGATTTTTTAGAGGGGTACCGGTATAAATAAGTTTTTACAGCGGATAAAAAGGCGGTTCTTTTATAAGTATCAATCGCATATTTTCCGCTGCCGTATTTATGAAAAGAAGCCGGTGTTCTTGATTTGACTTCAATGAAAACCAGAGTTTCTTTGTTTTCTGCTATAATGTCAATTTCACCATGCGCTGAGCGGTAATTGCGCGTAACAATTTTATAATTCTGATTCTGCAGATAAGATGCCGCGATATTTTCGCCGATTCGACCGATATCCGTTGAGGTCATTTTGAATTCTCCTTTTGCAGAAACTTTAAAAAGCTTTTGCGATAATCGGGAATAATACCGTATTTCCGGACCAGCTCCATGTGTCGGCGAGTCGGATATCCTTTGTGCTTTGCAAATTCATATTGCGGGTATTGTTGATCTAATTGTACCATAATGCGATCACGAGTCACCTTTGCCAAAATAGAGGCTGCTGCGATGGATGGAGATTTTGCATCACCCTTAATTACGGTAAGATGGTCGACATAATCGAATCCACGGGAAACATTTCCGTCGATCAGTACATAATCTGCTGCGGGAGAAAGAGATTTTACTGCGCGGTGCATGGCAAGCATCGAGGCATTTAAAATGTTGAGTTCATCGATTTCCTCAGGGCTGGCCATGCCCACGGCATAGGCGTTTGCCGTTTGGCAAATACATTCAAATAATTGTTCGCGCTTTTTCTCACTTAATTTTTTGGAATCATTAAGGCCCGGAATTTCATTGGCCGGATTTAAAATTACTGCGGCAGCGACGACAGGACCGGCTAACGGTCCGCGTCCCGCTTCATCGGTGCCGCATACGTTTTGATAGCCTTCGGCCCATAAACTCTCTTCCAGATCCCAGCTTAACATGTCGGAACCTCCAATGAAATTTTGCCGATTTTGGCGGCTCGGAATTCATCAATTAAAAGATTGGATGCTCGCTCAATATCTACTTCGCCTTTTTGCAACAGGCAGCCGCGTTTTTTGGCGATTGCAATCAGTAACTCATGGGGCTCTGCATTTGTGATAAAAAGATCATCTGAAAGCCGATATCGTTCTGCGAGCTGCTCTGGATAGAGTGAACGAAGTCGGTCGCAAAGCGCGGTTGCAATACGCTCAATATCTAAAATATCATCTTTGATCGCTCCGGTAATTGCGAGGTTTTCGCCGATTCTTTGATCTTCAAATTTCGGCCAAAGCACGCCCGGCATATCCAAAAGGTCAATTCCGATGTTGGTTTTCACCCACTGCTTGGTCAAGGTGACGCCGGGCCGGTTTTCAACCTTTGCTTTTTTATTTTGCGAAATGCGGTTAATAAGAGATGACTTGCCTACATTCGGAATACCGAGAATCATGGCTTTGATTGTGCGCCCTTGCATCCCTTTGTCGGCATAGCGTTTTAGCTTGTCTGCCAAAAGCTCTTTGACTTGAGTTCCGATGTTTTTCATACCGTAACCGCTGATGCAGTCACATGCCACACACGCGCGTCCGATGGATTGATAAAATGCAATCCATTTTTTGGTGATAACAGGATCGGCAAGTCCGGCTTTGTTTAAAACGGAAATAACCGGTTTGTCGTGAATTAAACTGCTTAATTCAGGGTTTTTTGAGCTTTCGGGGATTCGTGCATCTAAAATTTCAAGAACAATATCAACGCTTGACAAGTTCTCTTTAATTAAGCGGCGTGTTTTTGCCATGTGCCCGGGAAACCATTGGATGATGTCTGAGGGCATTGGTTCTGTCCTTTCCTTTTTTGTTGATTAAAGCCAAATGGCTTGTGTCCATGAAATGTTTCCGTCATAATCCGTGCAAATGGCGCGGACAAATTCAGCACCGCTTGGAATCGGGTGGACTGCAAAGGTAATCGGAGCATGCAGCGGCCCTTCATATAGGTGAGAATCCTTGGAGCTCATGATAAAAACGGAACGGCATTTGGAGCATTCGATAATCGCTTCGTTTTTTTCATTTACATAAAAATTAAAAATTTCCGCAACATGATGAATATCTTTGGAGCAGGAGGCGTAAAAGGCGCCGGATTTGAGTGCACCAAACAGGGAATTGTAACTGAGTGAATCTGCTTTCACAGTAATCGAGCCGAACAGGGGACTTTTAATATTGTGAGTATTGTCAGTCGCATAAGCCATAATTTTTTTGTCGGATTCAATCAACTGATCAAAATAAACCTCGGAAAATCCGTCTTTCTCTGAGCTTTCCTGCATAGCATTGAAAATTTCGATTCCGTCTAAATTTTCAAGATCCATTAAAGAACGGATATCCGTTCCGGAACTCGTGGGATGTGCATAAATTGCGAGATTCCCGTTTTGATGAATGAGGTCGATCAGCTCCGGCAGCTTTGCATGATAGCGCCAATCGGCAGGGAAAATTTTTCCGTGATGAAAGCTGCTTTCTGAGGGATTTCCGATTGCAAGCACATGATGAAATGAAGATTTATAGATGCCGATTTCAGCACCGGGAATCAGTAAAAAATCATCTGTGGATCGGTCGGATAGGTCGGTATAAATATTATGGTCGGTAATTGCTAAAAAATCATATTTTGCATCTTTGTAGAATTGAATCAGCTCTTCGGTACTGTTATGCCCATCTGAACTTACAGTATGGGCATGTAAATTACCGCGGTAGAAGTTCCCGTTTTCGGGAAGAGTGGATCGAATCATGCTTTTTACCTCAGAATTATTTTACGGTGCCGAATTTTGAAATCGGAAACAAACGGCATTTTACTTGACCTAAAATGAAACGTGTGTCAACCGGGCCGATTTCAAAGGAACGGCTGTCGGTTGAATGGTTTCGGTTATCGCCCATAACAAAGATCATTCCCTCGGGAACGGTGTAGGGGTATTTAAGATTGGAACCCGCCATGGAACCGATTTCCCGTCTGACATAATCTTCATCTAAGGTTTTACCGTCTACGGTAACGGTCCATGTTGTAAAGTCAATATCGACAACTTGATTTTCGGTTGCGATGACACGCTTTACAATCGGTTCGTCAAAAGTGCTCGTAGGGGACTGAAAAACCACGATATCGTTTTGCTTCGGTTGGTAAAAAAGATTGGAAATAACCAAAGTTTCGCCTTGGTGCAGGGTGTTTTCCATAGAGGGCCCGTTTACAACGGCGAGACGAAGCACAAAAGTAAACAGCAATAGCACAAATGCTAAGGAAAACACAAAAATTTCTATCCAATCGAGCAGACTGCAAAAAATTGCTACGGACAGACGCTTTGGCTTTTGGTGGTTTGCGCCGAAAACTTTTGCATTTTTTGGATTATTCATAAGAAAATTTCCTCTGTGATTTATTGTTTATCTTTAATCATAAGATCTAATAAGGTGTAACCGTGAGGAATATAGAAGTTTTTCTCTGCTGCAGTGGCTTCGGTAAAACAGGAAACACCACTGTATGATTTTTTGCCGGAATAGATGAGGAACGGGACCGGGTCGCTTGTGTGTGTGCGTAAACAAAGCGGGGTCGGATGATCCGGAAGGAACATGATTTTATAATCATCACCGGTTGATTTTAAATATTCGTAAACCGGCTTCACAATATCGTGATCGATTTTTTCGATTGATAAAACTTTGTTTTCAATTTCGGCACGGTGTCCGCATTCATCCGGCGCTTCTACGTGAACAAAAACAAAATCAAATCCGTCTTTCAGCGCCTTGATTGCGGCTTCTGCTTTGCCTTTGAAATTGGTATGAATGTTTCCGGTTGCGCCTTCTACATCAATACTGCGCATGCCGGCGCAGATGCCGATTCCTTTAATGAGGTCTACTGCTGAGATTACGGCTCCGCGCAAGCCCCATTTTTCGTTAAAAGAGGGGAGCGCAGGCTTTTTGCCGGGACTCCAAAGCCAAATTGTATTTGCCGGATTTTTTCCTTCCGCTTTCCTTTTTAAGTTTACTGGATGATCCTTGAGAATGTTGTAGCTCTTTTTCATCAGTTCGATAAATATCTCGGCTTGCGGTCCTTTCGGCAAATAATCCCCGATTCGTTTGCCTATAATGTCATGCGGGCGCATGAATTCCGCCATCGGTGCGTCTTTCCAAAGCAGGCAATGGCGATAACTGACGCCGGGATAAAAACGGCGTATTTCATTGCCAAGCTCACGATGAATCGTATGAATCAGCTCTGCCGCTTCATCCGTGCTGATTTCGTCTGCACTGTGATCGATCATAATGTGATCTTCATAGCAAGCTTCGTCTTCGCTGACTGTTACAACATTGCAGCGGAACGCCGTGTCGTCCGGTGCCATCTCCAAGCCCATGCTGACAGCTTCCAAGGGAGAACGCCCTTTGGAATAAACCTTCGGATCATAGGACAAAATTGCAAGATTTGCCGTGTCGCTTTCCGGCACCATTCCTTCCGGAACATTCAGTACGGTTCCGACAATAGCATCTTTGGAAAGAAAATCAACGGTGGGTTTATCAGCAGCTTCCATCGGCGTTTTGTTTCCGAGCTCGGCTACTTTGTAATCGGCCATACCGTCTGCAATGATAACAACGTATTTCATAAAATCACTATGCCTCTTTATATTTGATGTAGTTTATAATACTATATTATACCATGATCCTTCATTTTTAACAAGATGAAAAAACGAAAAATCCGTAACAAAAACCGAACGTATGTATCAAAATCAGCGGATGTGCGATATCGGTATTACAAAAGACACCGAGTGTATCATTTTCAGAATTTTCAATGTCTTTTTTTGTCCGTCAAGCTTTTAAACCCCTGTTGGTTTTATCTTGTCATTTCGTTGCTTTGTTCTGAAGAAATGAGCTTGCGGTACGCAATGTGTTTTGCAGAAGCGTTGTAATTGTCATCGGTCCGACTCCTCCCGGAACCGGTGTAATGTAAGAAGCCAAGGGTTCTACGTTAACAAAGTCAACATCTCCGACTAATTTTCCGTCCGAATCGCGGTTAATACCGACATCGATGACGCACGCTCCCGGCTTTACCATATCGGCGGTAATAAATTTTGGCTTTCCGATGGCGGCAATTAAAATATCGGCACGAGAAGTTATTTCGGCGAGATTCTTGGTTTTTGAATGGCAAACAGTGACTGTGCCGTTTGCCGCTAAGAGCATCATAGCCATAGGCTTTCCAACAATGTTGCTGCGGCCAACAACAACACATTCTTTTCCGCAGATATCGATTTTGCTTTCCTGCAGCATTGTCATGACACCGGCCGGTGTGCATGGAAGCACTTCGGCAGAGCCCAGGGAGAGTTTTCCGACATTCTCGGGTAAAAAAGCATCAACATCTTTTGACGGTGTGATTGCAGATAGAATGCGAGATTCGTTCAGCAATTTCGGCAGTGGCAACTGGACCAGTATGCCATGAATGGCAGGGTTTTCATTGAGTGAATGAATTTTTGAAACCACTTCATCTTCCGGTGTGTTTTCATCCATTCGAATGACTTCGGAATAGAATCCGACTTCTTCGCATGCACGTGCTTTGTTGCGAACATAGACACAAGATGCGGGGTCTTCGCCGACAATAATAACTGCGAGCCCGGGAACAACCCCTTTTTCTTTCATTATTGCGACTTCATCGGCGATGCGTCGACGAATTATTTTTGAAATTTGTTTACCGTCAATGATCTGTGCCATGACTGTGGTCCTCCTCATTTATTGTTTGTTTGTCATCCGTATCTTGCGGGTTGTGGTTATCATTCTCTTTCTCGGGGGTGGAATCGGTTGCGGCAGGCGCATTGGCTGTGCTTTGTGAGTCTAAAGGGGAAGGCTCTGCGGCACAACCGGAATTTCCAACAAGGATCGGAGACGATTTCCGATAGCAAATGGCAAATGCAATAAGCAGAATTGAGCCGACGACAAAACAAATAAAAGCCAGCAACTGGGAAATGCGAAGGTTTCCCGCCGGAAGGGAATCCGTGCGAAGCCCCTCAATAAACATTCTGCCGAAGCCGTACCAGGTTAGATACATAAGCAGAACTTGTCCGTGGTATTTTTTCTTTTTATAAGTAAAATGAATGAGAAGAAATCCGATTAAATTCCAAACAGACTCATAAAGAAAAGTGGGATGGAACGAGCCGATATTTTCTAAAATACCGCTTTCGGACATTTTTGAAATTGTCATTTTAAAAGGAATATTTTTGGCCCACGGTGTGGAAAAAACTTTCCCGAAAAATTCAAAGCTGTCTAAGGATCCATAAGCCTCTGCATTAACAAAATTTCCCCAACGTCCGATTGCTTGTGCGGCCATGACTGCGGGTGCCAGCGCATCGCAAAGCGATAGAATACGAATTTTCTTAATTAGTGAGAATATTACAACAACAAGCGCTCCTGCGATGATACCGCCGTATATGGCAAGCCCGCCGTTCCATACGGCGATAATGTCATAAAACGAACGATAGGAATATTGTTTCCAAGTTGCCGCAACATAAAAGAGGCGCGCACCGAGAATGCCGAATAGAATGACGAATATAGCTAAGTCATAGATATGGTCACTTTGAATTTGCTCTTGCTTCGCTCTTTGAAGGGTATAGAAAAAAGCAAATATAATTCCGGTAACAATAATAATTCCGTACCAATAAATATGCAGATTTCCAAAAGACAGCGCAACCGGATTTAGGTGAAGCTCAATGCCTCCGAGATTCGGAAATGATATAATGTTTGTCATGATTTGCTCCTTTCATTTATGGCTCTGGCGGGGATACAGAACAGACAGTGCCATGGCCTTTTTGGAAAACATCGGGGAATGCAGAATTGCGTTGACCTCTTCCAGTGTGATTGCAGAAATAATATCTGTATAATTCAGCATATCAAAATCGTCGAAAATAAAATCCAAAAAGCTGTTGGCGATTTCTTCGGTACTGTCAAAAGCAGTAACTGCGTCCGCATAAAGGGCACGCTTTGCACGGATAAAATCATCGTCAGACAGAGTCTTTAACGCTTGATGTTTTTCAATGTGGCGGCGGATACGGCGAAAAACCTCTTGGGGATTTTTTGATTCGGCACTGACGGTCGCAAATGAAAAATTACGGTTGTGCTCATAATCGGTATTCAGTGAGCCGTTGATCAACCCTTCTTTATAAAGCGATTCATAAAATGCGCTGGTCTTTCCGAAAAGAATATCCAAAATCAAATCTACGCAGACGCCCTTTTTTTGACGTATAACCGGATCCTTGCTGATATCCGTATCTTTTAAACCGAGCATCATCAGCGGCATGGAGATGTCCGCAGTTCCTTCAATTTGGGCAGTACGTACACCGGCCGGTTCTTGCGGGAAAAAGCGCTCAATTACCACGGGAGGCCTCTTTTGTATTATTTGATCGGCTGCGGCTACAACAACATTCGGATCAATGTCTCCGCACACGCAGAGAGCCATATTGGATGGGTTATAAAATGTATTGTAGCAACGATAAAGCAAATCGGCGCTGATTTCGGAAATGGATTCCACCGTGCCCGCAATATTGATTTTAACCGGATGGGAATCGTACATGATACCGAGCAGATTATAAAACAGGACATTGGACGGCAGATCTTCATACATTTTTATTTCCTGGGCAATAATTCCTTGCTCTTTCTGCACGGTTTCCGGGGTGAAATAAGGGCTTGAAACAAAATCCAGCAGTATTTTCAGCGATTGTTCAAAATTGTCGGTACAGGAAAATAAAAAGGCGGTTTTGTCGAAAGTGGTATATGCATTGGCGTTTGCTCCTGTGGCAGCAAAACGGGCAAAGGTATCAATGCCGTCTTCATTTTCAAACATTTTATGTTCCAAAAAATGAGCCACGCCCATCGGCACTTCCGTAAAGTCTTTTTCATTTTCCGTGCGGAAGCGATTATCGATCGATCCGTATTTTGTGGCAAAGAGTGCGTAAGAGGTAGACATTTTTTTGGGAATTACATAAATTTCAAGACCGCTTTTGTGAGAAACATGATAATATTTTTCACAGATTCGGGGGTTTGTTTTTTCAGTAATTATATTATTCATCGGCATGCTCCTCCTCATCGTCACACAGCGATGATTGATCGAGGGTTCCCTCTAAAAAGTAGAGTGTGTCGGCGGAAATCTCCTGAGCGGCGCGGATCACTTGCTCCCGACTGATATCCTGAATCATTTGAACCTGTTCCGGAATATCAATGTTCAGTTGATATAATCCGTGGATAAAATACCAGTTTTCCATAGCGACTGCACTGTCTTGCGTTTCCAGTAAGTTGTTGATCAAGGAACGCTTGGCGTCTGCGAGTTCGGCCGCGGTGAAATTCCCGTTTTGTATTTCGCGCAACATATCGCACACGGCTTTTTTTACAAGTTCACAGTTTTTTCTGTCAATTCCGCTTTGTACTATCATGATTCCGTTGCTGGCGATAACGCCGGCGCTGCAGTAATAACAAAGGCTCAACTTTTCACGTACATGCATAAAAAGCTTGCTTTGCGGAGAAGCGCCGAACAACTCGCAAAAGACCAGTGAAGCTGTCCAGTCTGCATCGGAAATATATCGGTTTAAGCGAAATCCCATGCAGAGTTTGGATTGCTTGACCGGGAAAGCTTCACGGATTTCTTCAAACGACATTTCGATTTCTTTTCTTTTTATGGCTGCTTGCTTCGGCAGTTCGGTGATAAAATTCTGCTTTGAAAAGATCGGCTTTAATAATTCAATTAAACGGGGAATGTTTTCATCCCCGACGAAGTAAAGCTCTATTTTTGCTGTATTCAGAAGTTCGCGGTAAGCGCGGTAAAGGGTTTTCGGAGTAATCTGTTCAATAATATCGATTTCTCCTTCGGCACTGATGCCGTATGCCTCCTCTTTGCACATTTGTTGGATGAGTCGGTGGAGGGCATACGCTCCTTTGTTATTGATCCTTGAGCGAATTGCGTCACATAGACCTTGCTTTTCTCTTTCGACATAAGCCGGGGAGAATTCATCATCGCACAGGAGCGGATGAAAAAGCAGCTCATTTAAGATTTGAACGGCATTGGCGCAGATGTCGCATTGATCCGGTATAAATGACGCTTTTAAATAATCCACCGAAAATTCAATGATTTGATCGGATCCGGCTTTAAACGTACGCACCTGGTGGATCAGCGAATAAAGCTCTTGGGATTTGCGGCTCAATTCGGTGATGGAGGGGTAATTTTCGGTTCCTTGCTTGATTACGCGACATAACAGCGAATAAAAGGAAGCATTTTCCTTATCTAAAGCTACAATGAGTTTTACGGCCAAAACATTGGTTTTGAATTTTTGAGTTTGTATTGCGTTGAGATTAATGGAAGGGGTAATTGGAAATGTTTCGATTGCCACTTGCTT
>CAKRMZ010000037.1 GCA_934365155.1 uncultured Eubacteriales bacterium | reverse complement strand
CGCAATATTTCAGTCTCACCGAGGATGATGTCTTCTTTTACGGTTCCGCCGCAAAAACGCTTCCACCGCTTCGCTCCAAGGCGGATACCGAAGCAATTATCGAAGGAATTTGTGACGGAACGATCGATGTAATCAGTACACGACATCGTCCTTGCGCCGAATATGAAAAGAAGCGCCCTGTTTCTCAGGCGGCGTTCGGTATGATCGGCTTGCAATCCGCTTTTGCCGTTTCTTATACCTATTTGGTTGCCCAAGGGTATATTGATATTTACCGCTTGATCAATCTGCTTTCTTCTTCTGCTGCAAAAATTACCGGTCTCATATCAAACGGATATGGTACTCTTTGCATCGGAACGCCGATTTCTCTGTGTGTGTTTTCAACGAATAAGGAATTAATCCTTTCGCGCAGCAACATTCAAAGCAAGTCATTTAACACGCCCTATCTCGGCATGTCTCTGCTCGGTACGGTTGATCGGATTTTTTTGGGGGATCAATACTATCGTCTGGGTGAAAACAGTTAATAAAATGGCAACTTTTTCGCACTGTAAACTGACAGGAAGCGTTTTTGTTCAAAGCAAAAGGGCATTGTTGTTATGCTTTTGCACGGCTTGTTCTTCCCGTATTTTCGGTGTTATTATGATGAAAGCGATAATTCAAAGGCTTTTGTATTGACAAAAAAACATTTTTTTCATATAATTTCTCTATATACGGCTTTGATTTTTGAATTTGAAAATTCAAATTTTTGATAATATTTCTCACTGAAAGGAGAAAGACAGTGATTAAAGTAGTGAAATTCGGCGGGAGCTCACTGGCCGATGCCAATCAATTTAAAAAGGTGGCGGATATTGTGAGGGCAGATCCTGCTCGCCGCTATGTAGTGGTTTCCGCACCCGGAAAGCGTTTTTCGGATGATATCAAAGTTACGGATATGCTTTATACCTGCTATGAGAAAGCGGCAAGAGGTGAAAATATCGATGAATATTTTGCGGCAATCGAAGAGCGCTATAACGGTATTATTCAGGATTTGAATTTAAATGTTTCGCTGAACGAGGAATTTAAGGCAATCAAAAATTCATTTATCAGTAAGGCCGGACGGGATTATGCGGCATCCCGCGGAGAATATTTGAACGGTATTTTGTTTGCAAGCTATATTGGATATGATTTTATTGATGCGGCAGAGGTGATTTTCTTCAAAGAGGATGGAACATTTGATGCCGAGAATACACAGAAAATTCTGTCAGAGCGCTTGAAAGAGTATACTTGTGCGGTTATTCCCGGATTTTACGGATCCATGCCGAATGATACCATTAAAACCTTTTCCCGCGGCGGATCGGATATTACCGGTTCGATTGTGGCCCGTGCCGCGTATGCAACGCTTTATGAAAACTGGACAGATGTATCCGGCTTTTTGATGACGGATCCGCGTATTGTAAAAAATCCCCGTCCCATTGATACGATTACGTATCATGAACTCCGGGAGCTTTCTTACATGGGAGCGACGGTATTGCATGAGGATGCTATTTTCCCGGTGCGCATTGCCGGAATACCGATCAATATTAAAAATACGAATCGCCCTGCGGACAAGGGAACTATGATTGTGGCGACGGATATACATGAGTCCGGCGATGACGGCGTTATTACCGGTATTGCCGGAAAAAAGGGATTTTCGGTTATCACTCTGGAAAAAGATATGATGAATCAGGAACTCGGCTTCGGTCGGAAGTTGCTTGAGATTTTGGAAAAAGAGCATATCAGCTTTGAGCATTTGCCCTCCGGCATTGATACAATGAGCGTCGTGGTGAATACCAAGGATATTGCGGATAAAATGGACTATTTGATGAATGCGATATGTCGCGCCGTGAATCCGGACAGTATTTCCATTGACGACGGACTGGCGCTTGTGGCGGTAGTCGGTCGGAATATGCGCCGTGCAAAGGGAACCGCAGCTCGTGTCTTTAACGCGATTTCGGCATCGGATGTAAATATTCGAATGATTGATCAGGGCTCCAGCGAGATCAATATCATCATCGGCGTGGACGAAACCGATTTCGAGAAAACTCTGAGTGCTATTTATACGGAATTTGTTTCTTAAAACCGGCTTGTGAAAAGAAAAGGGAGGTTTTACATTGCAGGCACCGCTGACAGATCGAAATGATATAAAAATATTTATCTTATATTTAATGAAAGCGGTTGGAGAGCCACTGGACTTCGTTGACATCAACGATATCGTTGTGCAAAACGGAATCGTATCTCCGTTTGATTTTTTGGATTGTTTTCCGGAGCTTGTGAAGACCGGGCATATCCGTCTGCTTGAAAAAGAAAACCATACTTTCTATCAGTTAACAGCTTTGGGATCGGAGACGGTGGACAGTTTAGAGAGCACTTTGCTGAACATGACCAAGGAAAGCGCAAAAAAAAATGCGTTTATGCTGTTGGAGCTCAAAAAAAAGAATTCCGATATTCGGTTTGGTGTGGAGCCGGATTTAAACGGCGGTTATCAGTTTTGGTGCAATTATTATAAAAATAATCGCCCCGTTTTAAAATTATCGGTTTGTACGGAAACGCAAGATGAAGCGGAATGGATTGAACGCAATTTTGATATGCGTCCGGATGAAATGAGTCGGGCTATTTTATCCATTTTGAAAAATAAGGCAACCGATGAAATTGTTCCGTTTTGAGTTTCATAAATCGGCTTTTTTGTATGTATTTGCAAATAAAGCCGGTTTTTTGCGCTTTTGTGCACCGGCTTCAGTCGGTTTGTATGAGATAAATCGGGTTATATCGGCATATAATGAAGCATTATTATTTTCAAAGTTTGTGTCGAAAGAGATATTCTTTGACAGAGCAGGAAAGGGATCAAGATGAAAATAACTTTGGAACAGCTAAAAGAACGCTTTTGCAAAAAAACAGTATCTGTTATCGGTATCGGAGTGAGCAATACGCCGCTCATTGATTTTTTGCTTGATATGGGAGCTTTTGTGGTTGCCCGCGACAAAAAAGACGAACAGGCCTTGGGGGATTTGGCCACGGCCCTCCGTGCAAAGAATGTAAAGCTTGTTTTGGGCGAGCGGTATCTTGATGATATCCATGAAGATTTTATTCTGAAAACACCGGGAATTCGCTTTGATACTCCGCAGATTGCCGAGGCAGTCAAGCGGGGAGCGGTGCTCAGTTCAGAGATGGAGCTGTTCTTTGAGGTTTGCCCCTGCAAGATCGTTGCCGTGACGGGAAGCGACGGAAAAACCACTACTACTACGTTGATTTCTGAAATTTTGAAAGAGGAGTTCCGGCGCACCGGTTCGAAGAGCAAGGTCTTTTTAGGCGGGAATATCGGAAAACCTCTGCTTGCCGAAACACCCCAAATGAGCAGCCAAGATGTTGCTGTTTTGGAATTATCCAGCTTTCAGCTTCAGACGATGAGGCAATCGCCGGATATTGCGGTAGTGACCAACATTACACCGAATCATCTCAATTTCCATGTTGATATGCAGGAATATATTGATGCCAAAACGAACATTTTTGCATATCAAAAGAGCTCGGACCGCATTGTTTTAAATGCAGATAATTCGGTGACAGCCGGCTTTATCGGACATACCCCCGGCAAATCCTGCTGCTTCTCAACAGCCTTGACTCTCGAGAGCCTTCCGAAAACGGAGCTTTGTGCATATCTTGACAAGGATGTGTTGACGGTTTCGGATGAAAACGGCAGTCATGCAATTATGAGTCGGGATGAGATCCGTCTGCCGGGCATTCACAATGTCCAAAACTATATGGCGGCAATTTTAGCCTTATGGGGAGAAGTTTCGGTCGATTCTGTGCGGACTGTTGCGCGGGAGTTCGGCGGCGTGGAGCATCGTCTGGAATTGGTCCGTGAAAAAGACGGTGTGCGTTATTTTAACAGTTCGATTGATACCAGTCCTACGCGAACGGCGGCGGCACTGCGATCTTTTTCCGAACGGCCGATTGTTATTTGCGGAGGTTATGATAAGCATATTCCGTTTGAGCCGCTTGCAGAGGTGCTGATTGAGCGTGCGCGGGCGGTTGTTTTGACTGGTGCTACCGCACAAAAAATCGGTGATGCGATCATGAACAACCCCAATTTTGATTTTAAAAAGCTACCGCTATATTTCGAAAAAGAATTTCATGAAGCGGTAAAAACCGCATCCAAAATTGCGCATAAAGGAGATGTTGTGATTTTGTCTCCGGCTTGTGCAAGCTTTGATGCATTTGAAAATTTTGCTGCACGCGGACGCTTCTTTAAAAGCTTGGTAATGGAGCTTTAAGAGATTAAAAAGATAAGGGAGATAAAATATGACAACGCGCTTTTCGGCAGAGATTATGCATTTGATTGACCGGGCAGAAAGAGAATTAGAAGCGATTTTTAAAAACATTGAGCGAATTTCTCGTTTGCGTACGGAGCAGGTTATGGATGCAATGGCAGCACGGCGTGTCAGTGAAACGGATTTTATTCCGTCCAGCGGATACGGTTACGGAGATGCGGGAAGAGATAAATTGGATTTATTGTATGCCGATGTGTTCGGAACGGAAGCGGCACTGGTTCGACCGCATATCGTAAGCGGGACTCATGCACTGACCATTGGCTTATTTGGGCTTTTGCGTCCCGGCGACACACTTCTTTCGGTTACCGGGAAGCCGTATGATACTTTAAATGAAGTTATCGGCATTAGCGGAGCGGAAGGAAACGGCTCCTTAAAGGATTTCGGAGTCCGGTATCGTCAGCTTGATTTAACACCGGACAGCCAGGTTCAAACCGACAAGCTGCTCCAGATTTTAAATTCCGACTCCGGTGTCAAAGTCGTTTATCTTCAGCGCTCCCGCGGCTATGAGCAACGCTATGCCCTAAGCTGCGAGCAGATTAACCGCATTTATGATTTGGTGAAGAAGCATTCCAACGCTTTTTTTGTAGTGGATAACTGCTACGGTGAATTTGTAGAAGAAAGCGAGCCGAAAGCCGATCTTTTGATCGGTTCTCTGATTAAAAACCCGGGCGGCGGATTTGCGGAGAGCGGGGGATATCTAGCCGGAACTCAAGAGGCCGTTGATTTGGCTGCCGCACGCTTAACCTCACCCGGAATCGGAGCAGAGTGCGGGGCCTCGCTCGGACAAAATAAAAATATGTACCGCGGGCTGTTTTATGCGCCTCATACGGTATCTCAAGCTCTTAAAACAGCAGTTTTGGCGGCCTATGTATTTGATGCGCTCGGCTTTGAGGTGTCACCGAAATTCAATGATTTCCGTTCCGATATTATTGAGACCGTGACATTTCATTTGCCTGAAAAACTTTGTGAATTTTGCCGGGGAATTCAGTCAGCATCACCGGTGGATGCATTCGTGACACCGGAGCCCTGGGACATGCCGGGATATGATAATCCTGTGATTATGGCGGCGGGCGCATTTGTGCAGGGTGCTTCGATTGAACTATCGGCAGACGGTCCGCTGCGTCCCCCGTATACCGCGTTTTTTCAAGGCGGTCTTACCTATGAGAGCGGCCGACTTGCAATCGCGGCAGCGGCAGATCGAATTATAAAGCACCAATAAGTCATGCTTTTTGGCCGTATTTGATCAATAAATTCGGAATAAAAAACGGAAGTCGGACCAATGGTTCCGCTTCCGTTTTTTGCGTTGGATGTACGTGCTCAAGAAACGTGTTTGCACCGAAATTCAGTATGACGGATATGCGATGTTTTAGTAGTTGCACAATTAAAAAATATATTGTATAATTTATAAGGAAAAAAACAATGGTTGATGGATATATATTTCCTTTCACCCGAGTTATATCGCCTTCGTTGCTTCGGACTAAAATAACAAGACAAATCGGACAAAAAAGGGTATTGACAATAATCGGGAGAGGATTTTGACTGAGAAAACAATATAATATTTGCGAGGTGATCTGCTATGGAAAGAGATATTGCACTGGATCAGTTAAATCAAATGCGAAATGAAATTATCAGCATTTATGCGGCAAGTGAAAAGTGCAAAGAAATTCAAGCCGAGTCTGAAAAGCTCTTGAATGAAAAGAAAAATCCGACCGCTCCGTCCTTTACTTTGCAACCCGAAAACACTCATGATACGCTGAAGACTCAGTTTACGAAAAGTAACAGAAACAGGATTCAAAAAAATTCCACTGCAAAAAGAATTATTTTATTAATCAATGCCGCAATTATTATTGCGTTCTCCGTTCTTTTCTTTTTAGATGTGTTTCTGAATACAAATATCCTGATAAACAGCGCATCGTTTCGCTCCGAAATAGATTTTGCGGATCGGGTGGTGTTCACTGTAATGCACAGTGTGCTAAGCCTTTTTTGCATAATCTTTCCTTTGCTTAAGTTTTGGAGGTGAAACAATGAAAAAATTAGCTGTAATCGGTTTAGCGATCGTGGCCCTTTTCTTTGCTTTGTTTTACGGCGGAATGCTTTACGGCTTTCACGCATGGGTTTATCTTGTGATTCTTGCCTTAAGCTTCGGCTTGAGCTTTGCTGCGATGGGTATTGTTCGCAGAATCAAAAACAAGTCCGCTGCCAATCCGAAATTATCTGCGGAGCAGATTGCTGCTCTGAAAATGGCAAGTGCCGCGGACGAAAAAGCCAAGGCTGAAAATATTGAAATTCGTGAGAGTGCCGAAAAGAAATGGCAGGAAGAACAGATTTTGCGGAATCAAGAGATTGATTCGCGCCTTGCATGCCTTGCGAAAGAATACAAAGAGCAAAGACAAGTTTTGGATGAACATCTGAAAAAGCTGGATGGTATGGACTATCTTTGTGACGATGAGAAAAAATTGCAGGTGATCGAACTGCTGATCCGGTTGATCGAAACTCACCGTGCGGATACGATTAAAGAGGCTTTGCAGGAATATGACAAGTTGCTTATGAACAAGCAATTGCTTGAAATAGAAAAGAAGAAATTGGAAGCCGCATTGCAAAAGGCTGCCTTTGAGCATGCCGACCGCGTTCAGCAAATGGAGGCGCAGAAACGCCATGATTTTGAAATGCGGTGCATTGCGGCGGACAGCGCCCGTTCGCGTGAAAAAATCGCAAGCCAGCTTGACAGCATCGGCAACATGATTTATTATGATTTGCATTATTGATGCAGAACGGGACATGAATCGCGAACGATTGAATGCTTTTATGAAGATGGCAAAGCAGCCGTATCTGAAAAATAAAATAGGCAAACAGCCGCATCTTTTTAGATGCGGCTGTTTTTTGTTTTCGGTGCCCTGACGCTGAAAACGGGTGCAGGACAGAGCATGAATATAAAAATAAAGGAGTTATTTTCGATGTACGGAATTTTCCGTGCAAAAGCCTTGGGGATACCGAGCCTTCAGCTTTTCAATGTTGTTGGTCAAAACATCATCTAAGGGAATCTGTAAAGCATATGCTGTTGCCGCTAAATACCAAGCTACATCACCAAGCTCCGAAATTAATCGGTCACGGTCCAAGCTATGTCCTTGGGCAAACCATTTCTTTACCAGTTCGATTACTTCGCCCGCTTCACCGCAAAGCCCCATGACTCCGCTCAGCAAAAGATCTTTTTCCGACAGTTCGCAATTTCTCATGGACATGACGATATTTTGATATTCATTTGCGGTCATTTTGAAATTTCCTTTCCCGAAGGTTTACAGGAAACGGCTGACGCCGTCCTTTTGATAAATTTCCGTGCGAAGAATTGCATAATCTTCATGAATGGCTGTGGAGGGGTTTTGTGCAAAAGCGCGCACCAGAAGCTCCGGATTCAAGAAAAGCGCATTATCAGCACATAAGCGTGCTTTGATGAGCAAATCGTCTTTGTCGCCTATAAAAGAAGCGGAATGAATGCGTTCGGTAATGTCAATTGTTTTGACGCCGGATTTGCTTTGTTTTTCAATGTAAACGGGAGCCTTTATATAGTCTGCAAAAGCATTTTCAAATCCTCTTTCCGTGCATAGCGGTTTGATTCGGATTTCATAATCGGAGAAGCCGATTTTATCGAGGCCGCATACCGGTTTGCGTACGTCTGTAATTTGGAGTTCTTCCGGTAGGACCGCATTGCAGCGGGATTTGATTTGCTCGTATTCCAATTCTTCTGTGACGGTAATATCCATATATTCGCAAATGCTTTCGCTTCCCAGAGACAAGGGGAGGGCAAATGTCATTTTCGGATGCGGATTAAAGCCGCAGGAATAAGCCAAGGGGATTTGCGCGCGATGAAAGGCACGGCGCATTGTGCGCATCAGGTCAAGGTGAGAAATGAATTTCAGATCTCCGATTTTTTGAAAACGAAGACGGATTTGAAACCGAGAATTATCAGACGCTTCCGCCATTAGAATGCTCTCCTTTCCTTTTGCAGTATGTGTAGTGCGATTGATCGCAGGAACTGCCGAATTCAGAGGCACCGCATTTGCTGCAGGCTTGTTTGCAGTTCGGGGTGGTTTTTCCCTCGTAAGCACGGTGGCGTTCCCGCAGTAAAAATTCTTTACTGACTCCGCAATCAATAATATCCCACGGAAGAATTTCATCCTCCTTGAAGTTGCGGTTGGCATAAAATGCGGGATCAATACCGGTTTCTTCAAATACAGCACACCATTTGTCATAATCGAAGAATTCTTCCCAAGCGTCAAAATGGAATCCGAGCTCAACCGCACGCTTGATGGCTGCGCTGAGCTTGCGGTCTCCGCGTGCGAACACCGCTTCAATTCGGCTGACCTTGGCATCATGCCAGTTGCATCGGATTTTTCGGTCGCTGACATGTTCTATCAGGATTTTTTGTTTTTCCTCCAGCTCCTCTAACGTGCTTTGTGCGTCCCATTGAAAGGGGGTAAAGGGTTTGGGAATAAAGCAAGCCACAGACAGTGTAACTTGAGGAGCCTTTGCTCTGTTCCGCCCTTCTGTATGATAAAAGGTATCCAATACATGACGGCCCAGCAGCGGGATTCCCGCAATGTCCTCCGGTGTTTCGGTGGGAAGGCCTAACATGAAATAGAGCTTTACCTGTGTTTTTCCGGCACGGAAGGCGATTTTGCAGGCATTCAGAATTTCTTCTTCGGTAACATTTTTGTTGATGGCGTCTCGGAGCTTTTGCGAGCCGGCCTCCGGTGCAAAGGTGAGTCCGCTTTGGCGTACGGAAGAGATTTTTTGCATCAGTTCATCGGAAAAGCTGTCGGCGCGCAAAGAGGGAAGAGATAAATTCACCTTGTTGGGATCTGTCCACTGAAGAAGTTTGTCGGTCAAGGTGCTGATATCGGAATAATCACTGATACTGAGGGAGATGAGAGATATCTCATCATATCCGGTTGATCGATAAAGACATTTTGCCTGTTCATTTAATACTTCGGGAGATTTTTCGCGTACAGGCCGATAAATCATGCCGGCTTGGCAGAAGCGACAGCCGCGAATGCATCCGCGATAAACCTCCAGTGCGATTCGGTCCTGCACGGTTTCAATATACGGCAAAACGAAATCTTTCGGAAAATATGCCTTGTCCATATCGCCGATAATCCGTTTCTTGATTTTTATCGGAATATCATCGTATACGGGAGTATATGCGGCAACGGTACCGTCCGGATGATAAGTAACGTGATATAAAGAAGGAACATAGAAACCTTCCAGCTGTGCTGCACGGTGTAGGAAAGCCGCTTTGGAGTAAGAGCCGTCCGCTTTCATTGCAATGTAAAGCTCTGCGAGCTCTGTCAGGGCGACTTCGCCTTCTCCGATTGAAAAAATATCAAAAAAGTCTGCAATCGGTTCGGCGTTGTAAGCGCAGGGACCGCCGCCCAGAATAATGGGCGAATTTTCTCCTCGCTCTTTGGAGAGTGCCGGGATACCTGCAAGATTCAGCATGTTGACAACATTGGTATAGCACAGTTCGTATTGCAACGTAAAGGCGACAAAATCGAATTCGGTGAGAGGGTCTCCGCTTTCTAAAGCGCATAAAGGAATGGAATTCTTGCGCATTTGCTCTTCCATATCGCTCCACGGCGCAAAGCATCTTTCACACCACACATCCTCGGATTGGTTCAGTGCTCCGTAAAGAATGCGCATGCCGAGGTTTGACATACCGATTTCATAGCTGTCCGGAAAGCAAAAGGCAATCCGCGCGCGAATGTTATTTTTGTCCTTTATGATTTGGTTAAGCTCTTTTCCGATATAACGTCCCGGTTTGGTGACTGTGCGTAAAAGAGCGTCGCTGTAATGTTTCATTTTGATATCCTCTTTGCCGTAATGAATCCGTCTGCATCCACGGATGTGATGCAAACCGGATGTATTTGTCCGTGAAGGGCTTCGTCGGTTTTTACATGAACCTCTAAAAAGTTATCGGTATGACCGGAAGAAAATCCGTTTTTATCACGCTCGAATAAAACCGATAAAGGAATGGACTCGCGGATATAGTGCGTGATGATCTCTAAGCGAATGCGTTCGCTCAGTTGACGGATTTCCTTCGCACGCATTGATTTTCGGTCTGCCGCAATCTGATCGAGTCGCTCTGCGGCCGGAGTCCCCGGACGAGGGGAATATATGAATTGATGAATGTGAAAGAACCGGGCTTCATTCAAAAAATCCAATGTGGCTTTGTGATCCGCATCGCTTTCGCCGGGAAAGCCTACCATCAGGTCACAGCTGAATTCCATCAGCGGAAGTTTTTTTCGAAGATATTCCATGTTGCAAAGAACCTCTGCGGCTGTATAGTGTCGGTTCATTGCCTTGAGAATCGGGTCGCATCCGCTTTGCAGTGATAAATGAAGATGAGGCATAAATTTAGGTATTTCGGAAACGGCATCTGCAAAGCTTGCATCGACAAAGCTTGGATAAAGTGAACCTAAGCGAATCCGTTCAATTCCCGGAATTTCAGCTACCTTGGCAATCAGTTCGGTTAGTGAGCCTTTTTGCAGATCTTTTCCCCAAGAAGCGGTTTCAATGCCGGTCAGCACAATTTCACGGTATCCGTTCCCGGCAAGCTGCCGAACCTCCTTGAGAATATCGGCCTCCGACTTGGAGCACACTTTTCCGCGCGCATGCGGAATGGCACAGTAACTGCAAAGGTTTTCGCAACCGTCTTCAATTTTAATATAAGCGCGCGTGCGCTCCGCACGGGAAATCGACATGGCTTCAAACGGTGCGTTTTCTAACGGGGGAGTGCATATGGTGCCGGAATGCCGAATTCGGTTTTGAACGAAATCCACTGCGGCTGCGACGGCATCCAATTTGTTACGGCTGCCGAAAATACAGTCGAGTCCTTCAATTTTTGACAGCTCTTTGGCCTGTGTTTGCGCACTGCAGCCGACAGCGATAATCAGAGCATCCGGGTGCAGGTGTGCGGCACGGCGTATGGCCTGACGGGATTTTCGGTCGCTTTCCGCAGTGACGGTGCAAGTGTTAATAATGCAAACATCACAAGAAGCAGAAAAGGGAACAATTTCAAATCCCTTTTCACAGAGATGTTCACGAATACAGTCCGTTTCATATTGGTTCACTCGGCAGCCGAGATTTAAAAGAGCCGCTTTCGGAGAAAGATTCATAAATACTCCTTTATGGGTAAGAATCCCTAAGGTTTAAATAAGCCTTAGGGATTTTTTGCTGGGTCAGCAGAATTATACAGTTGCTTTAATTTTTTTCAGACGGACAAAACGAGGGAGGCTGTCTTCCATGGGAAGCTTAGTGGCACCTTGAATTAACGGAAGCGCATAATCTACAAAGTCGTCGGTAATTCCGTCTCCGGTAGGAGTGATCCACTCCAAAGGTACTTTCTTTTCGGTATTCGCTACAACGCTTAAATCGAAAAGTTTGATTTTGCAGGAATATTTTCCGTTTTCCGTAATACGCTCAAATCCGACCATCTTGTCGGTGATTCCGGCAATGGCATTTTCCACAGCGGCTTTTCCGGCTGCATAGGATTCGTCAATGTCGGTTTGCGATGCGCAGTGTGCGGCACAGCGCTGGAGCAAACTCAGTTCAATTCCGCGAACTTTAGATCCGGTACGAATACGGGCTTGCTCTGCTAAATAAGCAGCAAGGCCGCCGAGCTGGGCATGGCCGAAACTGTCTTTTGCAATTCCTTCCGTTGCATATTCGGAGATGTATTTTCCGTTTGAATCTTTAATGCCTTCGGAAACAACAACGATACATTTGTTATTTTTCTTGTAAATCTTCTCTACGCTGTCAAGGAAACGCTCCAGAGAGAAAGGAACTTCCGGCAGATAGATTAAATCCGGACCGCACTGTTTTGCACCGGCCAGTGCAGCAGAAGCGGTCAGCCATCCGGCATTGCGTCCCATCGCTTCAATCACCGTAATCATTCCCTTGTCATAAACGCGGGCATCATGGTAGACTTCCATAACAGAGGTCGCGACATATTTGGCAGCCGATGCAAATCCGGGGCAGTGGTCTGTGCCGGTGAGATCGTTGTCGATGGTTTTCGGAATACCCATAACGCGGCATTCATAACCGTTTTTCAGCATATATTTGGAGATTTTATTGCAGGTGTCCATAGAATCATTGCCGCCGTTATAGAAGAAATAACGGATATTGTATTTGCGGAATACTTCTAAAATGCGTTTGTAATCGGTGTCATCCTCTGCGGGATCTTTGAGCTTATAACGACAGGAGCCTAAAGCAGAGGAGGGGGTGTATTTCATATATGCGAGCTCGTCCGGATCTTCGAGTCCCATATCGATTAAATTTTCATCCAATATACCGCGGATGCCGTTTAAGGCGCCGTAGGTTTTTGTGATAACGTCACTGTGAAGAGCGGTATAAATAGCACCGTATGTGCTTGCGTTGATAACGGCAGTCGGTCCGCCGGATTGGCCGATAACGGCTGCACCTTTTAATATAGACATAATCAATAAACACTCCTTGCAAATCGATATAAAAAAATTACTTAACCACTAATATAGCATAGATACGACAAAAAATCAATATTTTTTCTTTTAAAATCGGGAAAACAGCAAGGTTTTGCATGTAAAATACTTGACTTTTGATTTGCAAGATTTTATAATAATAGCGTGAAAATTATTGACAGAGGATTTTTTATCTTCTGCATGTAAAGGAGAGAATAAAATGCCACTCGTTACCTCAACCGAAATGTTTAAAAAAGCGTATGAAGGCGGTTATGCAATCGGTGCTTTTAATGTGAACAACATGGAGATTATCCAAGGTATCACAGAAGCAGCCAAAGAAGAAAAGGCTCCGCTGATTCTTCAGGTTTCCAAAGGCGCACGCGCTTATGCAAATCACACGTATCTTATCAAACTTGTCGAAGCGGCTGTTATTGAATGCCCGGAGATTCCGATTGTTCTTCATTTGGATCACGGCCCGGATTTCGAAACCTGCAAATCCTGCATTGACGGCGGATTCAGCTCTGTTATGATTGACGGTTCTTCTCATTCTTTTGAGGACAATATTGCCCTGACCCGTAAGGTTGTAGAATATGCTCATGCACACGGCGTTGTTGTTGAGGGTGAGCTCGGTACCTTGGCCGGCGTTGAGGATGATGTGAAAGTCGAAGCAGGCAAGTCCTCTTATACTCGTCCGGAGGAAGTGGAAGAGTTCGTTGAAAGAACCGGTGTGGATTCTTTGGCGATTGCAATCGGTACCAGCCACGGTGCATATAAGTTTACTCCCGCTCAGTGCACAAGAAACGAGCAGGGAATTTTGGTTCCCCCTCCGCTTCGTTTTGATATTCTGGAAGAAGTTTCCCGTCGTTTGCCGGGCTTCCCGATTGTACTTCACGGTTCTTCTTCGGTTCCTCAAGAGTATGTCAAGATGATTAACGAGAACGGCGGAAAAATGCCCGATGCAGTCGGAATTCCCGAAGATGAACTCCGCAAAGCGGCAAGCATGTCGGTTTGTAAGATTAATATTGACTCGGATTTGCGTCTGGCAATGACCGGTACGATCCGTAAGTTTATGAATGAGCATCCGGATAAATTCGACCCGCGCGAATATCTGAAACCGGCTCGTGCAAACATTAAAGAGATTGTACGTCACAAACTGGTTCATGTGCTCGGTTGCAACGGAAAAGCATAAGAAATATAAACAGTATGTTTCAAAAATGGCACTTCG
>CAKRMZ010000036.1 GCA_934365155.1 uncultured Eubacteriales bacterium | reverse complement strand
CATCTGTATTCAGGACAGAGACATGATTTACTGTATTCACATCATTGATTGCATTTCCTGCCAAAGAAAGGCCGATTATCGCAACCGTAGGGCCGATAACTACTGCAGGCATAATTTTGTTAATCCAATTAACACCGACACATTTAACAATAATCGCGATGACAACATAGACGAGTCCGGCAAAGAAAGCACCGATAATCAGTCCCAAAAAACCAAGTTGAGCAGAAACAGCACCGGCAAATGCCGCAGCCATTGAACCTAAAAAGGCAAATGAAGATCCAAGAAATACAGGACTTTTTGCCTGTGTAAAGAGAACATAAATTAAAGTGCCGATACCGGCGCCGAACAACGCCGCTGCAGTACTCATCGCATTATCACCGGTTAAGTTCGCATTGTTATTGGTAATAACCGGAACTACAAGCGTAGCTGCCATGATCGCAAGGAGCTGTTGAAAGGCAAAGACGATTAGCTGGGAGAAACGAGGCTTGTCCTTGATTCCATAGATAAGTTTCATTTTCTTTCCTCCAAAAATAAATTGGTGTGTATTAATTGTGATTTAACATAATTGCACATTAAAAATATTTTAATAGTTATGACGAAATTTGTCAAGATATCTGTTATATATTGTTCAAAAAAGCTTGTATTTTTATCGATAAAAAATTAAGAGCCGCAATGCAACGGCTCTTAAAATTATCATAATTATATACGAGAATGCCTAAAACCGAAAGGAAAATTTGCATGTCAGCGAAGCAATTTCATCTTAATCAGTTTCTGCGCTATTTTTTTGCCCTTAGGCAGTAACTCAACATCGGCACGTTCGATTCCGCGGAGCAAAAAGATAAGAATAAAATATACAATCATTGCGGCAACAATTGCGACAGCCGTGCAGCAAAAATTATTAATTTTGCTGTATCCAAGCCGACCGATTAAAGGATGATACGTAATATACGCAGCACCGGCGCAAAAAACAGATGCGATGAGCGGTTTTATAAAAGTGGAAGTAATTGCGGGTTTAATTTTGCAATGTTTTATCACAAAATACATGTTGAATGCCGCCGCGGTAAAATAGCAAAGGAAGGTGCTGATCGGTGCGCCGTAAATTCCGATATCCGGATTTCCGATCAAAATGTATTCCGTAACAAATTTAACGATCGCTGCCACAGCCATAGAGATAATCGGCTTTTTTTCATAGCCGTGGGCCTGAAGCACCGCATTGCTGATGGACAATATTCCGAGGAAAAAGATGCTGAGTGCTAAAACGGACAGGAGCGGAGCTGCCATTTCGGCATTCTGCTTGATAAAAAACATTTGTAAAATGGGCAGTGCCAATACTGACATGCCGAGCGTGCACGGTATGGAAATTAAAGATGCAACTTTAAAAGCAGAATTGCATACAATATTGATTCTTTTTTTGTCCTTTTGAGCAACTGCGGACGAAATCAGCGGAATAATGGAATACGATATCGGGTAGATGAGAATCGGAGGAAGATTAAACATGGGAACCGCATGACCGGTGTAGTTTCCGTAGATCGAAATCGCAGCATCTTTTGAAAACCCTAAAGATTGAAGTCGCGCCGGTATGACGGTTGTGTCGATCAAACTGCTTAAACTGAGTACGGAGGCGCTGACTGTAATCGGAATTGCGATTTTGACCAGTTTTAGCATCAGAGAGCGGCTTGAAGAGGTCTCATCATTCGGCGGTACAAAATCTAAGCTTTTTGTGGAATATTTTTTCTTTACAATAATCAAAAATACGGAACTGACAAAAACTCCGAGTGTCACACCAAAAATGGCAAATGCGGCATCTACGTGCGAGTAATTTTCAACATAAAATCCCGCATTAAACGCTATGTAAACAAAGCAAAGGCCGAGCACTAATTTTCCGACCGATTCAATCACTTGGGAAATGGCAGTCGGAACCATATTTTGATACCCTTGGAAAAATCCTCGGATCGCACTGGATATACATATAAAGAAGAGTGTAGGAGCGATGCAGAGCATGCTTAAATAAGACTTATTCCCTGACTTATAGTAATACAGGGCAATCAAAGACATCAGCAGTGTTCCGATAATTCCGATTGCCAAAAAAAGACGCTTTGTTATTTTATAAGCGTTGTTTAATTCCTTATATTTTCCCTTGGTGCGGCAATCGGAAATAATAATCGAGACAGCGACCGGCAAGCCGGCTGTAGAAACCATATAAATCCAAGAATACACATTATAAGCAGTGTTAAAGTAACCCATGCCCTGGTTGCCGATTAAATTCGTAAGCGGAATTTTAAATAAAAGTCCGATAACTTTATTAATAATATTGGCAACAGTTAAAATAATAACTCCGGAGAAGAACATGTTTTTTTGTTCTTTTTTAACCTGCTCTATCGTTTGATCGGAAAAATCCTGATTCAAATTTTGCACCTCCTGATTGAAGCGTAAATAATTGCGATAAACTCAATGGCCGATAAATTCCCGAAAAACAGAATTCTGCGGAACAAGCTCTGCAGGAATCTCTTGGACATGATCGTGATAGTGAACTAAATTTTTCAAGGTTTGAAAAGCATATTGGTTTGATATTTCAGTGGTTTCAAACAGCTTTGTCAAATAGGGCTTGAGAACTCCGAATTGATACAGTAAAGTAGTGTCGATGGAAATATCGCAGTTTGAATTCGGGAATATATTTTGATTTTCATTTTTTACCACATTATCCCACATCTTTAAAGTGGCATAAGCGGGAGCAGATCGAAATTGCGAGTCACGTACCAGTCTGCGGCAAAGACGAATATCCTGCGGCGCAAATATTTTCCCGTCTACATTGACAGATTGCTCTACATTAACAAAGATGCTGAGATAATCGTTTTTAAAAAACAGTTTTGTGATCTCAGGATATACGGCCTGAATTCCTTCAAATAAGATAATGTCATGCGCTTTGCGGGTATATTCGGTATAGCCGTCCCGTTTTCCGGTTTGAAAATTGAAAGTAGGTATATATACTGTGCGATCTTCGTGAATGCCCTGCACACATTCTGAAAAAAGCTTCAGATCGATGGCATTTACGGATTCAAAATCAGATTTTTCGTCCATTTTCAAGTTGTTGTCACGGTCATGGTAAAAGTCGTCAATGGAGATCAGCTTCACATGAATGCCACGGTCGTTCATTTTTTTGGCAATGGCCATAGAAGTTGTCGTCTTTCCGGAACAGGTCGGTCCGGATAAAGTTAAAAATTTTAAATTTTCGGTATTTAAAACGCGATCAATGGCACATTCCACCTGTTCCCAATACAATGTGTCACACTGATTAACAAATGCGGCCATATCTTCGCGGGAGTGAAAATTCTGTTCAAGTGTTATCAAAACAGTCCTCCTTGTTTCATAAATGCATCGAGGAATACTTCATATGTATGAATCAAAAATAATATTTATTATAAAAGTTTTTCACTTCAGTGTCAATATCAATATTTTCATTATGGAGTTTTTTAGAGGATAGCCCCAGATACTCATATGGATACTTCGGATTGAAAATACGTTCGATGTGTTCTCGGTCGGCAGATACCAATTTCGTCACTGCGCCGGCGCCGATTCCGAAAATAGTATGCATCTCTTCCATCATAAGAATATTATAGGCTGATTCAAAGCCTTCCATGCACCATCCGACATTCTCCAAATTACCGATCGTGTTTTTTTGGCGATAGATATAATAAGGGGTATATTTTGCCAGTGACAATGCTTCTTTTGAATATGAAACGGAATTTTCCGCAACGGTGGTTTTGCTTAAAAACTCGTTTGCATTTTGTCTCAGTGCGGCAGCATTTTTGATACAAAAGCTATGAATTGTAACATTCTGTGGATGTAATTTTATAATCTGATCTACAGTGGATTGAAATTGCTCGACGCTGTCGCCCGGCAATCCGGCAATCAAATCCGTATTGATGCACGGAATTCCCGAAGACGCTACAATGTCATACGCTTTATAAAAATCTTCCGCCGTGTGTTCCCTGCCGACCGTTTTAAGCACCTTGTCGGACAAAGATTGCGGATTGACAGATATGCGGGTCACGCCACTCTCACACAGTATTTTGATTTTTTCGGCCGTAATGGTATCCGGCCGCCCTGCCTCAAAAGAAAATTCCGTGATTTGTTCAAGCGGCAAATACTGTCGGATTGCAGCCATAAGGGTTTTAATTTGAGAAGAATTTAAAATAGAAGGCGTGCCTCCGCCGATATATAAGGAACGTACGGTAAGACCGAGTTCCGAAATAAGGTGCGAAGTTTTTTGAATATCGGAACAAAGCCGTTCAATATATGGGTTAATTAATGAAAAAAGCTTTTTGGAAGCGCAGGAAACAAAAGAACAGTACGCGCATTTTGTGGGACAAAAAGGAATGGAAATATAAATGCTGGCAGAATGATCTGAAGCAAAGCAAAGATATTTTTTTTCTGTTTTTGCAATTTGAATGGCAAGCACAGCATTTGAGTGAAACACCCGATAATCATTTTCCAATAATTCAAAAATATCTTTTTCCGAAAAACCGCGGTTCATATATTCCAAAACCAATTTGGAAGGACGAATTCCGGTTAAAATACCCCAGGGCAGTTTTTTGGAGGTATATGCAACACCGGCCTTATAAAATGCATTTCCTGCGGCAAGTTTTCGGTTTTCAAGATCCGAAAGGCGCTCATCTTTCTTGTGTATATATTCGAAAGAATTTGTAAGACCGCTTTTCATAAAGCGGCAAATGACTTGAACTTTGGAATCCGACTCATAAAGTTCCAAGAAAACATCGGGGGTACCGTCGTCGGAAACAGAGTTTGAAAATTTAACGGCACCGAAAAAAAGCTGACAGAGTGATTCGATATAATGAATATTAATATCACCGATTACGGAAATTTTCATTCCATCTTCCCTTTCGTCTTTAAAATATCCGTATCAATGCACATGCTCACCGGACCGTCATTTTGAAGATATACCTGCATTTCCGCGCCGAAAATTCCCATTCCCACATAGCGGAGTCTTTCTTCCATGTATTTGCAAAATTGAGTGTAAAGCCGGTTGGCTGTGGCCGGATCGGCAGCCGGCAAAAAGTTCGGTCGGTTTCCGTGAGAATAGTCCGCATACAAAGTGAATTGTGAAACAATCAAAGCTTCGCCGTCAATATCAAGCAAGGAACGGTTCATCTTTCCCTGATCGTCATGAAAAATCCGCAATTTCAAAACCTTGTTTGCGAGAAGCGAAACATCGGCCTCGGAATCATCTTTCCCCACTCCGAGTAAGATTAACAACCCGTTATTGCATTTGCCGCATTCCTTTTCGTCGACACAGACCGAGGCATGCTTTACACGTTGAATAAAAGCTCTCATGCTCTTTTATTACCCTCGAAATACTTTCTCTACATTTTTTATTTGGTTCAGCCGTGTTAAAATTGAGTTTAAATGTTCGATGCTCTTGCAAGCGACCAGTAGCTGAATAATTACCAAATCTTCGGATTTTTTATTGGAATTAATCTGCAAAATCGGTACATGCATATCTGCCAGAGTCCGTGTAATATCGGCAATAATGGAAAAGCTGGACTCTGCATAGATTTTAATCATTGCTTCAAAACTGTTATCGGGATCATAAATCTTTTCACTATCCCAATACGCACTGACAAAGCGGTCTTTATTTTCTTCATGCCGCATGGATTCAATCACGTTCGGGCAATCGGCTTTATGAACGGAAATTCCGAATCCCTTGGTGATAAATCCGATCAGCTGATCTCCCGGCAGCGGGTTGCAGCAACGGGCAAATTTGACTTGACAGCCGTCAACCCCGTCTATAATGACACCGCCGTTCGATGCCTTTTTGCGGGATTTTAATTTAACGGATTCGAGCGTTAAGGGTTCTTCTGACTGAGCCGGTTTTACAATACGGTCAAATTCATCGCGAAGTTTCGCTGATAATTTGGACATACTGAGACCGCCGTATCCGATTGTGTTGTATAAATCCTCTGCATCGTGAATGCCGACTCTTGCAGCAACATTACTGACAATTTCATTTTTCTGCTCTTCGGTATAGGGCCTGCCGTATCGGCGCAATTCCTGCTCAATTTCGGATTTTCCGACGGTAATGTTTTCGGATCTTGCTTCCTTTTTAAACCACTGCCGGATTTTATTCTTTGCCGTAGATGTTTTGGCAATTTTCAACCAATCACGGCTGGGGCCCTTCGAAGCCTTTGATGTGATAATCTCTACAATTTCACCGTTTTGAAGGATTCGGTCAATCGGAACAATGTTTCCGTTTACTTTGGCGCCGACCATCTTGTTTCCGACTTGGGAATGCACAGCAAAAGCGAAGTCTATGGCAGTAGCGCCGCTGGGCAATGCATATACATCGCCCTTGGGGCTGAACACAAAAGTTTCATCTTGAAAGATATCAACTTTTAACGCGCCCATAAACTCGTCCGGATCACGGGTTTCACTCTCGTTTTCAATTAAGTTCGCAATCCAAGCTAATTTTTCATCGATGTCTTTCTTGGAACTTTCACCGCTTTTGTATTTCCAGTGAGCCGCAACACCGTATTCGGCAATCTGATGCATTTCATAGGTGCGGATCTGTACTTCAAAGGGAATTCCGTCCCGACCGATGACTGTGGTGTGCAAGGAACGATACATGTTCGGCTTCGGAGTGGAAATATAGTCCTTAAACCGTCCGGGCATCGAATTAAACATCTCATGGATGATTCCGAGCACCGTATAGCATTCAAGCTCCGTATCGACTAAAATGCGCAAAGCAAAAAAATCGTAAATTTCATCAAAACTTTTGTTTTGATTATACATTTTGCGATAAATACTGTATACACTTTTTACCCGCCCGAAAAGCGAAAATTTTATATTGTTTTCATTCAGCTTATCAGAGATTTCACGCCGTGCCTTTTCAAGAAAGTTCCGGTTTCGTCCGTATTTCTGATCAATATCCTTTTGAACTTCTTCATATCCGATCGGATCCAAATAAGAGAGAGCTAAATTCTCCAATTCCTGCTTGATACGTTGCATACCGAGACGGTGTGCCAAAGGAGCATACACATACATGGTTTCAAGTGCAGTAGTCCGGCGCTTATCGTCTACTTTCACATTCAGAGTTCGCATATTGTGTAAACGGTCACACAGCTTAATAAAGATGACGCGGATATCTTTGGCCATCGCAAGGAACATTTTTCTCAGATTTTCTATATGAACTTCTTCTTTATCTTCCACGTTAATGGAAACAAGTTTGGTAAGACCGTCTACCAAATTGGCAACATCCGATCCGAATTCTTTTTTGATGATTTCCAGATTTACATCCTCCGGACAATCTTCCACGGTGTCGTGCAAAAGTGCGGCGCAAATTGAATCGGTGTCAAGCTCGAGACCTGCTACAATCTCAGCAACAGCAATGGGATGTGTAATATAGGGTTCGCCGCTGACTCGAAGCTGTCCTTCGTGCATCTTTTTTGCAAATTCATAAGCGCGGTTAATTTTTTCAATATCATATTTTTTACCGGTACGTTCCAATATGAATAATAGTTTATCAATCCCAGAAAACATAATTTTAGTCCTTTTTGTTTAAGCTTTGAATCACACGACTGAGAATATTGGACTGCCCAAGCTCAATCTTGATTCCGTTATAAAGCGCATCGATGGCAATCATATCAGAGTTTATACGATGATAACTCCAAATGCCCATCTCATCCAGCACCTCTAAAACAATCGCTGCCTTTTCATATGTAATACAGCCGGTTTGCAGGAGTTCGGATATTAAAACAGTATACGGATTTTTTTCGGTCAGTCGCATTTGCCGCTGAATAAAGCGATAAATCGCTGCAAAATCGCTTCTTTGCGGAACCTCGCACGGATCAAAAAGCGCCGTTTTGCCGTTTTTAATATTCTCAATTCGATCATATATATTCGAATTTGATTCGGTTGCAGAGCGGATATCGACAATGTTCAGCTGAACACTGTCTGTATTGCGATAGTGATTGATTTCTAAGTGTGCAATAATATCAACCTTTTGCCCGCAATAATACGGAAAATCCTGCGGCGAGATTCCAAAATACATCGCCGTTAACCGCATATTGCCGTAACGCAAAGTAATTTTTAAATGCTTATTGGAGCCGACTCCGCAAATATTCTCAATATACAGTCCCCTCAGAAGAAAAATGGGAAGTTTATTATTATTTCCAAAGGGCTCCAGTAAAGATAACGAGCTGATATTCTGAAGGGTAACATCCTCGGGATTCAACTCGCAGTCAATGATACATTCGCTCTTAATTTCTTCGTTTTGAAGAATGCTTGCCGCATATTCATTAATTTTGCGGCGAAAGGAATCCACTTTATCGCAGCATATCGAAAGGCCTGCCGCTTGATCGTGACCGCCGTATTTTACAAGGTCGTTTTTGCAATATTCCAAGGCATCGGCTAAATTGAAAGAAGATACGCTCCGTCCGGATCCCCTTCCTACATCACCGCAGTCGCTGAAGGAAATCAGAATCGTCGGCTTGTGATACCGATCGCAAATTTTAGCTGCTACGATTCCAATGACGCCGTGATGCCAATGGCCGTTTGACAGTACAATCACGGCATCGTCCGCAAGCGAGGGCGTTTCTTGAAGTTGGAGCAATGCTTCGCTTAAAATTTTAGATTCCGTTGCTTGACGTATCTGGTTGAATGAAAGTAATTCCAAAGCCAATTTGTCGGCACTTTCAAAATTATCGGCGAGAAACAGTTCAATTGCCTTTCTGACATCGCCGATGCGGCCGGCTGCGTTGATACGTGGAGCCAAGGTATATCCGATAAAAGACGAATTCAGTTTGCGATTGGATAGCTCGATGTCTTTTATATGAACATCTGCCTCATGATTTTCGATTCGGCACAACAATGTAAAGAGGCCGATGTTTTTCGTATTTTTGATTTGTTCCAGGCCGTATTTAACCAAAAAGCGATTTTCATCTTTGAGGGGCATTACGTCGGCAATGGTACCGATTGCTACAAATTCGGAATACTGGTCCAATATCGCTTTAGTAGCCTTTTGCATATCGTCCGTGCCGGATGCAAATTCCAAAGCGCATAAAAGCTTAAATACAACGCCGACTCCGGCAAAATCGGAGAATGGATATTTTGAATCCGGACGTTTCGGGTTGGTTACCGCATTTGCTCTCGGAAGTTCCTCACGGCACTGATGGTGATCGGTGATAACAATATCCATTCCTAAAGAACGGGTATATTCAACCTCATCCAAAGCAGTTATTCCGTTATCAACCGTAATAATCAGTTGTGTTCCCTCTTCGTGAATTTTTTGAATGGCATCCATATTCATTCCGTAACCATCGTCAAAACGGTCGGGAATATAGTAATGGATATCCGCGCCTTTGCTTTTTAAAAAAAGATACAGTATTGCTGTGGAAGTGATTCCATCCACATCATAGTCACCGTATACAGTAATCCGCTTCTGCTCTGATAGGGCTTTTTGAATTATGCTTACCGCCAAATGCATATCCGGCATTAAAAACGGATCCTGAAGCTGATAAATGTCAGGCTGTAAAAAGTGTTTGGCTTCTTCTGTATCAAAAATGCAACGGTTATATAATAAACAAGACAGAACTTTCGAAATACCGCACTCATCCGATATTTTGGAAATGATACAAGGGTCTTGCTCCAAAATACGCCATATATTGTATTTCATACGACCTCCTGTAAGATAATTTCCGTAATTTTATAAATTCGCTCCAAATGCAGCTTTTTTCGAAAAAGAATGAAGACCGTCATATAGAGTAATGCCGTACAGCAAGCAACAAAAAAAGCGTATCGGATGCATCCGAAGAAAAAGAAAAGAAAATATGTTAACCCGAAAAGAAGCAACGGTACAATAAACGTTAAAAAGCAGATCCAAGCGAATCGGGCGGCGCAAAAGCTCAAAAGCACGGTATCCCCTTTTTTTGCATGAACCGAGTTGACAAGCCGAATGGGCGATTGATTTTTTGGGGTCGTTAAATTGCAATCGCCGCACATATGCGAGGCATGGCATGCCTCGCAAGTACGGCGGCGGTTTTGAATCAAGACTGTAGCATGAGAGCGGTCGGTACTGATAACTTTTGCAGTCAGAGTCATGAGAGAGTGACCTCAATACGATAATCACCCACTTCATACACTGTGGCGTTACCCGGTACTTTTACGGATACCGTAACCGGTACGTAAATAGTTCCGCTGGCACCGGATTGATTGGAAAGGTCCGCAATCACATTTACATCTTCCGGTTTTATTTGGGAAATAGCATTTGCATCGCCCCGGAGAGTGATATTCAAATAGGAAGTATCAATGTTGCAATGGATTCCGGAAGGAATATTGGTGGTGGTAATATTCGATGTTGTAATCACATCGGTTGCAAGGCCGATATGTGTAATCGTTACATTTGCATTTGTAATGCCGTCCTCGATTTCCAAGTTATCCTCTGTCGGGATGGAATAAACATACAATCCGTCTGCGCTTATTTTTTTCTCATCAATGGTTGCAACAGTAAGAGTCTCTCTCTGTCTGAGATCCTCTACCAAGCCTTTTACCCGTACATATTGCGGTGAAATAGAAATGTTTACATTGGAGTCGTTATAAAAATTATATTTGTATTGAACATCTAATTTTAGATTTTTATACGTATAGACATTTACACCGACGGTCACATCGGAAATATTGGTATATACATATTTATTATTGACGGGGACATTGTTTTCATTTAAAAGCTGAATCTTTCCGTTTGACTTAAAAGATTCGGATATATTTCCGCCTTCAATGGTGACGGTAGCTTTTGTAATCGTATTTAATACCGATTCCGGTCCGGTAATCAGAACATTTTCGGTTGTTAAATTGTTTTCGCCTAAAATATAATTGGCAGCAACAGTATAATTGGTGAGGTTCACAGAAATCGGAAGCGTTTTCGATATTCTTTTTTCTAAATAGATGCTGACATTTTCGGGATATTGGCTGGCAATGGAAATCCCGTTCGGAAGAGTGAATTTTACTTCTTTTGTATAGGTACCGGCTTCCGTAATGTCCGAAACATCGGCATAGGCTACTAAATCCGATACCGTCAAACGGTTGATGTCGGATTTTTTGCCCCGTACTTTTACATCGGCATACATTGCTTCATCGTTTATTACCGAAATAGAATTTTGAAGGCTGGAAACGTCAATGACAATCGGTACATTTGAAAATTCTTTTTCAAAAATCGGACTGTCGAATTTCATAACATAAAACCAGGTACATATGGCAATAAATACGCAAATGATTAAAGCAAAACCGTCACTGTGACGCTTGGAAGGCTTTGCTGAGGATACGCGAACCTCGTCTGGAAGCTGCGAAGAAGCTTGAGATGTATCGGAATCTTTGTCAGAAGATGTAGTATTTTTTTTCTGTTGAAATAAGGAAAAGAATTTCATAAATGAGAACTCCTTTCAAAATCAATTCTTGAATTTACGTTTTTTAAATATCTTTCCGCTGCCCTTGTCGTTACAAAGATAAAATGTTAAGGCTTCCTTTAAAGTATTATTATTATAATTTCTGGTCAATTTACCGGACAGAGCAATTGAAATGATACCGGTTTCTTCCGAAACAACAATAATCAAAGCATCACTGTTTTCGCTCATACCCAATGCAGCACGGTGACGGGTGCCAACTCCTTTGAGCATTTCTGCATTGGATGACAACGGTAAAAAGCAGCCCGCAGAATAAATTCTTGCATCCGAAATAACGACAGCACCGTCATGCAAAGGAGCTTTATCATAGAAAATATTCCGAAGTAAATATGTGCTGACATCTGCATTTAAGATTGTGCCGGTTTTTGCAATATCGCCGAGTTTAGTGGAACGTTCGATTACGATCAAAGCCCCTGTTTTGGTTTTTGAAAGTTCACAGGACGCCTCGCATAAAATATCGATCATGTTCATAACAGAGGCGGAACTTTTTTGTTCACCGATGTTTTTCAGACTCTTAAAGGGCTCTCCGCCGACTTTTTCCAAAGCGCTTCGTAATTCCGGTTGAAAAACGATGATAACGGCAATTAGTCCGACTTGTATAATATTTTCGAGCAGAAATTGAAGCACGTACATATTTAGAAACTGGCTTAAAAGAAGCATGGCAATTAAAACCAATACCCCTGTAATCAGCTTACCGGCACGGCGCTCCCGAATAAATTTATAAATATAGAAAAAGATAATAGAAACCAAAGCAATATCGATTACATCCGTGACAGACATCGATGTAATCTGATTGAAAATATAGTGAAACCAGTTACTGATTAAAGTAAAAAAATCATTCATAATTATTGGCCTCATCTCAAAATTCAAAGCAATGATATTTGAAATACAGTTTTACTCAAAACATTATCACATGCTTAATATTATTTTATCACATCACAGTAATAAATTCAAATATTTCGCAAAAAAAATATAGAAAATTTGAATTTTTCGTGCAGGGGTCGTTTTCCGCATTTCACGGATGCTTTGGTGAATACGGTATCGCGCTACCATAAACAAAAATTAAAATTTTGATTTTTATTTTATTCTATGCTATAATAAAACCGATTTATTTTAGAAAATGAATACACCGGTCGTATATTTTAATATTAAGGATTTAACTGAAAATGAAGAAAGCTATTCGAACTTTAGACAAACTGTTTTCGCTTTTCTCTGCCCCGCATCCTTTCACATCGGCAATTATTGTAGCAGGCGGAAGCGGCGTGCGTATGGGAGGCAGCGTAACAAAGCAGCACATGCTTCTGCGCGGGATTCCGGTGGTTGTGCACACACTTTTAAACTTTGAAAACAGCCAAGATATTGATGAAATTATATTAGTATCCAAGCGAGAAGAAATACCGCTTTATCAGGAGTACATTAAAAAATATTCCCTTCGGAAAATCAAGCGAATCACAGCCGGCGGGAGCACAAGAACGGAATCCGTGCTCAATGGGTTTCGAGCTATATCGGATAAAAGTCGGTTTGTTGCCATTCATGACGGCGTTCGTTGCTTGATTACCCCCAAAAACATTTCCGATGTCCTCGGCGCAGCATATCACAGCGGAGCCGCATGCGCCGTGCGAATCTGTACCGACACTGTAAAATCATTGAATACCACAGGACAAATCGTGTCGACCATCGACCGTGATTTTTGTCGGTTGGCGACAACACCGCAGGTTTTTAAAACCGAATTGTATCGGGCCGCAGTATACACCGCAAAAAAAGATGGCTTTTCGGCAACCGATGATTCTGCATTGGTGGAACGGCTTGGATTTTTTGTTACTCCGGTGGACTGCGGAAATGAAAATATCAAAATCACGACTCCGACCGACTTGCTGTTGGCAGAAAGCATTCTGCATGCAAGAAGTGTCGAAGAAAGGAAAGAATCAATATGAGAATCGGACATGGATATGATGTTCATCGCTTAGATTCAAGCCGAGACTTAATTCTCGGCGGAGTTAAAATTTTGCATACACACGGTCTGCTTGGGCATTCAGACGCTGATGTGCTGTGCCATGCAATTATTGATGCTTTGCTTGGGGCTGCGGCAAAGGGAGATATCGGAACATTGTTTCCAGACAGTGATCCTGCCTATTCCGGCATCAGCAGCCTGTATTTAATGAAAGAAACCTGCAAAATCATCAAAGAAAGCGGCTTTTATATTGTCAATATCGATGCGACCCTAATCGCACAGAAGCCTAAGCTTTCTCCGTATATCTTTGATATGCGAAAGAACATTGCAGAGGTCATCATCGCCAAACAGCGAAACGGCCCGACGGGAACGGTGAAGCTGCGGTATGACGGCCCCTATACGAGGTTTTCCAATCTGGCCAATTAAAAAAATAAAAAAAGAAGCAGCCCCGACGCAAGGACGGGACTGTTTCTTTTTTAGGTAGGCTTGCGTAAAATACGAATTATTCCTCCACATGAGGAGCATCGGCGGGGCAAGTGTCCGCACAAGCGCCGCACTCGATGCAAACATCCGGATCGATAACGTATTTGGTATCGCCCTCGCTGATAGCTTCAACGGGACAGGCAGCAGCGC
>CAKRMZ010000035.1 GCA_934365155.1 uncultured Eubacteriales bacterium | reverse complement strand
CAGTCATACCGGAAAGATCTGTGGTTAATGCTTCAAATCCGGCAGCTTCACAAGCTCTTTTTGTAATTGAATTTTTAAAAACAGTATATTCAACGCCTGCTTTGCGAAGTTCTGCACGCATTGCGGTGTCATCTTCAACAGTGATACCGGTATAATCAACAATTACAGCGCTGGGAGCATTTTTTAACTTTTCAGCGAGCTCGTTGACCATCTGTTTTTTCTGTTCCAATACATTTTTATTAGGCATCTTTTTCACCTCCTGAAAACTGTTTCGATTACGCATAAAAAAACTTTCTTTCGGAAAAAGCAATTCACTTCCGAAAGAAAGATAGAAAATCAATACTTATCTAACCTCGGCAGGAAAATTGTTTTTTACCTTGAAACCTGCTGTCTTAAGTTTTTTACTTAAGCAGTATACCATAGTTTCCGCACTTTGTCAATAACTTAAGTTCACTTTATTCACTTTTATTTTTCTTATTGCTGCTTCCCTTTTAAAATAGGAGATATTTTTTTATACAGCAACAAGGTAATCAACATATTGCACAAGCCTTTGACCAGGGTAAGCGGACAGTTCACAATCAACAGCGCCCGCGGTAACGTATTGGCCGGTGGAATCAATACACTGTACGCTTTGATAATCGTTTCCATCGGAATCAAAAATTTTGAAAAGAAAGGATATGTAATAAAATAATTCGTCGGAAAACTGATTACCACAGAAACAATCGTCCCGACAAGGGCGCCTATAACAGCCTGTTTCTTGCCTTTTTTTCGCTTATAGATCCATCCGGCAGGAATTACAAACGCAGAACCGATTAAGAAATTGGCAAGTTCTCCGACTCCGCTTGTTGTGGTTACCGACAAATGAAGAACATTCTTCACCAATTCTACCGTACACCCCCAAAGCGGTCCCAAAGCAAAAGAGCTTATAAGTGCCGGTAAATCCGACAAGTCAAATTTCAGGAAACCCGGAATCAGCGGCAAACCGAATTCACACAGCATTAATACAAAGGCAATTCCCGACATAATCGCCGTTACAAGCATAGATCGCAAATATGTTTTTGAATTTGATTTCATATCATTTTACCTCGCATATCAGTATTTTCGATGTTTCAGATATGCGAAATATAAAACATCCCCGATATCAAATCGGGGATGTTTTTTCTTGCATAAATGAAGTTCATCTTTTATCATCCGGACTTTAACCGTCGGCACAGGAATCTCACCTGTTCGGCATCATTTACGATGTTCGCGGGCTATACCGCCGGTATGGAATTACACCATTCCCCAAAGAGTTAAAAAACTTAATTTACTTACGCGTTGATTTCGGATACAACACCGGAACCTACAGTTCTGCCACCTTCACGAATTGCGAAGCGCAAACCTTTTTCAATAGCAATCGGTGTGATCAATTCAACAGACATATCGACGTTATCGCCAGGACGGCACATTTCTACGCCATCGGGAAGAGTGATAACACCGGTAACGTCAGTCGTTCTGAAATAGAACTGCGGACGGTAGCCTGCAAAGAACGGTTTTTGACGTCCGCCCTCTTTTTCAGTCAAAACGTAAACCTGACCGATAAATTTGGTGTGCGGATGAATCGTGCCGGGTTTGCAAAGAACCTGACCTCTTTCGATCTCATTTTTCTGAATACCACGGAGAAGAAGACCGACGTTATCACCTGCTTCTGCGCTGTCAAGCAGCTTACGGAACATTTCGATACCGGTAATAACGGTTTTCTTTCTTTCCTCGGTAAGACCGATGATTTCAACTTCATCAGACATCTTAACGGTACCTCTCTCAACACGACCGGTAGCAACGGTACCACGACCGGTGATAGAGAACACGTCCTCAACCGGCATAAGGAAAGGCAGATCAGACTTTCTGTCCGGAGTAGGAATATAAGAGTCAACTGCATCCATCAAATCGAGAATCGGTTTGTAAACCGGATCGTTGATATCTTTGCTGTCGCTCATCAATGCTTCACGAGCAGAACCGCGGATGACCGGAATATCGTCACCCGGGAAGTCATACTGGGACAGAAGATCGCGTACTTCCATTTCAACCAGATCCAAAAGCTCAGCGTCATCAACGAGGTCGCATTTGTTCAAAAATACAACAATTGCAGGAACGCCAACCTGACGAGCCAACAGAATGTGCTCGCGGGTCTGCTGCATCGGTCCGTCAGTACCAGCTACAACAAGGATAGCGCCGTCCATCTGTGCTGCACCGGTGATCATGTTTTTAACATAGTCAGCGTGGCCGGGGCAGTCCACGTGAGCATAGTGACGTTTGTCGGTCTGATACTCAACGTGACGGGTATTGATGGTAATACCTCTTTCTCTCTCTTCCGGAGCATTGTCGATCTGGTCATAAGCCAAGAACTCAATGGAGTTATCCTTCAGAGAAAGTACTTTTGTAATTGCTGCGGTAAGGGTGGTTTTACCATGGTCAACGTGACCGATGGTACCAATGTTAACATGGGGTTTGCTTCTCTCAAATTTTTCCTTTGCCATTGTTTTTCCTCCTCATTTTTTGCAGAATATATATCTGCAAGTATAAATTAACTAAAATAATAAGACTCAGTTCTTTGCGCGTGAAGAAATAATTTGTTCCTGAATCGACTTCGGAACTTCCGCAAAGTGCGAAGGCTCCATGGAATAGACACCGCGTCCCTGTGTTCTGGAACGCAAATCGGTTGCATATCCGAACATTTCAGACAACGGCACCATAGCTGTAATCTGCTGTCCGCCGGACATCGGTTCCATACTTTGAATCTGTCCGCGGCGGGAGTTCAAGTCACCGATAACATCGCCCATATAATCGTCCGGAGTTACCACAACGACTTTCATAATCGGCTCTGTTAATACCGGATCTGCCTTCTTCATCGCTTCTTTAAAGGCCATGGAAGCGGCAATCTTAAACGCCATTTCCGAAGAGTCAACTTCATGGTAAGAACCGTCATAAAGCGTTACTTTTACGTCAACGACATTATAACCGGCAATAATACCGGACTGCATTGCGCTTTGAATACCGGCATCAACCGCAGGAATATATTCCTTCGGGATAGCACCGCCGACAACCTTATTGATAAATTCATATCCCTTGCCGGGTTCATTCGGTTCAATAATGATCTTAACATGACCGTATTGACCCTTACCACCGCTCTGACGTGCATATTTGTGATCCACGTTGGCAGAACGACGAATGGTCTCTTTATAAGATACCTGCGGTTTTCCGACATTTGCTTCCACTTTGAACTCACGGAGCAAACGGTCGACAATGATTTCCAAATGGAGCTCACCCATTCCGGCAATCAGTGTTTGTCCGGTTTCCTCATCGGTATAGGTGCGGAAAGTCGGGTCTTCTTCTGCCAATTTGGAAAGAGCAATACCCATTTTTTCCTGGCCGGCTTTGGTCTTCGGTTCAATTGCAACACGAATAACCGGTTCCGGGAATTCCATGGATTCCAAAATGATCGGTGCGTTTTCATCGCAGAGCGTATCACCGGTGGTGGTGTTCTTCACACCGACTACGGCAGCGATATCGCCGGAATAAACGGCATCAATATCTTTTCTTTCGTTCGCATGCATTTGAAGAATACGACCGAAACGTTCTCTTTGACGCTTGCCGGGGTTATAAGCAGAGCTTCCCGATTCGATTTTTCCGGAATAAACGCGGAAAAAGCAAAGCTTTCCGACGAACGGGTCCGTCATGATCTTAAATGCCAATGCCGCAAACGGAGCATTATCGTCTGCGTGACGCTCCTCTTCCTCACCGCTGTCGGGATTGATACCCTTAATAGCGGGAATATCCAAGGGGCTGGGCATATAATCAACAATTGCATCAAGAAGCTTCTGGACGCCTTTGTTCTTATAAGAAGTACCGCACAGCACCGGCACCAATTTGTTGGCAAGAGTAGCCTTGCGCAATCCGTCTTTGATTTCGTCAACGGTTAATTCTTCGCCGGAGCAATACTTTTCAAACAACTCGTCGCTGGTTTCTGCCACAGCCTCAACTAAAGCTGTATGATATTCATTGGCCTTATCCAACATATCTGCGGGAATCTCTTCAACGGACATCACTTTGCCTAAATCATCTTTATAGATGTCGGCCTCCATTTTGACCAAATCAATAATTCCGCAGAAAGTATCCTCTGCACCGATCGGCAGTTGGATCGGCACGGGATTGGTTTTCAGACGCTCTTTCATCATATCGACAACGCGATAGAAATTTGCGCCCATAATATCCATTTTATTCACATAAGCCATACGCGGAACGCCGTACTTATCAGCCTGGCGCCATACCGTTTCTGACTGGGGCTCAACACCGCCCTTTGCACAAAAGACCGTGACAGAACCGTCAAGTACACGAAGCGATCTTTCCACTTCTACTGTGAAGTCAACGTGGCCGGGCGTATCAATGATATTGATACGGTTTCCTTTCCAAAAACAGGTTGTTGCTGCGGAAGTAATCGTAATTCCGCGTTCCTGCTCCTGTTCCATCCAGTCCATGGTGGCTTCGCCGTTATGCACTTCACCGATTTTGTGACTGACACCGGTGTAAAAAAGAATTCGCTCGGTAGTCGTTGTTTTTCCGGCGTCGATGTGAGCCATAATGCCAATATTGCGAGTAAGGTTAAGCGGATATTCTCTCGACATTATGTGTTCTCCTTCATTTTCATTATCAAACTAAATCGTATAAAGTACATAATTACCAACGGTAATGTGCAAAAGCTTTGTTTGCCTCTGCCATACGATGCATTTCTTCCTTTTTCTTAAATGCACCGCCGGTGCTGTTAATAGCATCCATTATTTCAGCAGCCAAACGTTCAGCCATGGTTCTCTCACCGCGGTTTCTGGAAAACGTGGTGATCCAACGGAGTCCCAAAGTTTGTCTTCTTTCGGGTCTTACCTCCATCGGCACCTGATAGGTCGAACCGCCAACGCGGCGAGCCTTACATTCAAGAACCGGCATTACGTTTTCAAGCGCTTCCTGAAAAGCTTCAAGCGGATTCTTTTCCGTTTTCGCTTCCACAATCGCAAACGCATCGTAAACGATTTTCTGTGCAACACCTTTTTTACCGTCGTACATGATATTATTAATCAGCTTGGTTACAAGCTTAGATCCGTACATCGGGTCCGGCAAAACATCTCTTTTCGATATTTGACCTCTTCTCGGCACTTTACTTCCCTCCTTCATTATTTGTGTAAAATGATCTCATAGGTACTCGAAATATTTTCCGTCTGCGCCCGCATATCAAAAAGAGCAACATATATGTTACAAGCCACAGAGTAGCTTTCATCTTTCAATAATATTTGGGAGAATGACTAAAAATAATCTTTATCTGATACCCTTTTTGCAGTCAAAACTTATTTTTTGCCTGCTTTTGCTTTTTTCGCTCCGTACTTGGAACGGCTCTGATTACGGTTTGCAACACCCTGTGCATCCAGTGTACCACGGATAATGTGATAACGAACACCAGGCAGGTCACGAACTCTTCCGCCACGGATCAAAACCACTGAGTGTTCCTGAAGATTATGTCCGATACCCGGAATATACGTAGTTGCTTCAAGACCGTTTGTCAGTCTGACTCTGGCAATTTTACGAAGAGCAGAGTTCGGCTTTTTCGGGCTGGTCGTAGTAACTTTTGTACAAACACCGCGCTTTTGAGGGGAACTTGCATCTGTGGGAACTTTTTTAATACTGTTGAACCCTTTCTGCAGAACCGGCGCTTTGGATTTATACTCTTTTTTTGCACGACCCTGTTTTACGAGCTGGTTAAAGGTTGGCATACGGCACCTCCTTTTCTTAAATTTAATATATCTACAACCGCAAAGCGGATGTATTCAAAATAAAAAACAGCTACGAAAGCACAACGCAAACGCCACATCCCACATCAATTCCGCACATGCAACCAAGCTGATGCATGGTATAGCAATCTCTCAGTTCGAGATGATGCAATTTGCACAGCATTCGAATTTGATCCGCAATAGTCTGACTGACATCGCAGCCAAGATAAACTGTTCCGCCGATTCCTTTTTGAATATGCTTTTTCGACTGATTAAAACCGATCAGCACTTTGGATGAAGCAAAACATTCCGGCATTTTCATGCTCGCTTTCCCATCGATTTATCCTATAAAATCAGAGCATACTGCTCCCATTCATAGATAATTCATTTTATCACTTTTGATAAATATTGTCAATACTTATTTGCTCACAGATTGGCACTTTTTACATAAAATTTGCGGAGACATGAAAAACATTTCTTGTCGAGCACACAATCATTATCGAGGCCGCTTCAAATACTCCGAATTCAAAATTCCATATGCGCAAATTGTTTCATAGTGCCCCTTAATCAGCATTCCGTCTAAAAACGTTGCTTCATGTCGCATCCCTAATTTCTGCATCACCCGACAACTGGCTTGATTCCCTTGCATGAATCGCGCCTCGATTCGGTGAAGTGCCATCTTCTCAAAGCCGAAACGCATCACAGCGTCCGCCGCTTCGGTTGCATAGCCGCGCATTTGAAATTCCGGGTGGATCACATATCCGATCTGTGCAGAACGATTTTCCGCATCGATTTCCGAGAATCCGCAAGTACCGATCATTTTTCCGCTGGAACGCAGAACAACGGACCAATCAAAAAATTCCCGCTTTTTATAAAGTTTCTGCACATATTTCAAATACGTCCGTGTGTATTCTTCGTTGGGGTGCGGCGACCATAACAGATATTTCGTCAGCTCTTGACTCTTTGCATATTCAAACATATCTGTCGCATCGGAAATTTCCATTTTTCTCATCATCAGACGCGGAGTATACAGTCTGACACCCGATAAATCTTGTATCTCTTCCTTTGTCATAGCTCAAAAAACCGTCCGTATCGTTATATTTTTAGGCATCCTTATTATTTTAAGAAAAACTTGGCATAATATTTTAATGAAGTTTTTGTTATTATACTCCTTCTTTATGAAATTATTATGAAACTCTGTCAAAAAAAGCAAATTGTTTTCATGTTTTTTTCATACGTTCATCACATACAGCCTTTATAATCAAACCAGAATTAAAAAAGAAACAAAGGAGATTTCTATATGGACAACAATCAAAACAACTATACTTCCCCTTTTGATTCTGACGGAACAAACAATTCTTCGAATTCTGTCAATCATATTGATTCTGCTACGGGGAACAATGCCTCCGAAGGAAACTCTGAATATTCAAAATCCGACAGACAATCGTTCTCCTCACAAGCGCATCAAAACAGTCAATACACACACACTTCGAATTCACAATACGGATATCAGAATGCCGCTTCTTATACAGCGCAGGAAAAAGCGTCAAAAAGCAAATTCTTAAGCAAAAAAGGCGCCGCTGTCGCTATCGTGTGTTGCCTGCTGTTTTCCGGAATTATCGGATTATTTGCGGGAGTGTTTGCCAGCCAATATTATCATGACGGCTCCCTGTCACCAAAAGGCCCCACGACCAGCAAGATTCATGTTTCCGACTCACAAAATCAAAATACCGTAAATGAAGATGTCGTTCAGCAAGGCGAGGTTCTGAGTGTCAAACAGATCGCCGCACGGAACCAGGACGCCGTTGTGGAAATTGTCACCTCTTCTACAACCGGAGGCTTCTTCAATCAGGCTGTTACACAAGCCGGTGCCGGAAGCGGTGTTATTGTAACCGAGGACGGTTATATTGCAACAAACTATCACGTTATTGAAGACACAGACAGTATTTATGTCCGTCTCCACAACGGAGAGCAATATGAAGCCACAGTCCGCGCATATGACAAAACCACAGACCTTGCGGTTATAAAAATTGAAGCAACCGGCCTCTCCACCGTAACATTCGGCGCTTCTTCCAAACTTTCGGTCGGCGATGAGGTTGTCGCTATCGGAAATCCGCTCGGTCAGCTCGGAGGAACGGTTACCGACGGCATTATCAGCGCAACCGCCCGTAATATCACCATGTCAGACGGCAATGAAATGACACTTCTTCAAACCAACGCCGCAGTAAACCCCGGAAACTCGGGAGGCGGACTGTTTAACGAATACGGAGAACTGATCGGTATCGTTAACGCTAAAAATTCCGGCACCGGCATCGAAGGACTCGGATATGCCATCCCCTCCGATACTGCGTACCCTGTGATTATCGACCTGATTGAATCCGGATACGTTCGCGGCAGATTTACGCTCGGCGTAGAGGTTCTCAACATTTTAAACCAAAGCACCGCTCGTTATTACGGTGTATCTGATCTCGGCGTTTATATTTCCCGTGTGAACGATAACGGAAATGCGCAACGTGCCGGGCTGAAATCCGGAGACTATATCGCCAAAGTAAACGATGTTAAAATTTCAGACTACAACGATTTAAAATCCATTCTGGAATCCAGCTCCATCGGTGACACTTTAAACTTTGAAATTAAACGAAACGGAGAAACACTCCAAATTCCGGTTACTCTCAACGAAGATTCAAATAATGGCAATATATTGTAATTTCAACAATTCATCTCTCAAAATGCGCGGCAATCGTAAAATCGATCCGCGCATTTTTATTTTCTTTTTTGAATCGAAAATCACAAAATTTCTATATTACAGAATCATAAAGAAAGCGGAACTCTTCATCCTCTCTGCATCCATCGACTTAAAAAATATCGGATGCCTTACATCGCAGAGTTTTTGAAGATGTATTGCCGTATTGTATAAATGTGCCGCATTATTCCCATACTAAAGGAAGCAAAAGGAGGCATGACAATGGCTGAGCAAAAAGAAATAAAAATCACAACACGGGATCGTATTCTGCGTGCATGGGAAAACTCCATGGAAATGGTACGCGATTTTGAAAATTACTCCCACGAAATCGAGGACGCACCGGAAGTTGCGGAGCTCTTTTCGGAATTTGCAAAAGAAGTGGGGATTCATGCGTCAAAACTCCGTCAGTTGATGCACCAATACTCCAATTCCAAAAATTAAAAAAGAACCGAGTCAAAACGCGGAATCGTTTCGCATTTTGGCTCGGTTCTTCATATATCAGTATATCATTTTTTATTACGCGGGCGAATTTTTTCAAATGAATCGCGAAAATCCTTTAAGTGCTCCGATAGCGGTTTTAGGGCAGCAAACGGACGAAAGAACCGGTATTTATACTTCCCGGCGGTTTTTTCATAAGAATTCCGAATTTGCGCTTTAATATGCTCGTAGCGGATAATCACATTGTTTTCCAATGCGAATTTTTTCAGTCTTGAAACAATCTGCATGGAATTTGCCACATCAATAATGAAGATACCAAAGAAAACACCGATAAAAAATGAAAATGCCAGATTCCGGCTCAACCACTCCAAAGAATTTTTAATATACGGATGAATTAAAAAATAATAAACAGCACCGAGCAAGCCCCAAAGCAAGGAAAATTTCGGACATATGATGCCGTCAATATTTCCCCATTCGGAGGAATAATCCCACAAGCGAATATTCCCGTGACGAAGCGGAACATATCCGGCAATAAACTCGATGACCGTCATCAAAAAAGCCATCAGAAAGAGCAGCACAATTTTATTGCACCAATCGTTTTTAAAAAAATGATACTGCTCCAAGGACGAAACCGAATACAGTATACATAAGCCCACGCCGTAAAGCGGCAAATAGGGTCCGGTGCAAAATCCGGGATTGATCCACTTTCTTTCCGGATTTGCCGAAGAAATGAAACGTCGAAAAAACAGCTCTATCACCCACCCGATGACGGATCCGATGAAAAATAAGTAGGCAAACTCTAAAAATATATTCACTTTTTTCCTCCTACAATCAGCTTTATTCTGCAAAATCAAGAATCAAGCGCACCAAAATCATTTTTCGTTTTCCGAATTTAAAGCACACTCCACATCATAAAGGAACTGCGTCCAAGCATCCTCATTCTCCACAAAATAAAGCGGGCAGGCTTTTCCCGTAATATCATAGTGCCGAATAATATTTTTCGAGGAAAATCCGCACTCACGGCAAATCCATGTGCAAAGCTCGACCAAACGGTTATAAGATGCCTCCGTAAATTTTCCGCTTTCGTCGGGATGACACACCTCAATTGAAATTGTATCGCGATTTCGGTCATTGCTAGCAGAGGACTTTTCATAAAGAGGAAGACATTGAATCACTTCCCCGTCAAGACCGATTAAAAAATGAGAATTCACTGTGGTATCTGCGTTCCCGTAGTATTTTCGATTTTGCTCGGCACTGGTCCCGGGATTTCCCACATAATGCACCACAATCGCCGTCAAATCCTCCAAAGGAACATTGCGCCTGGAGTTGCTGCTCACAGGTAAAATTTGCTCATTTACATAATCCGGCACACGGGCTTCTGCAATCACCTGCACACTGGGAGCTAAATCCGGCGTTTCCCGATGGGAAAACCTTAATATCAAAACAATTGCAGCAACCACCAGCAATATAGACCCGACAATCGAAGTAAAAATGATGCTCAATCGACGCATTTTGTTTTTTTCCATCGTTATATTTCCTTTTTTTGAAAAGTTTTTCATTGACAGTATATCATATAACGTTTCCAAAGCACAAGGTAATGCTTGAAAATTTACAAAAGAACAAAGAAAGCAACCTGCATATCAATCGTATCACAGGTTGCCTTTTTTCATTTTATTTCTTCTTTCCAACGAAAGCTGCCGGAAAGCAGTGTGGTTTTCTCCGCAGAAACCGTAAGCAATCCGCCGTCTGTTATACCGATTCGATCGGTGCCGTCTTCCAGTTCAATTTTGCACTCTCCGGGGCATACCGAAGTAATAAACGGAATATGTCCGGCCAAAACAGCGAGGTCCCCTTCCGCTCCCCGCAAAGAGAGCATCTCAACAGGACCGGAAAAAGCATTTCCGTCCGGAGTGGCAACAGTCAGCAAAAAAGTTTTCACGCACGTAACCTCTTTCCCTTTTCTACGGCTTCGTCGATCGTACCGACAAACAGAAATGCGGACTCGGGCAAATCATCGTGTTTTCCTTCAATAATTTCGGAAAAACCTCGAATCGTTTCGGAAATCGGTACATAGATCCCCGGGAATCCGTTAAATTTTGCCGATACATGCAAAGGCTGAGACAAGAAGCGTTGAATCTTTCGAGCACGCATGACCAATATTTTATCCTCATCCGAAAGCTCATCCATTCCCATAATGGCAATAATATCCATCAACTCTTTGTAACGCTGCAAAATTCGCTGGACCTCGCGTGCAACTTGGTAATGCTGCTTTCCTACAATATCCTCAGTCAGTACACGGCTGGTGGATTCCAACGGGTCTACCGCCGGATAAATACCCTGGGATGCGATGCTGCGCGACAGTACCGTTGTAGCGTCCAAATGGGCAAAGGTCGTTGCAGGCGCAGGATCCGTTAAGTCATCAGCCGGAACATAAACAGCCTGAACCGATGTAATGGAGCCGTGCTTTGTAGAAGTGATACGCTCCTGTAAAGCACCCATTTCGTTCGCCAAAGTAGGCTGATATCCAACTGCAGACGGCATTCGGCCGAGCATTGCCGAAACTTCGGAACCGGCCTGAGTAAATCGGAAGATGTTATCGATAAACAACAATACATCCTGTCCTAAATTGTCACGGAAATATTCCGCCATGGTTAATCCCGAAAGAGCAACTCGCATTCTGGCTCCCGGCGGTTCATTCATCTGACCGTACACCAATGCGGTTTTATTGATAACGCCGGACTGCTTCATTTCGTTATACAGATCATTTCCCTCACGGGTGCGTTCGCCAACTCCGGTGAAAACCGATAAGCCGCCATGTTGCTTTGCAATATTGTTAATAAGCTCCATAATTACAACGGTTTTGCCTACACCGGCTCCGCCGAACAAGCCGATTTTACCGCCCTTGGAATACGGGCATATCAAATCGATGACTTTAATTCCGGTTTCTAAAATTTCAGTGGACGTAGAAAGATCTGCATATTCCGGCACCGAGCGGTGAATATTCCACCGTTCTTCTGTGTGCAAAGCAGGTCCGTTATCCACGGTTTCACCCAAAACGTTGAAAATTCTGCCTAAGGTTTCTTCACCGACCGGTACACTGATCGCACTTCCGGTATCGGTGACTACAGCTCCTCTTTTTAAACCGTCTGTCGAAGCCATTGCAATGCAGCGAACCGTGTTATCGCCGATATGCTGCGCTACCTCAACCGTCAAAACCCGATCTTCAATATTCACCGTCAAAGCATTATATATAGCCGGGAGCTGTCCGGCCTCAAAGCAAACATCCACAACCGGGCCCATGACCTGAGAAACCAATCCTGTATGCATATTTGACAAGTTCATTCAACCCCTCTCACATGCCGCTTCCGGCAACAATTTCTGTAATTTCCTGCGTAATGGCACCCTGACGTGCGCGGTTATACGCAAGCTGCAAATTATCAATCATCTGCTGTGCATTCTTTCCGGCAGAGTCCATTGCCATCCGCCGTGCAGCAACTTCGCAGGCAAAACTTTCCCGTACCGCCGCCGTTAAAATCCCGGCAACATATTCCGGTATTGCCGCATTCAGAATGTGTAGCTCATCCGGTTCAAAAATCATTCCGTGCGACTCTACGGTCCGCTTCGGGGCAAACGGAAGAAGCCAAGATATTTCGGCCTCCTGGGTCAACATTGACACATACCGCGTAGAAAGAATTCCGAGACGGTCGAATTCTCCGGATGCAAAATCCGAGCATAATAAACGTGCAAGCTGCATAGCATCCGCAAGTGAAAAGGTTTCCGCCGTTATCAATTCTCCCGCGGGGAATCGCTCATACGCACGCTTTCCGATCGGAATAAAATCAACATCGGAAAGTGTTGCCGCCAAGCGAAATACATTTGCATTGTATCCGCCGGCCAAACCGCGGTCGCCGGCAATCAGAATCACTCGGCTCCGCTTCCCGTCACGTTTTTGCATATAAACACTCTTTTGACACTCCGAGGATGCCGCTAAAATATCGACGGTCTCTTGCACCGCCCGGGCATATTCTCGGCTGCGAATCATGGCCTCACTGGCACGGCGAATTTTTGAAGACGCCACAAGGCCCATCGCCTTCGTTAAATGCAGAGTGGAATCTACGCTTTTAATACGTACGCGAAGCTCTTTTATATTCGCACCCAATCAAATTCACCTCTGCATCTCTGTAAGCGCTTTCTTAAGCTGCAAAATATCCTCATCCTCGAAATAACCGGCTTCCAACCGATCTAACAAGCCTCTGTAGTCATTTTCCAATTTTTCATAAAGCGATGCTTCGTACTCATGAACGTTGGAAACCGGAACGGAATCCAGGTATCCGTTGATCACCGCGTAAACAATCGCTACTTGGCATCCCACCGATACCGGTGAATTTCGACCTTGCTTCAACACTTCCACAATACGCTCGCCCAAAGCAAGTCGCGCTTTCGTGTCAGCATCCAAATCACTTCCGAATTGAGCGAAACTTTGAAGCTCGCGGTATTGAGAATATAAAAGCTTCAGCTCGCCGGATACTTTCTTCATTGCTTTCAACTGAGCCGATCCGCCGACACGGCTGACGGAAATACCCGGGTTAATTGCCGGCATGACACCGGAATGGAAAAGCTCCGTCTCCAAGAAAATCTGTCCATCCGTAATGGAAATTACGTTAGTCGGAATATAGGCGGAAACATCTCCCGCCTGTGTTTCAATGATCGGCAAAGCAGTAATCGAGCCGCCGCCGTATTCCGGAGCAACGCATGCCGCACGCTCCAAAAGACGGGAATGTAAATAAAACACATCACCCGGATAGGCTTCTCTTCCCGGAGGACGGCGAATCAATAAAGAAAGTGCACGGTAAGCCACTGCGTGCTTAGAAAGATCGTCGTAAACAATCAGCACATCTTTTCCCTGTTCGCGGAAATATTCAGCCATCGCACATCCGGAATACGGAACGATGTATTGCAAAGCCGGACTCTCGGAAGCGGAGGCCGAAACAATAATGGTATATTCCAATGCATCTGCTTTCGCCAATTCATTCGCAATCTGCACCACAGAGGTGCTTTTTTGACCGATGGCTACATAGATGCACAGAACATTGCTGTTTTTTTGATTGATAATGGTATCAATTGCAATTCCCGTTTTTCCGGTCTGTCGGTCACCGATAATAAGCTCACGCTGGCCGCGTCCGATCGGAATCATACTGTCGATTGCCTTAATACCCGTCTGAAGCGGAACGGATACGCTTTTTCTCTCAATAATGCCGGGAGCATCCGACTCAATCGGACGCCTGTCCGTGCATCCGGTCGGGCCTTTGCCGTCGATCGGCTCACCCAAAGCATCAACGACACGTCCCAATAACGCTTCGCCGACCGGCACGGAAAGAATATGTCCGGTGCGCCGAACTGTGGTACCCTCACGCACATCGCTGCGGTCCGACAAAATTGCCACCGAAACGGTATCGGCTTCTAAGTTTTGAGCAACGCCAAAACTTCCGCCCTCAAATTCGAGCAATTCGCTGGACATGCAGTTGCGCAGCCCATATACACGCGCAATTCCGTCGCCGACCAAAATGACCGTTCCGGTTTCTGACATTTCAATTTTCGATTTGTAATTTTTAATTTGTTCTTTAATAATGCTGCTGATTTGTTCGGTTTGTCCGCTCATCAATCAATCACTTCCTTTACTTGCTGCAAACGATGCTTCAGGCTGCCGTCTATTACTTTTCCGTCTAAATCCACAAGCAATCCGCCCACCAAATCTGCATCAACCCGATACTCTGCAACAATCCTGCTTGAGCATATTTTATTCAGCTTCTTTTCCAAAGCTTTTTTCTGTTCCTCACTCAAAGCAACGGCGCTTGTTACTTTTGCCACGGTAATATTTAACGATGCCCGATACAAAGCTTCGAAATTTTCGATACTTTTAAATATTTCCCGAATATGTCCCTGCTCACAAAGAACTTTCAAAAAAGATACGATGTATTCCGGCGCACGAGATGAAAAAGCCGTGTCGATCACATGAATTCTTTCGTCAATCGGAATGCTCGGCGATGCTAATAAATCAATATACTCCGGATTTTCGC
>CAKRMZ010000034.1 GCA_934365155.1 uncultured Eubacteriales bacterium | reverse complement strand
TCAATCGATCCAGGGTTTCGATGAGCTCTTTTGGCGTTGCAGTCAGTGCCTTCTCACCCGGAGCGGCCGTTCTCCCATTTGCATTCAAAATAACATTGGCATTTCCGATTGTCAGTGAGAACGCGCCTTCATGACGCAGACGGATCTCGCTGATATTGTCTTCTGCCCCCTTCTGTTCCGTTAAAAAACACTTCACGGCTCGCTGATGACGCTGCGGCAGACACATAATGATATTCTGTAATACCGATACGCTGTTCATAATCAACTTCCGCCCTTTCTGCTGCGACTAATATATGTTACTGCTTTTAAAAATATGCGGACAAGACGTTGGATCAAAATCAGTTTTTCGAAACAAAAAGCAAAAGAAAAAACTTGACTTTTTCATTGCTGTTGTGTATAATACTATTGTTACATCAATAAAATATTCCGTGAGGGAGTAGTTTACATATCATTTTCGAATGATGTGTTTCAAGTCAACAGCATGGCCGCAATCGCAGCCTGGCTTGAATTAAAAAACCAGACTCATGTGTAGTTTTAACTATACATGAGTTTTTTTAATGCTGTGAATTATTTTATTTTTACATAATTGAAAGGATTGGTTGTTTATTATGAAGCATTACACCCAAGATGCCGAAGCAGTGTTTTCAGACCTTCGCAGCTCCGCACAGGGATTAAGTTCTGCTGAGGCCTCATCCCGTCTTGCAAAGCACGGTAAAAACAAGCTTGCAGAAGCAAAAAAAGTTCCCTTGATCAAACGTTTCTTTGAGCAGTTATGCGACCCGATGCTTATTATCCTTTTAGTCGCTGCGGCAATCTCCGGTGTTACCTCTATCATAGAAAAAGAGAGTCCGGCAGATGTATTGATTATTTTAATCGTTGTTTTAATCAACTCAATATTGGGTGTTTATCAAGAAAGCAAAGCAGAAAAAGCCATCGAGGCTTTGCAGAAAATGACTGCCGCACAAAGTAAAGTCATTCGAAACGGAAAAACCGTTATGGTAAAAAGCGAAGATTTAGTTTGCGGCGACATTATCGTTTTGGAAGCCGGAGATGCTGTACCTGCCGACTGTCGTATATTTGAATGCGCCAGCATGAAAATCGAAGAAGCGGCCCTTACCGGCGAGAGTGTTCCCGTTAACAAGCAAGTGGAAGCATTGACAGTAAGTCAAGGCAAAGAAGTTCCGCTCGGCGACCGTAAAAATATGGCTTACATGGGCAGCACCGTCGTTTACGGACACGGCAAAGCCATTGTATGTGCAACCGGAATGAATACAGAAATGGGTAAGATTGCAGATGCGCTGGCAAAAGCAGAAGACGGAGAAACTCCGTTGCAGAAAAAGCTTGGCGAGCTCAGCAAAATTCTCACCTATTTAGTCGTCGGCATCTGTGCCTTTATCTTTGTTTTCGGCTTAATCAAAAAAGGCTCCTTTGACGGAGAAACAATTTTAGATTCTTTCTTAGTTGCAATCAGTCTTGCGGTTGCGGCCATTCCCGAAGGACTCGCCGCAGTCGTCACCATCGTATTATCAATGGGCGTTACAAAGATGTCCAAACGCAATGCCGTTATCCGTAAATTAACCGCGGTAGAAACTTTGGGCTGCGCACAAATCATATGCAGCGACAAAACCGGTACCTTAACACAAAACAAGATGACGGTTGTTGAAACCTACACGGAAAATGAGGAGTTGCTTGCTGCATCGATGGCTTTGGCCAGCGACGCAGAGCTCGGCGAGGACGGTATTGCGAAAGGCGAACCGACCGAATGCGCCTTAGTAAATTATGCTCACAAATTATCTTTGGATAAAAATGCTTTGGAAAAAGAGGCTCCCCGCGTCGGAGAAGCTCCGTTTGACTCATCCCGCAAAATGATGAGTACCATTCACAAAACCGGCGATGCCTTTATTCAATATACCAAGGGCGCACCGGATGAGGTTCTCCGCCGTTGCAGTTCGTATATTAAAGATGGAAAAGTGGCTCCGCTTACCGAAGAGATCAAAGCGGAAATCCTGAAAGAAAATAAAAAAATGGCTGACAAAGCGCTTCGTGTGCTCTGCTCTGCTTTCCGCTCATGGGGTGAATTTCCGACCAGCACCGAGCCGAGCTTTTTAGAGGATGAGTTGGTTTTCATCGGTCTTGTGGGTATGATTGACCCCATCCGACCGGAGGTTATCGGTGCCATTGAAAAATGCAAGAGCGCCGGCATCCGTACCATTATGATTACCGGTGACCACCGCGATACCGCTGTAGCGATCGCAATGCAGCTCGGCATCATTAAATCACCCGACGAAGCAATTACCGGACAGGAGCTCAATCAGCTTTCCGATGAAGAACTGAAAACTGCAATTTATAAATACAGCGTTTACGCTCGAGTACAGCCGGAGCACAAAGTGCGTATTGTCAACTGCTGGAAGCAAAACGGATTTATCACCGCTATGACCGGTGATGGAGTCAACGATGCCCCCAGTATTAAATCCGCTGACATCGGCATCGGCATGGGCATTACCGGTACAGACGTCACGAAAAATGTCGCTGACATGGTTCTCGCCGATGATAACTTCGCTACAATTGTAGGTGCCGTAGAAGAAGGACGTCGCATTTATGACAATATCCGTAAATCCGTACAGTTCTTACTCGCCTCCAATATGAGTGAGGTCATCAGTATTTTTGTTGCAACACTTCTCGGATTCACGATTTTAAAACCGGTACATCTTTTATGGATTAATCTGATCACAGACTGCTTCCCTGCTTTAGCGCTCGGAATGGAGCAAAGCGAACCGGATATCATGCAGCGCAAGCCGCGTTCATCCAAGGCCGGAATCTTTTCCGGCGGCGTAGGATTCGATATCTTCTATCAGGGAATCCTGACCTCCATTTTAACCTTGGCTGCTTACTTTATCGGGCACTATATGGAACAGGGTGTCTGGGAAATTGCAAACAGCCCGGACGGAATTACCATGGCCTTCTTAACGATGTCAATGGCAGAAATTTTCCATTCGTTCAACATGCGTTCGCAACGCAATTCCGTTTTCAAATTAAAATCACACAACAAGCTTCTTTGGGGCTCCATGCTTCTCAGCCTGCTTCTGACTACCGGTGCAATTTATATCCCGTTCTTAAGAGAAGCCTTTGACTTTGAGCATATCAGCCTTCCCGAATACCTCGTCGCTATGGCTTTGGCTATCAGCATCATCCCGATTGTAGAACTTGTAAAATGGATTCAGCGACGTTGCGCAAAAAAAGCATAAGCACAGAACAGTAACGGCTTTTGCTAAACATTAACACAAATAAGAGAGCCCTTAGATTTAGTATCTAAGGGCTCTCTGTTTGTATTTATATGCGATTCATTAAACTGAAACGATATTGGTTATAGAACGCTTCAAAGCGGTCTTCATCCAAGGCATCACGAATTTTTTGCATCAAATCATTATAGAAATATAAATTGTGCTGCACGGCAAGCCGCATTGCCAACACCTCTTTGGCTTTAAACAGATGTCGAATGTAAGCACGAGAAAACTTTTGGCAGGTTGGGCAGCCGCAATGCTCATCAATCGGTCGGTCATCACGCTCGTATTTGTGATTCAACACATTCATGGTCCCGTTCCATGTAAAAATATACCCGTGCCGTGCATTACGGCTGGGCATCACACAGTCAAAAAAGTCAACTCCGCGATACACAGCTTCAATAATATTCCACGGTGTTCCGACTCCCATTAAATATCGGGGTTTATCCTGCGGCATATGAGGTTCTACCGCTTCGATTATCCGATACATTATTTCCGTCTCTTCGCCGACCGCTAATCCGCCGATGGCATAGCCGTCCAAATCAAGCTCGGCAATTCTTTTCATATGCTCAATCCGCAAATCCTCATAAGTGGCTCCCTGATTAATGCCGAAAAGCATTTGCTTCGGATTCAGCGTGTTTTCCAGTGAATTCAAGCGATTCATTTCTGCCTTGCAACGTGCAAGCCAACGCAAGGTGCGTTCGCAGGAAGCTTTTGCATACATATATTCAGCCGGATTTTCCACGCATTCATCAAACGCCATCGCAATCGTGGAGCCTAAGTTCGATTGAATCTGCATGGACTCTTCCGGTCCCATAAAAATATGTCTTCCGTTTGTGTGAGCATTAAAATCAACGCCCTCTTCTCGAATCTTTCGCAAAGAAGCTAAGGAAAAGACCTGAAACCCTCCGCTATCAGTCAATATCGGTCGATTCCAGCCGGTAAAACGGTGCAGGCCGCCCTGACTGCGTACGACTTCATCTCCCGGATTAATATGCAAATGATAGGTGTTGCAAAGCATCACCTGACAGCCTAAATCCATTAAATCATACGCGGAAATTCCGCCGCGAATCGCGGCCGCCGTTGCCACATTCATAAATACCGGAGTTTGGATATCGCCGTGAACCGTGCGGAACACGCCCCGTCTCGCATTTTTTTCTTTTTTATATAATTGAAACATTCACTATCTCCCGAATTGTTTGTCAAAATCACGCTTTGCCATCTCAAAAGCAACCGGCCGACCATGCGGGCATACCTTCACCTGCTCTTTGGCAAACAATGCATCGCAAATCTCATAAAGCTCTTCCATACTGTATATACGTCCGGCCTTTATCGCTGCTTTGCATGCTACGGTATAAAATGCCTTTTCCAAAATTAATTCTCGGGAAAGACCGGCATCCTTCTTTCCATCCCCGAAAGCGCTGATAAAATTCATAAACATGTTTGCGGCCTCCTCCTCTGCAATATAAGAAGGAACCTGCGTCAAAGATACAACGCCGCTCCCCCCTTGAAATTCAAAGGAAAAGCCTGCTTCCTCCAAGGCATCCCGATACTCCTCGATCAAAGCCAAATCTGCCGAGCACACGGGAACGGCAATCGGCAAAAGCAAGATCTTTGAATAGTGGTTTTCATTGGAAATACGATTGCGCAATTTTTCATATAAGATCCGTTCATGCGCAGCATGTTTATCGATAAATACGACTTTATCCGCAAATTCCGCAATAATATACGTGCAAAACAATTCTCCGATAATTGTATAAGGACGCAAAGGAGTTCCCGATAAAAATGCATCGCTTTTTTCGGATTCATCCGACTTTGAAACTTCAGTCGATATTTTATCGCTTGTCGGCAAGCTCTGTTTTATAAAATCGGCGTCTTCATCGTTTTCAATATCGATTGAAAACTTGACTCCGCGCGATACTTCCTCGGCATTTTCGGCGCGTAGGGAATTGGACAAGGTTTTTAAAATTGCCAAATCGTTTTCCCTTTTATCGACACTTGTCGGTGAAAAGCCGTTTTTAAAACAGGAGGAAGCCGCCGCAGATGAATCGGTTTGTTTTGTGTGAGACGGATATGCGGATTTCGGCACGGCATCCGTCAACGGGATACGCGTATCGCCGGAGTCTCGATCCTCTTTATCCGTTACGGGGACAAACGATGCTGCGGGATTTGACGATACAGGTCCCGGCTTATCCGAAAAAGAACGTTGAGGCCTTGCCTGCACATTCAGTGCGTTCCGTACCGCATAAAATACAGTCTCAAAAATCCGCTTGTCATTGGAAAACTTGACTTCCAGTTTTGCAGGATGAACATTCACATCCACAAGTGCCGGATTAATTCGAAGATATAATACGCAACATGGGAATTTTTCACTCGGAATATACGAAGAAAAGGCTTGCTCCAGAGCAGATGAAATCGTGCGGCTTCGAATATAACGTTGGTTAATAAAAAACAGTTGCCAATTGCGGTTGGATCGAACATTTTCAGATGTACCGATCAAGCCCTCCACCTGAATGCCTTCCTCCTGGGCACAAACCGCTACACTGTGTTTGACAAAATCCGCACCTAATACAGACCATGCCGTATTGCCGATATTTCCATCGCCGGAAGTGGAAAGGCGCATATCCCCGTCAATCACATACTGAAACCGAATATCCGGGCGTGAAAGCGCAATTTTCTCCACGACCGAACTGACCGCCATGGCCTCGGTTACATTGCGTTTTAAAAATTTAAACCGTGCGGGAACATTGGCAAACAGATCTTCGACAATCACCGTTGTTCCGTCGGGGCAACCGACTTCACGTAAATCTGTTATTTTCCCGTTCTCTGATTCCAAGAGCGTTCCGACTTGGGCATCGGGAGTCTTTGTCATAATACGCAGTTTTGATACAGCCGCAATCGCCGCCAAGGCTTCTCCGCGGAAGCCGAGCGTCATAATACTGCTCAAATCCTCCGCATTTTTGATTTTGCTGGTTGCATGCCGACGAATTGAAATCGGAACATCCTCCGGATCCATGCCGCAGCCGTTATCACTCACACGAATAAAAGAGATCCCGCCGTTCTGGATTTCCACGGAAATGGAATCCGCACCGGAATCCAAAGCGTTTTCAAGCAATTCCTTTACAACCGAGGCCGGTCGTTCCACAACCTCGCCCGCGGCAATCAGATTCGCTACATGAAAATCCAGTTCATTAATCTTTTTCAAGATGTCATCCTCCGCATTCTTAATCCGCTTCTTTTTTCAGCTCATATAACAAACTCAATGCTTCCAGCGGAGTTAACGTATCCGCATTCAGTTCCCGCAGCCGCCGCAACACCGGATGTTCTTCGGATATGGCAAACGGGATTTCTAAAAATCCGGAATCTAAAGCCTTTTTTCGCGGTCCTTCAAGATGAACGGATGATTCCGTATGATTTTCAAGTTCGGACAAAACTTTTTTGGCACGTGCAATCACTTCCTGCGGAACACCGGCTAATTTCGCTACTTCAATCCCATAACTGTCATCGGCGACACCTTTTATAATTTTGCGCAAAAAGATAATATCATCGTTGCGCTTTTTTGCGGCAATATTATAATTCACCACACCGTTAATATCCTGTTCGGCAGAAGTCAATTCATGGTAATGCGTCGCAAACATCGTTTTTGCACCGATTTTGTTTGCTGTGTATTCCAGCACGGCCCGCGCAATACTCATACCGTCAAAAGTGCTGGTTCCGCGTCCGATTTCGTCATATATAATCAAACTGCGCGCGGAGGCATGCTTTAAAATATATGCCACTTCACTCATTTCCAGCATGAACGTCGATTGCCCCAAGGCTAAATCATCGGAGGCACCAACACGCGTGAATATTTGATCGACCACTCCGATGCTTGCCTCTTTGGCCGGAACAAACGACCCGATCTGTGCCATCACCGTAATTAAAGCAACCTGACGCATGTAGGTTGATTTTCCCGCCATATTGGGGCCGGTAATCAGCATTACCCGATCGGAAGCCATATCTAAATATGTATCATTGGGAACAAAATAACTGCTTTTAATATATTGCTCTACAACAGGGTGGCGTCCCTCTGTAATCGATATCACACAGCCGTTATCGACATGCGGACAAACGTATTTGTTTTTTACCGCCACCTCGGCAAGGCTTGCGTACACATCCAGATATGCCAATATCTTTGCGACATTCTGAATCCGATGGACCTGTTCGGCCAAAAAGATCCGCATTTTTTCAAAAAGCTCATACTCCAAGGCACCGAGCTTGTCCTTGGCACCGAGCAAGGTTGCTTCCATATCCTTCAGTTCATCGGTGATATAGCGCTCACAGTTGGCAAGCGTTTGTTTTCGAATATAGCGTTCGGGAACGTCGGAGATGTTGGACTTTGTCACCTCAATATAGTAGCCGAATACTTTGTTATATCCGATTCGCAAATTTTTAATTCCGGTTTGTTCACGCTCGGATTTTTCAATGCGAGTAATCCACGCTTTGCTGTCATTCATCACACTGCGTAAATAATCGATTTCCTCATTATAACCGTCGCGAATAAACCCGCCCTCTCTCGAAGAAAAAGGAGGATTTTGAACTAATGCATCGGTCAAAGCATTGCATATATCGGATAACAGATCAAATTTGCGCGAAAGGCCGCTGATCTCATCGGAAGAAAGCTCAGCAAGGACTGATTGAAATTTCGGCAACAGTGCCGCTGTAGAGCAAATTGCGGCCAAATCTTTCGGGCCGGCCGTATTATAAATAATGCGTGCCATGACCCGTTCAAGGTCAATCACCTGTTTTTCCAGAGCAATCAGTTCTTGGCGCGCTCTGAAATTTTCATAGAGCTCCCGTACCGCATTTTGGCGACATACAATATCATGCACATTGACTAAGGGCGCCTCGACCCATTTTCGAAGCAACCGTGCACCCGCAGCGCTACCTGTATGATCCAAAACCCAAAGCAGCGTTCCTTTTTTCTCTTTGGAACGCATCGTTTCACACAGCTCTAAATTACGGCGTGTATTCACATCAATCTGAAGAAATTGACGGCTGGAATATAGATTTAAGCGGTCAATATAAGAAATATCTGTTTTTTGGGTATCTTTAATATACTGCAGCAGTGCACCCGAGGCCATCATACAACGCGGAAATTTTTCACATTGCTCCGCGCTCTCCGCGCCAAACTGCTCCAAAACCGTAGAACGCGCCGCTTCCGGCTCAAAAAGCGTCTCCTTTGAATCGCATATCATCGCACCCAAGCGTTCGGAAATAAACTCAAAAGATTTACCGAGCTTCTCGCGGCTGCAATTTATGAGCACCTCCCGCGGTGCATAGGTGCCGATTTCATTGTTCAGTTTCTGAAGAACATCGTTTCCCGTAAGATCGGTCGCTGTAAAATATCCCGTGGAAATATCCGCAAAGCTGAGACCGACGCCCTGACCGTCAAACATCAACGCACATACATAATTATTCTGCGTATCGTCAAGCATGGAGCTTTCCGTCAAGGTTCCCGGCGTTATAATCCGAACGACTTCCCGTCGCACCAGTCCCTTTGCAGCACGTGGATCTTCTACCTGCTCGCAAATTGCTACCCGAAATCCGCGTTCAATCAATTTTCCGATGTATTCGTCCGCACTGTGAAACGGAACGCCGCACATAGGCGCGCGCTCCTCCAATCCGCAATCCCGACCGGTCAGCGTTAATCCGAGTTCCGAGGATACCGTTTTTGCATCTTCGAAAAACATTTCATAAAAATCACCTAAGCGGTAAAAAAGAATATAATCACCGTATTGATTTTTAATCTCATAATATTGCTGCATCATCGGAGACAATGGCATATAAAACTCCTTTCCCTACGGCAAAAGGGGCTCTGCCAATTCACCGTAAATAACATATCCTTCACTGGCGCTGATTCGAAGATTCTGAAAGGTTCCGATCAATGAATCTTCACCGCGAAAATGAATAATTTTATTGGTTTCGGTGCGGCCGCTGAACATCGTATCATCCGTCTTGCTTCGCCCTTCCACCAATACGCGCACATTTTCCCCGACCAAACACTTGCTGTCCTCAACCGTAATCTTTTTTTGCACTTCGAGCAGACGGTTCATACGCTCGGACTTCAGCGCTTCGTCGATTTGATCCGGCATGGTTGCTGCCGGTGTGCCCCGGCGTTTTGAATAGACAAAAGAAAAAATATTATCAAACCGGACTTGTTTTAAAACATCTAATGTATCACAGAAATCTTCTTCGCTCTCTCCGGGAAATCCGACGATAATATCGGTAGTAATCGCAATTCCCGGTATTTTAGAGCGCATATAGTCTACCAAATCAAAATAATGCTGACGGGTGTAATTACGGTTCATTTTCTTTAAAATCCGATCACTTCCGGATTGCATCGGAAGGTGAAAATGCTTTGCAATTTTCTTATTTTCCGCCATTACATCAATCAGTTGATAAGAGGCGTCCTTCGGATGGCTGGTCATAAACCGCACAATAAAATCGCCGTCAATTTTACAGATATCCGTCAGCAAATCGCAAAAACGGTATTCACCGTTTTCCGGATCATAGGAATTTACATTTTGTCCTAACAGAGTGATTTCCCGATATCCCGAACTTACAAGCCGACGAACCTCGTCGAGGACATCCTCTTTTTTCCGGCTTCGCTCTCTTCCGCGTACATATGGCACAATACAGTAAGTGCAAAAATTGTTGCAGCCGTACATAATGCTAACCCATGCTTTATAGTCACTCTGTCGAACCGAATCAATTCCTTCGGCAAGATACGAAACATCCGACTCCAAATAAATTTGGCGGCGATGACTGCGAATCGTATCGCGCAACACCTGAGGAAACTTCCACAGCATATTGGTTGCAAGCAAAAAGCTAACATACGGGTACTTAAACTTAATATCATCCTTGCGGAATTCTTGGGAAACCATGCAACCGCAAATTCCGATCAGTAAATCGGGATTTGCCTCCTTGAGATGCTTGAACTGCCCTGTAATGGAAAGCGCCTTGAGCTCTGCATGCTCCCGAACGGCGCAGGTATTAATCAAAATCAAATCCGCCTCCGAGGCAGAAGCACACGGAACAAATCCGCATTTTTGTGCCATGGCCATCAGCTTCTCGCTATCGGCTTCATTCTGCTGACATCCGAATGTTTGTATATATACTTTTTTGGGTTTTGCACCGCAAAATTCTCTTTGTATCCACTCGCAATAGTGAAGCTGCTCGCTGAGCTCCTCTTCGGAAATAATTTTTGTGTTATTTATCATCCTTATAATCTTTCAAACCGTTTATTTTGACATATAGTATTATTATATATGATCAAAAACCAAATGTCAAACAAAAGCACGGTATATCGTCATTTTCCGAGCCTTGAATTCTTTATATAAAAACAGCACACCGCTCCCGATATTTCTCCTTCAAACGAAAACAGTGAAGGAGGCATATCGCCTTCTAAGCAATGTGCTGAAAAAATTATTTTTTAATACTTCCGTCCGGTGAAAACAAAGGCAAATACTCTAAATATTGAATATCTTTTCGATCCGCAGCATCCCCTTCCGCTAAAATGGCCATTCTTCCCACAATTTCACCGCCGGCTTTCTCAACTAAAGCCTCCAAAGCCTGCAATGATTCTCCGGTAGAAATCACATCATCCACGATCAAGATTCGTTTGCCGCGCATCATTTCGGCATCTTCGCCGTCAAGATATAAATGCTGCTCTCTGGCGGTAGTAATCGAATGCACATCGACTCCGAATATGTTTCGCATATAGAGTTTTGTGCCCTTTCGCGCCAACATATATTTTTTATCGCCGTTCTGACGGGCCATTTCATGAATCAGCGGTATTCCCTTGGCCTCTGCTGTCAAAAGATAATCGTACTCCGGTGCTTTTTTTAAAAGGGCGCCGGCCGCCGCAACCGTTAATTCGGGATCGCCGAAAATCACAAATGCAGCAATATATAAATCGTCGGTTACGGGACACAACGGTAAGTCTCTCTCAAGACCCGCCACTTTCAAATGATAGTAATTCATATTTAAAAACTCCTTTTTAAAATCTAAGCATTGATGATAACAAAAACAGTATATCATATTTCTTTGAAAATAAAAATAGATTTATGTACAAAAATATAGATTTTTCTGATTCTTTATGATACAATTTAATTAAAAATAGACAAAAGGAGTTTCTATGAAAAAGCACTCCCTAATTCTACCTCTGATTTTATTGACCTTATGCGCCTCTGCTTTGAGCATCTCGCTGAATTTATATTTCGGTTCTTTTGTGGCCATCTTTTTGCATAAAGCGCAATTTCTTACGGCTGCACTGTTCATTTTGGGCCTGATTGCCTTTTCCTTTGCAATGCAATGGATACTTTGGCTAATCTTTCGAAAAAAGCTAATTTTAAGCCTTTTATGGTTATGGGCGCCTCCTGTGATATGTTCCCTGCTTTCTCTTATTTTCATGCTTTCTATATATTATTTTTTATAACTATGTTTTTACCGTTCCCTAATATCACAATTTCTGAAAGGTATTTACAATATTATGAAAAAACTGTTTTTTTGCCTGAGTTTGATCCTTATTTTTACATTTACAGCCTGCCAAAAAGATTCAAACGAACCCGCAGACACTTCTCCGGGCGATAAACAAAGCGAGACTGGAACAGTAAATGATACCGGCTCAAAATCGTCCGATACCGAAAAGAATACGGTCGCTCCCGACACGGAGTCTAACATAGCCGACAGCAACGCAAAAACCTCCGCCGAAAATACGACCCAATCCGGACAATCCAAGCCTTATAACACGGAAAAGATCACAACGACCCAAAAACAGGAACACGAGCCTCCGGCTCCCAATGCAAAGCAATATGTGCTTGCGGAAAACGGAAATACAAACTACATAATTATATATTCCTCCGGCGCAAGCGAAGATATTGCTTCGTCCGCTTTGAGCATCAAAGGGGCTTTCAACAGAAAATTAGGCGTCAGCATTCGGGTAGGTAAAGACAAACAGGTTCAGGCGACTGCAAACGAGATCCTTGTCGGCGTTACAAACCGCTATTCAAGCAGTGATATCGGCGCCGGACTGACTTATTTTGACTACAACATCTTTGTCAAAGACGGCCGTGTCATCATTGCGGGCGGAAGCGACCGTGCACTCATGGACGCAGTTCATTACTTTGCCGATAATATAATTCCGAGCGGCAGTTCCGCTTTTCTTATCAGCGAAAACTTTCGTTATGAGTACCGCCATTCCTATCCGATTCAAGATCTGTCGATCGGCGGAACTTCAATTGCAGATTTCACTTTGGTTTACGGTGACGGTAATCTTCATGCGCTGGATGCTGCAGAAGCCTTTCAGGCATTCATTACCGAGCATTGCGGGAAAACGCTTCCCATTGTCAGCGACAGCACCCCTGCAGCTTCCAAAGAAATCCGTTTCGGCTCTTCCTCTCGAATCAATTCCTATCTCAGCAAAGCCGAAATTCAATTCAATATCAGAAACGGGAATTTAAATATTCTGTGCGGTACTCCGCAAATCATTCCTACCGCCACACAGCTTTTTATTGACGATTACCTGAATCAAACCGGCACCATCAAACTAAGTTCCGGGCTTTCCGCCAAATATCGAAGCCTTTTCTTAGGCCGCAGTGACTCGATAAAAATTGCATGTATCGGCGACAGCCTTACAGCCGGTGCCACCTCTTCCGATGAAACTACAAAAGCATACCCGCCGCAAATGAAATCATTTCTCGGCAGCAACTTTGAAATCGCAAACTACGGCGTCGGCGGCGCAACGATGATTAGCACCGTAAGCCTTGCTTATACCAAAACCGAGCAATATTCACAAAGTCTCAGCTACAATCCGGATATTGTTATTATCATGCTGGGTACCAATGATGCCGCTCCTGCATTTGTCCAAGATATTCCGACCCCACAACAGCCGACCGCCTTTCTGCAAAGTGCCACCCAAATCATTCAAAGCTATCGAAATCTTTCATCCAAACCGGATATTTTCGTCATGACTTCCGTACAGGTTCTGACACAAAACTCCCGCAAGAGATTGCTCGAAACCGTTTTTATGCCCTTGCAAAAGCAGGCTGCCAAGGACAATAGTTGCAATTTAATCGATATCTTTGCACAAACCGGTAACATAGAAACACTCTATTCGGACGGATTGCATTTAACCGATGACGGCTATCGGTATTTAGCCGGATTGGTTCTAAACGGTATTGTGGATCACTACGGTTTTACCAAATAAAAACATTATAGGATTTCCAAAAAAAGAGCGTTTGACCTTTCCCCGTCAAACGCTCTGTATTTTATTCTAAAGCATCTATAATCGTCATTTCGCTTGATAAAGACACCCCGATCATTCTCCATGCGCTTTCAGAAATACGGCCATCTCTCGATTTGCCTGCTCCGCTTCCGGTGTCTCGGGAAGCATTGCTGCAAATGCATGAGGCAGTTTTTTCTCCGCGCTCATATCAAGAAGTTGATACTCGACGCCGTTCTTTTGAAGAGCAATTGCAAAGCGGCGGCTGTAATGCTGCAGAAAATCACCGTTTCCCGTCACAAGGAAGCACGGTGGAAGATTGCGGACAAGTTCCGAGTTTTCCGGGTCTATGTACGGACGGAATGCTTTCTTCTTCCACCCTTTTCCGTAAATCATATTGGGCAGAAAAATACCGATCTGATCAAACTTTCGGGTATAAAACATTCCGCTTTGCAATCCGAGTGACCGTATTTTCGGTGTAATCGGTCGAACACCGGCAGCTTCCGCCATTTTCGAATTGTTTTGCATAGCGGCAAGATAAACGCAAAGATAAGCACCCGCACTGTCACCGCAAAGATATAGCTTGGAAGGATCCGCGCCGTATTCCGCCGCGATCTCTGCCACCTTATTGATTCCAGCTGTTAAATCGCGAAACACCTCAAAAATGTCTACATCGGGCACCAAGGGATATTCCAAGCAAAAAACAACAAATCCCCGTTTGGACATATCCGCACAGAATAAACGGTTGACCTCTTTTTTTCCGAGGAGAAAACCGCCGCCGTGAATATTAATCAGCACCGGAAGCCTATCCGTATTTTCATAAGGCCTATAAATGTCCATACGGTGCGCCGTACTTCCGTCGCCGAAATAATCTATATTTTCGGTTAACTTAACATCCTCCGGAAAAGGATTTGCTTTACTGTGTTTCTCCATCCAGCTATCAAGCATTTGCGCCTGCTTTGCCGTCTGTGTTTTAATCATCTTTTCAAACATTTCTTTTTTCCTCACAATCAAATAAAATTCAGATTGATCTGTTGTCCTACCCCTTAGTACAGTATAACATAAAACAATTTTTTTTACAATGTGATCGTCCAAACATTCGCTGAAATAACAAAAATGCTATTGATTTTCGGCAATATGTAATTGTAGCATAAAACCCCCTTAAAAATGTAATATGCAATCTTTTGAATTTTATATATCCCAAGCAAATTAACATGCGCTTGTTAGAGTGAATAAAACAACAAGTGATTCAAACTAAAAAAATAGTGCATTTATATAAAACTTCAAATAGAAAGATTAATAAAAAATCCCCGAAAAACTGTTGCTTTTCGGGGATTTTGAACCGTTGAAATGTAAAACTCGCAACCAATCAGCGTTTGCTGAACTGAGATGCACGACGAGCTGCTTTGAGACCGTACTTCTTTCTTTCTTTCATACGAGGGTCTCTGGTGAGGAATCCTGCTTTTTTCAGAGCCGGTCTGTATGCTTCATCTGCTTTAAGAAGAGCTCTTGCAATTCCGTGACGGATTGCGCCAGCCTGACCGGAAATACCACCTCCGGCTACAGTACAAATTACATCAAATTTTCCAATGGAATCGGTCACTTCAAAGGGCTGGTTGACAATCAGCTTTAAAGTTCCCAATCCAAAATAATCATCAACGTCACGGTTGTTAATTGTGATTGAACCGGTGCCCGGCATAATGCGGACACGAGCAATTGATTTTTTTCTTCTACCGGTTCCGTAAAAATAAGGTTTTGCACTTGTATACATTATCAATACTCCTTCTTCGCATCAAAAATTAAAGTGTAACGGGCTTTTGTGCCTGCTGTTTATGCTGGTCGTCACGATAAACTCTGAGACGGGTCAAAGAGTTTGCACCGATAGAGTTCTTCGGGAGCATTCCCTTTACAGCCAAACGCAATACTTCTTCCGGCTTGGATGCCATCAAAGACTTCGCACTGGTTTCCTTCAAGCCGCCGATATAACCGGAATGACGGTAATATTTTTTCTGCTGAAGCTTATTTCCGGTAAGAACCGCTTTGGAAGCATTAATAATAATTACGAATTCGCCGCAATCCACATGAGGTGTGAATTCAGGACGATGTTTACCTCTCAAAATATTCGCTGCGAGCACTGCAGTTTTGCCAACCGGTTTTCCGGCAGCATCAATTACATACCAACGGCGTTCGATGGTCTCATTTTTTGCCATAAATGTTGACATTTTGATATTTCCTCCATAATGAAAGATCGATAATTTAATATTCAATTTATAACGGGTTTTATTATATCACGCCCCCGAAAACTTGTCAACACTTTTTTGCATAAAAATCCGAATATTTAAATTTATGCAATTAATATCTCTTGTTTTCTGCCATTTTCTCTTAAATCCTTTCGTTTTCTAATATCAAATATCACTTTTTTATAAAATAACCGGTTGCATTTCTTGAACAAATTATGTATAATAATTGAAAAGAATGATAATTTTTTGATTTTCCAATCGAAAGAAAGGGCCTGCTATGAATATTGCATTTTTTCTGGAAGCCTATGTCCCATATACCAATGGCGTAATTACGCATGTTGCCATGCTAAAAGAAAGCTTTACGCGAATGGGGCACAATGTACTCGTTGTCACTGCCGACCCCAATATTCGTCATCATAAGCTTTCAGACGGCGTGCTTTATTGCCCGGCAATTCGGCTCAAAAAGATTTACGGTTACGGACTCGCCAATTTTAAAAGCCGTACACGAATGAAATTTATTGAAGCATTTAAACCGGACATCATTCATGTGCACAATGAATTTGGCATCTCATTGTTTGGCGTATTAGCGGCAAAAAAATTGAATGTTCCCCTTGTTTACACGCTTCACACGATGTATGACGATTATTTTCATTATGTCATCCACGAAAAAATGGAACCGCTTGCCAAAAAAGTATTTTACCGCTATATTCGTTATATTGCCACACACGCTGCCGTATTGGTCAGTCCCTCTCAAAAGGCAATCGATTTCTTCAAAGAATGCAAGATCGCAAAGCATATTGATATTATCCCTAACACGATTGACACCCGCACTTTCGATAAAGGACGTTTTAGTAACGAGGAACTTGAAAGCGGCAGAGATAAACTCAAAATTCCGAAAGATGCTTTATTAGGCGTTTTCGTAGGACGATTGGGTGCCGAAAAATCCGTGGATTATCTGTTGAATGTGTTTGCAAATGCTTTCAAAGAAAATCGGAACATGCAGCTTTTGGTAATCGGCGACGGTCCGGAAAAGAACTCTTTGGAGGCGCTTGCCGAAAAGCTCGGTATTACGGATACGGTACACTTTTTAGGAAAAATCGATCACAGCGAAATTCCGTATTATTTCTCTTTGGGAGATTATTACATCAGCGCTTCCCTGACCGAAATGATGTCAATTTCTATGTTAGAGGCGATGTCTATCGGACTTCCCGCCATTTTGCGTTTGGACGAAAAGAACCATTCGCAAATCATCGAAGGGGAAACCGGATTCACTTTTTCTTCCCCCGAAGAAATGCAAAATATTTTAAAAATGCTTTCTGCGCAAACACCGGAAGAACGTGAAAACCTACACATAAAAATTCGGGAAATTATGCGCCATCAAGGCTCGGATCAGAC
>CAKRMZ010000033.1 GCA_934365155.1 uncultured Eubacteriales bacterium | reverse complement strand
TTTCGGCCCTTTGTATCCGCATTCATCATACAATTATCGGTGCCTCGTATGACTTGTGTCAATATATTCGAAATACGGACGGAGCTCTGCACGGTATGCTTTTGTTTTCGCCTCCGGGTGTCGGGAAAACCACGGCTTTGCGTGATCTTGCCGCACAGCTTGCAAGAGGCAAAAATGCATTGCGCGTCGTGATTGTTGACAGCAGAGGAGAACTGTATAATCCGGAGCAGATGCGGGATAGTCTTTGCGATGTTTTACGGTCATATCCGAAGCCGCAGGGAATCGAGATTGCGGCCAGGACGATGTCGGCTCAGATTATTGTTTGCGATGAAATCGGAGGGACGGAGGATATGAATGCCATATTGAATGTACAGAATTGCGGCGTTCCTTTAATTGCCAGTGCGCATGCCGGAAGCTTTGCGGAATTGATGCGAAGGCCGTTTATGCAAAAGCTGCGGGAGCATGCGGTGTTTGACTATTATGTGAGCTTGCTTCGAAGCGGAGCTCGGTTACAGCGGGTTCTTTTTAATGCACAAGGAGAGCGATTGGCTTGAAAATTACAGGATGCATTATACTTTTTTGCGTGACGCTTTTTTGCTGCGGGTATATTGTGTGGCGGGAACGAAAAAGGATGGAACAATCGGCCGCCTTCCGACGTTTATTTGAATTTGTATATGAGAGATGTAAATATTATCAAATGCCGCTGAAAGAAATTTATGAAAGCTTTGCCGATGAAACCTTGGAAAAAACGGGTATTCTTGAAATTTTGAGAAAAGGGGAGAGGGGATTGCCGTATTCCAATTTCTTTGTCACTGCTTTTGACAAATGCAAAGAGGAGTTTTGCTTTTCTCAAAAGGAATCGGCATTGATTCGCGAATTCGGTTCCGTTTTAAAAACCATAGCCTATGATGAATGCGAACGTCTGGAATATTATTTAAATGATATTTCAAAGCAGGATACATTCATTAAATCGGAATTTTCCAAACGCGTAAAACTAAAAGTCTCCTTAAGTCTTGCGGCCGGATTTGCCTTGATAATATTGATCATTTGAGGAGGAAAAAATGGACGTTGCATTAATTTTGAAAATTGCCGGAGTCGGGATTTTGGTGGCGGTGGCCTGCCAGATTTTACAACGCTCCGGAAGAGAAGAACAGGCGATGTTAGTGTCTCTTGCGGGCATTGTCATTGTACTTTTAATGTTAGTCAAGCAAATCGGAGAGCTGTTTACGGCCATAAAAACGACTTTTGGTCTGTGAAGAATAACAATGGGATACAGCATTGTAAAACTGTGCGGCTTTACCATCGGCATTTTGTTTTTAATTTTGCTGATTAAGCCTCAAAAAAAAGAATACGGAATGGTTTTATCTCTTTCGGCAGGCATTGTTTTAATGCTGTCGGGAATCGCCTGTTTATATCCGATGCTGCAATATGTTTTTTCACTGACGGCAGATACATCGGAATATCCCTATTTAAAATTTGTTTTAAAAGCACTCGGTATCGCAACTTTGACATCGTTTTCGGCGGAGCTTTGCCGTGATTGCGGGGAAGGCTCGTTGGCATCGCATATTGAGTTTTTGGGAAAAGCTGCCACCTTAGCGCTTTCTATGCCGCTGCTGAAAGACTTGATTCAATTGGTGTCCGAAATGATTCACTAATCAAAGGAAAGTAAAAATGATGCGGATTTTGCATTTTAAAAATAAAGTGATATGGGCAGTTATTTTGATTGCTGTTTTTCTTTCGGTTGACTGTTTCGCGCAGCAAACCCCGCAATCCGGCATCGATGCGGAAAACATGATTCCGTATATTCCGGAGGATATATACAAAGATTTACCTTCGGATTTTTTTACAAGCGAAGCGACTGACTTGCTTTCTTCCGGCAGCGGAGAAATATTCCGAAATGCAATTTCAAAATATTTCAGGGCGGGAATCGGTAAGGCGTGGCCCGTGGTTGCAGAGTTGTTTGCTATTTTAATATCAGCGTCTGTTTTCGGTGCGATTCACCAGACGGATAACGAGTGCAGCAAGGTGGTCGATTTCGCTTTGACGGCATCCGTATCGGTTTTGCTTTATCATTGCAGTTTTGAAGTTTATCAGAGCATTCAGCTTTTTTTGGAGCAGCTTCACTGCTTTGTTTCCGGAACTATGGGATTGCAGATCGGACTATACCTATCACAGGGGAATTCCATTACTGCCGCAACGATTTCGGCATCGTCATCCATTCTTTTAACGGTCATTGAAACGGTTTCCGAAAAGATACTTCTGCCGATTTTTGTAGTTTGCTTCGGCTTTTCTTTGGTAATGTGCTTCTCGGAACTGTTTGATTTTTCGGGAATTGTAAAATCCATTCGAAATGCGCTTTACCTTTTGATGGGATTTGTTGCGACAATAGGCGGCGCAATTATGCTATATCAGCAAAAAATTGCTTTAAGCGCCGACTCTTTGGCGGCGAAAAGCATCAAATTTGCTTCTGCGGGATTTATTCCGCTGGTCGGCAGTGCACTCGGCGATGCAACGCGAGCCGTTATGGCATCTGTTTCTCTTATTAAGAACACGGTGGGAGCAATCGGAATTATTATTATAATATTTTTATTATTGTCTCCGATTCTTTTGATTTTGATATACCGTGTTATATTTTGGGCCGCATCGCTTATGGCCTCGGCGTTCGGTCTCAAAAGGCAGAATGCAATGATCGGAGAGTGCTGCGCAATATTGGATATTGCGGTTGCTGTTGTATGTTTTTCTGCCACTGTGTTTCTTTTTGTTTTTGCATTGCTGATTCAATCCGGTGCAGCCTGTGTGTGAGGAGAAAGGTGCAATGGAGCAGATAAGACAATATGTTTTTTCGATATTTCTGATTTCTTTTGTTTGCGGAATTGTGCTATTGCTTGCACCGGACGGAAACGGGAGAAAGTTAAAGAAGCCGACGCAGTTCTTAACGGCGCTTTGTATATTACTTGCGTTGCTTGCACCGTTGCGCTCGGGGCTTCGGCAGCTTAAAAATCAACTTGTCAGTCAGTCGGTTGCGTGGCCGACTGCCGATTTATCCGATTCTTTCTCGTCCTCGGATCGGATTTTGGAACAAAGCAAAAAAAATATGGAGGATACGATTGCGGAGTTTATCAGTGAGCAGATGCGTTATGAAAAGGAAAGGATTTCTGTTGCGGTCGAATTGAATGATGAGGATTTGCAAAGCGTTAAAATAACGGCGATTATTGTGCGTGTAAAACCGGTTCTGCACGCAATTGATCGTTCGAATATCGAGTTGCTGTTGCAAAAAACATTTGGGAGTCAAACCACTATTACGGTTTATCAGGAGGATTTTTAAAATTATGGAGTTACAGAAAATCATTTCTAAACTCTTTGCCAAACGGGGTGTTACATTTATTACGGTAGGATTAATTATGGGAATTTTACTAATTGTACTCAGTTCGAATTCTTCCCAAAAATCCGAAGATAAAAATGCAAATGCGGTATCGGCATCTGAAAAATTCGATATTTTGGAATATACAAATCAAATGGAGAATAGAATAAAACAAATCGTATCTGCCATTGACGGAATTGAAGATGTTTCGGTTATGTTATATTTCGGAGATGACGGAGAAATTGTCTATGCCATGGAGGAAACGGTGAATTCCGGAGGGACAGAATCTCAAAGTGCCAATTATTTTGTATACTCCGGAGCGGAGGGAGAACATCCTCTCTATATTAAACGCAAATATCCGAAGGTTTCCGGCGTTATGATCGTATGCAGCGGAGAATGCAACGAAAAACGAAAGGCCCGGATCATTCAAAGCGTATCTTCATTGCTTGGAGTTTCCAGTGCGCGGGTAGAAGTCATTTTAAGCAAATAAAATATTTATAAGAATGCAGAAAAGGAGAATTAAGATGCTTGATTTTATTCAGAAAAGAAAAACTCAAAAAACACTTTCGAGTGGTGAGGCAGCCGGATTGTTGACAGAGCCGGAGTCGATACCGGATTCGGAAGAGACGGAAAAAAACGAAAAGGGAAACCGATTTAAGCTTGGAAATCTTCGCTCTGTACTAGAGAATATCAAAATTTCAAAACGGAATCTTGTGATTGCCGCGTCGGTATTTGTGATTGGGATTGCCGTTTATTTGAATTGGTTTTTCTTCAGCGGCAGCGGTATTCAGGACGGCACGTCAACCTCCGGGATGTCAGGCGACAATACCCCGGACGATGCGGTTGCTACATATTTTGCCGTAACGCAGGTGAATCGTCAACGCGCGCGAGATGAAGCGATGGATACTTTGCAAAATGTAATCGAAGATCCGTCGGCTTTGGAGGATGCGAAAAGCGCGGCTCTTTCCGGAATATCCAAAATCGCGGATGAAATTGCAATGGAAGCGGATATTGAAACGCTGATTAAGGGAAAAGGCTTTGAAGAATGTGTGGCAATCGTGAACGGGGAAAATGCCAATATTGTTGTAAAGAGCCAGGGACTGCTTCCCAATGAAATATCGCAGATTCAGGAAATTGTTTATGAGGTTTCCAAAATTTTACCGATGAATATGAAGATTATCGAAAAGAAAGCATAAATATAAAAGGCATTCTGTATGTTCAAAATGCAGAATGCCTTTTTTGTTTTTGAAATGTTATCGGTTCAGCGGAACAATATGCCGAAAGCGCCGGGCCAGACCGATGCAGATAAGTCCTGTTATGGTGCCGCTGACAATTGACGTAATGAGTAAAATCGGTAAATATCCAAGCAGAGCGTATGTTTTGAAGAGCAAGCATGCCGCAATCATTTGCCCGAAATTATGCATCGCAGCGCAAATTTGACAGATGCCGATATAAGAGAATCGATCGGCGGCAAAACGATGCAGAATAAGTAACGCAACAATGGAAAAGCTTCCGCCTGCCACAGAGAAAATCCAAGAGCTCATATTCCCGAATAAAAGAGCGACAAGCACGGTTTTTGCGGTGAAGGCCAAAAGGGTTTGCCGACGGGTGGTTGTGAAAATTCCCAGGACAAATACAATATTGCAAAGTCCTAATTTAAATCCGGGAATCGGTATTAAAAAAAGGGGAATGAGAGTTTCTGTATAAGACAGCGCAAGTGCGCATACGGTCATGACGGATGCGGCCGCTATGAAGGAGGATTTTTTATTTTGCAACGGCATCTACCTCCCGCGCAGTTGAAAGAATTTTAATTTTTAATTTTGCCGGAACACAGAGTATTATATCGCCGGGAGAGGAAATTTTTCCGGAATGCCGGCAAATTTGTTGAGGACATGTTGTATTATCAATCCATACTTTGCCGTCTTGGATTCGGAGGACAGTATCAATTCCGTTACTGCTAAGCTTCAGAGTGGTATCCCCATCCAAAGAATAATTAAGACGATCACCGTCTGCGATGATTTCAACGCTTGACGCATCACCATGGGTGTTTGATGTTATATAAAGAACAGCGAATCCTAAAACGGAAAGTGCCAAAAGAATCGATAGAACAATGGCATCATAACGGCAAAAATGCAGTTTCGGCATATCGGAAATCCTTATTATGATGAGTTTTTTTCAGTGTAGCATAGAAATCGGCAAAACGCAAATAAATTTTGCTTTAGACTATTGACAAAAGAAAAAGGAGAAGATATACTATAACTGTACTAATACTAATATTACAGTTGAACGGTACAGAAAAAATAAGGAGATAACGATGTGTATAGCGTAAATGTTGATTTTAAAAGTCGAAAACCGATTTATGATCAATTGGTCGACGGTTTTTGCGATTTGATATTGCGCGGAGTAATGCATCCGGGCGAGCAGCTGCCGTCCGTTCGGGCTTTGTCTGCGGAGCTTGGTATCAATCCGAATACGATTCAAAAAGCGTATGCGGAATTAGAGCGGCGCGGCGTTACGTATTGCGTTTCTACCAAGGGCTCTTTTGTGGAGGAAAATTTAATACCGCTCAAAGAAAAGTTTGCTGCCGAGCAGCGCGCGAATCTGATTAAGGCCGTGAAGTCGTGCATACTTGCCGAAATCTCGCAAGATGAGATGATTCAAATTGTAAAGGAACTGACGGAGGAAAATACAAATGGGGAAAATTGAGATCAATTACGTTTCCAAAAGTTTTGGCACGATTCATTCACTGGAAAATGTATGCGCTTCGATACAGCAAGGCTCCATATTCGGATTAATCGGAACCAACGGTGCGGGAAAATCCACTTTGCTTCGTGTAATGAGCGGAATTTACAAACAGGATTTCGGAAGCATTCTTTATAACGGGAAAAGTATTTACGAATGTCCCGCCATCCGTGAGGATATCGTATATGTCTCGGATGATTTGTATTTTTTTCCGTACGGAACCGTTGATGATATGATGAACTTTTATCGCAGGGTATATCCGAATTTCGATATGAAACGCTATACAGAACTTTGCGGCATGTTCCGTATGGATAGGAACCGCAAAATCAACACCTTTTCAAAAGGAATGCAAAAACAAGCGGCGATGCTTTTGGCTCTCTCCGTTCGCCCGAAATATCTGTTTTGTGACGAAACCTTTGACGGCTTAGACCCGGTAATGCGTCAGTTTATTAAACGTTTAATTGCCGATGATGTGGCGGACCGCGGTGTCACGCCGATTATCGCTTCCCACAATCTCCGCGAATTGGAAGATATTTGCGATCATGTCGGACTTTTGCACAAGGGCGGCATTCTCTTCGATCGCGAACTTGACGAGCTGCGTGACAATATTCACAAGGTACAGGCGGTCTTTGATGAATCGGAAAAGTATCAATTTGACGATTTGAAGGTTGTGGATTTCAAACGGCGCGGAAGCATTGTTTCATTGGTTGTGCGCGGCAGCAAAGAAGAAATCGAAAATTATTTTCAAAAGCTTCAGCCGAAATTTTTTGAAATTTTGCCTTTAAGCTTAGAGGAAATTTTCATTAGTGAAATGGAGGAAAAAGGTTATGAATTTGCAAACATCATATTCTGAAAATGCAAGCCGAAAAAAATGGAAGGAAAGGCTTTCATTTCCGCTTTTTTCTTTCGTAATGAAAAAGCATTGGTCTTTAACCTTGATGTGTCTGATTGTGATGTTCCTTGCGTGTCCGATTGTTTCACTGTTATCCATCGGTTCCTATCGGGAAAACTTTCCGGATTCCTCCTTTACCGAAAAAATTAAAAGCTTTTTGATCAATTTTTACAGTATATCAAACCCCATGTGGGCGATCTTTATTCTGTTTGCGGCGATTTTTGTCGGTTGCGTGGTAACGCATTATATGCAGAATAAAAAATCGGCATGTTTTTACGCAGGCCTGCCGATCAGCAAGACAAAGCTTTTGGGATTCCATTATATTTGCGGTGTTTTACAGTATGTTTTTTCTGCGCTCTTTGCAGTAATAACCCTTAGCATTGTGCTCTTTATTACAGGGCTCGAGGGCATTTATCCCGCAGTGATAATCCCGTTTTTGCAGCTTTGCACCATCGGATTTTTATTTTACCTGATTCTTTTCAGCATCACTGTTTTCTCCGGGGTGATCAGTGGACGCAGCAGCTCCCAGTTTTTGCTTACGTTGTGGATATTGTTTATTATTCCGAGTGTGACGATCATATCGGCATATTTTATCAGTAATTTTATTGACGGGCTGTATTTTGAGCAATATATTTCATTTGAAAATTTAGCTCGCTTTTCACCGGTATTAAATTTGTTTTCCGTTTGTGCCGGTGAATCCATCGGTCTTATGGATGTAGTTACCTTATTGTTTTCATCCGCCGTTTTTACAGTTTTAGCTTTTCTCTTTAACAAAATCCGTCGGACGGAACGGGTGGAAATGACACTGGCGTTTAAATGGGCAGAGCCGATTATAAAATATTCGATAATGTTTTTGTCCGCTCTGACGCTGGGATCGCTGTTTCATGAAATCGCGTCCCCCTCGGGCGTGTGGATGTTCTTCGGTTTCGCGGTAGGGGCATTGCTTGCGATGATGCTGATGAATGTTATTTTGCAAAAGAATGTAAAAGCAATGTTTTCGGGGCTGCGCGGACTGGCAGTTTTTTCGGGCTGCTTCCTTTTGATTGTCACTGTGATTATTTTTGATTTCTTCGGGCTTGAAAAACGCGGAGAAGATATCACAAAGATGGATGAGATCGTTATTAAATATGATGATATCGAATTAAAACTGAAGGATCACGATCAGATTGTACGGGTTAACCAATTGTTCAAAGACCGCTTCGATTCGCCCGCAAGCGGTACCGGTGTGGATGTGATTTCCAAATCCGGTATCCTGTATTTCCATTCGATAAAATTTCTGGATGAAACAGAACTTTATCGTTTTATCAATACTTTGGATAACGCAGAGGAAATATTCTTCGGAGATACCGAAAGCTCCATTCAATCCGCAATGATGCGGGACGGTTTTTCGGACTATACGGTCGATTGGGACAAGGTGCCGGAGCTATTCTCCATATACCGTGAGGAGTTTTTGAATTCGGATTTTGAAAATCGGGAGGAACCGGTATTATGGCTCCAACTGTTTTTGACAAAGGGACGTTATCGTACTTTCCCCATATATAAAAATTTCACCGAAACATTAGACTTTATCAAAAAAGAAATCCGTTCATTGGCGGTGGTGACCGATCCTTACTATATTCGCGCCGAGGTGTATGCCGATATGGAAGATAAAGAGTACATTACAAGTGTTGCCGTGACCGATGCCGATTTGATTGAAAAATTACTTGAAAATGCGGTGCCGGCTTCTGACGTGAAATATAGCGGTTCGCGTTATTTCCTCCATGTATACAGGCTGCAGGTTCCGAAAGGACTCTTGAAAAATGCGGTGCTGACTCCGTATAACGGGGATATGAACAGTTATATCGATGAAGAGGGAAATGTTTATCTTGTCGATGTCGGATATTTCTCTTTACCGGAACTTCCGGACGAATTTGTGCAGAATAAAGACGGCAGTCTGTCCTTGAAACAGGAAAGCACAAATTAACATAAAAAGGATTTTAATGTCATGCGAACAAAACTTAAAAATTTTTTTCACGGAAGAATCCCGGACCTTTTATTATTGATCGGATTCCCGGTATTCTTGACATATCTTGCAGAGTGTAATTCCTCTCAAAATGTCGTTGAAGTATTTAACTTCTTTTCTGCTCACCCGACAGTGATGCTGTTTGATTTCCTGTTTTTTGCAGTGGTGTTCTTGGCGCTTTCCTTATTAGTGAAATATTACAGTATTTCCGTCGGTATCCTGGGAACGCTTGTTTGGCTGCTTTCTTCCGTGGAATATTTTAAATTTGGAGTGAGCGGAACTCATTTTGTGGTATCGGATATGATCGTGTTTCTCTCCGGCGCCACAGCGGCACTGGACAGCTATGTGGATATTCGCTTTAATTTTCTGATGATTCTCCACGCGATTATTTTGCTTTTGCTATGCTTTTTATGTGCCTATTTCAAGCTTCAGCTCCGTTTCCAAACGCCTTTTCCGAAAGCGGGCGGAGCAATTGCTTTGTGTATGATGGTTTTGTTTTTTGCATATCCTACCTGCGCGAATGCAGTGTATCATGCGTTCGGCGTGGATAATGAGAAAAGCCGTAATATTTATATGACAAACCGCAAGTATGAAAGCAATGCATTTTTCGCAACATTTTTGCAATCGGTAACGGAAACCGTCGAAAATTCTTTTGAGATGCCGGATGATTACAGTGAAGAGAAAGTAGAAAAAACTTTAAGCCGGTTCTTGTGTACAAACGGATTTGAATCGGAAGCGGAAAAACCCACGGTGATCTTTATTATGGATGAGGCCTTTTCGGATTTTCGCACGTTTTTCAAAAGCGAGAAGCTTGCAGATTATTACCGTGATTATGATGCGGTGCTTAGCAGTCCTTCGGTGCGTACGATACAGACAGTGGTTCCTACCTTCGGCTCGTATACCTGCCGCTCTGAGTTTGAATTAATGTTCGGTTTGCCGATCTACAGTCTTGCCGATGTTCCGACACCGCATTTGAAAATTCCGTCCGGACGGAAGGCTTTGTCGGTTCCTATGCGGCTGCAGGCGTGTGGGTATAAGACAACATATATTCATCCCTTTGTGGGAGGATCCTATAAAAGAGATGAATATTTCACGGATTTCGGATTTGACAGGGTTTTGTTTTTATCCGATCTTGCCGATACGTATTCCGAAAATGATTATCGGCGCGGTTATCTCAGCGATGCTGCCGCTTTTCAAAGCGTAAAAGATATTCTCAGTGAAACGGATGAGGCACAGTATATCTTTTTATGTACCATGCAAAATCACCAGCCTTATTTTTCCGATGACAAAACGCAAACGGAATTTGATGTTTATCTGGACGGAGTACAGAAAACATCCTCGGCCTTACTTGAGCTGATTTCCTGGCTGGAAAATTATCCTCGTGATTGCGTTTTGGTATTCGGGGGAGATCATTACCCCTTGTTTTCATCGGATGAAACTGTGTATAAATCGGTAATTCAAGATGATAGTCAAATGGATCAGCTGTTTTTTAAAGACTATTTGATATTTGAAAATCATGGCGCCAAGCATTTAAAGAACAGCCAATTGCCGCAGGAGAATATTTCGTTGTTTTATCTTCCGAATGCGGTCCTTCGTCTTTGCGGATATAGGGATACATTGTCGGATTGCATCGATGACTGCATGAAAACAACGCCTGTGTATTCCGGATGCATTGATAAACATCAGAGCAAAAATGATGTGCTGGATACTTTGACGTATGATTTGGTTATGGGCGAAGAGTATGCAAGCCAATATGTGTTTGCGGAAGAGAAAGCTTCGTAAAGCGGAAAATTGATTATAAATCGAGCGTTTATGAAAAAACAAAGGGGAAAAATCTTTCTGTTTGTTTGATCATTTATGCTCGATTTATTTTATAAATTTACAAAATTTTATAGCATTTATATTAAAATTGTTATATAATAAAGATATTACATAAATTCAGGCGTAACAGTCGTGCAAATTCATATTAATCTTGGAGAATATTAATGAGTATTGTTTCGAACATCTTTGGCACATACAGCCAACGGCAGATAAAAAAAATCAATTCATTAGTCGATCGGATTGAATCATTATCCGATCACTATCATGATATGTCCGATGCGGAGCTCCGCGGTGTGACGACAATTTTAAAAGGGAGACTCGCCTCCGGAGAAACACTGGATGACATTTTGCCGGATGCGTTTGCCGCAGTCCGTGAAACAGCGGATCGAGTTCTCGGAAAGCGTCCTTTCCGAGTTCAATTGATCGGCGGTATTATTTTGCATCAGGGCAGAATTGCGGAGATGAAAACCGGTGAAGGAAAAACCTTGGTTGCAACGATGCCGGCATATTTAAACGCTTTATCCGGCAAAGGCGTTCATATTATTACCGTTAATGATTATCTTGCAAAAGTCGGCGCCGAAGAAATGGGACGCATTTATGAATTCCTAAACCTATCGACAGGCTTGATTATTCACGGTATGAACCGCGATGAAAAGCAGAAAGCTTATAACAGTGACATTACTTACGGCACTAACAACGAGTTCGGATTTGATTATCTGAGAGATAATATGGTGCTTTATAAAGAAAATATGGTGCAGCGCGGACATCATTTTGCCATCGTGGATGAAGTGGACTCCATTTTGATTGATGAAGCGAGAACGCCGCTGATTATTTCCGGAGAAGGGGAAGAATCAACACAGGTTTATGACATGGCGGACCGTTTTGCCAAAACCTTGAGCTGTTATAAAGTGAAAGAGGTTGACCAAAAAGCCGACTATGAGGATGTAACGGAAGATTATATCTTAGACGAAAAAGCGAAAGCCACCACTCTTACAACACACGGTATTAAAAAAGCCGAGGAATATTTTAAGCTGGAAAACCTTTCAGATCCTGAAAATGCAGAATTGCTCCATCACATTAATCAGGCCGTTCGTGCACGCGGTGTTATGAAACGGGATGTGGACTATGTCGTAAAAGATGGACAGGTTATTATTGTCGATTCTTTCACGGGACGCTTGATGTACGGCCGACGCTATTCCAACGGTCTGCATCAGGCAATCGAGGCCAAGGAAAACGTTAAGATTGAGAAGGAATCCAAAACCTTGGCAACGATTACCTTTCAGAACTATTTCCGTTTATATGATAAGCTTTCTGGTATGACCGGTACCGCTTTGACCGAGGAAAGCGAATTCCGTGAGATTTATAATCTGGATGTTATTGAAATTCCTACAAACAAACCGATGATCCGTAAGGATTATTCCGATTTGGTATATAAGAGCATAAACGGCAAGGTCAATGCCATTATTGCGCAAATTAAAGCTTGTTACGAAAAAGGCCAGCCGGTTTTGGTCGGTACGGTTTCGATCGATAAAAGTGAAGCGCTTTCCAGACGCTTGAAAATGGAAGGCATTCCGCACAATGTGCTGAATGCAAAGCATCATGAAAAAGAGGCGGAAATTGTTGCACAGGCAGGTAAGTTCGGTGCGGTTACCATTTCAACGAACATGGCCGGACGCGGTACGGATATTATGCTGGGCGGAAATGCGGAATTCTTGGCAAAACAGCAAATGCGCAAGCACGGCTATGAAGAAGAGTTAATCGCCGTTGCGACCGGAACATCAGTGCTCACGGATGAAAAAGCGATTGAAGCACGAAATGAATTTCACCGGCTTTATGATGATTATAAAAAAGAAATTGCTCCGTTAGCGAAAAAGGTTTGTGAAGTCGGTGGCTTATTTATTATCGGTACAGAGCGGCATGAAAGCCGTCGTATTGATAACCAGCTTCGCGGACGTTCCGGACGTCAGGGAGACCCTGGCGCATCTCGTTTTTATCTTTCCTTGGAGGATGATCTGCTACGTTTGTTCGGAACCGACCGGATTATTTCGATAGTAGATCGTCTCGGATTGCCGGAGGATCAGCCGATTGACGCAAAAATTCTGTCTAACTCCATCGAAAATGCACAGAAAAGATTAGAGGGTCAGAACTTCAACCGCCGCAAAAACGTGCTGGAATATGACGATGTTATGAATCAGCAAAGACAGTATATTTATTCTCAGCGCCGTACGGTTTTGGATGGTGCAGACCTTAGAGATAAGATTGTATCGATGATTCATTCCAATATTGCACGCATTGTACATGAAAACACGGTCGGAGAAGATAAAGAGCATTGGAGCTTTGATGAAATTCGAAATGCGTATTACGGTACTCTGTGCCGCACGGAGGATTTCCAATATGACGGAAACGTTCCGGAAGATGTGACGGCCGAATCGATTATTGAAATGTTAAAGGATCGTGCAGATGCTCTGTATCATTCCAAGGAAGAGTTGTTCGGCGCTGAGGCGATGCGTGAAGTAGAGCGCATTATCTTGCTTCGCAACGTAGACAGCAAGTGGATGGATCATCTGGATGCAATGGATGATTTGCGTGACAGCATCGGATTGCAGGCTTACGCACAACGGAATCCTCTGACGGAATACCGTATTGCCAGTGCGGATATGTATGACGCGATGATCGATGATATTCAAAACGATACCGTTCGTATGATTCTTTCGGTAATGCCGAAGCAGAATTTGCAGCGCAAAGAAGTAGCAAAGGCCAAGAGCGAAGGATTTGCAGGCGCCGGAGGGAAGAGCGAGGTAAAGAAAACTCCGATAAAAAAGGGTGAGAAGGTTGGAAGAAACGATCCTTGTCCTTGCGGAAGCGGTAAAAAGTATAAAAAGTGCTGTGGGATGAACTCTACAGAGGAATGAGGAATATCAGATGGGCTTCGGGCTGCTGTTTATCGGTTATTTGTTTTTGTTTAATTTCCCCCTACGCAACTATTTTGCGCTGGATATGATTCCGGATTTGGTGGGATATGTTATCCTGTTTTTTGCGCTTTCTAAATTAAAACTGTATATTGATAAAATGCGATATGCCCGACTTGTTTTGATTCCGATGTTGTGTCTGGCGGTTTTTCGGTTCTTTTTCGTTTTCTTATCGTATTTCGGAATTTATAACGGTACGAATTTGATAAATGCTGTATGGTATGTGGAGAACGGATTGATTTTTGCCTTTCATATTCTTCTTTTACGCGGTATTTGTGATATTGCCAAAGAGACGGAGCTTCCGAAGCTTTGTGTGCGGGGAAAAAGGAATCTGATTTGTATTGTCCTTTATTACTTGGCGTATTTTACGGAAGCCATTTTTGCAAAATCCAGCTCCGCAGCTCTGCAATGGGCCCGGGTAATTACTCTGTTAGCGGGTTTATGGTTTGTTCTTCTTTGTGCGATGCTTATCTTTTCTTGTTATATGTGGATATGTCTGCCGGAAGATTTGAATATGGAATCGAAAAGAAGGTTTCCGTTCCCGCGTAAACCGGATGACACACCGTGAAAAGTAAAAGAAAAGGGAAATAAAAAATGGGATTTTTAAATTTGGCTATAGCTGCATTTTTTCTGTGGAATCCGTTTTATCAGATTATTGATATTTTCCCTGATTTTATCGGCTACGCTTTTATATTAATCGCTTTACACCGCATGCAAATTTTTAATGATAATTTAGAGGATGCGAATCATAACTTTTACCGATTGCTTTGGGTATCTGTAATTAAATTTTCGCTCCCCTTCGTTTTAAAAATTGTCGGTGATTTTTCTGCTAATTTGGCACTGCTGAATGACGGCATCATGCAACTGCTTTATACAGCTACTTTTGCGTTGATTGAAGGATATTTGTTGTTCAGCGCATTTTCACAGCTGTTTAAAGGCTTTGATGTCTTAGGACGCTATGATGAGCATAATACCTTGCTATACAAAAGTGCCGGTATCCGAAAATTCACTTTGTTTTTTGTAGTAATGCGCAGTGTGCTTTCAGTTTTCCCGGAGATTTTATCTCTGTCGGCCACCAATTCGTCTTATGTTACACTGTATACCTACGATATTTCAAAGTTCAAAACGTTCTTTTTGATTTTTTCAATATCTCATGCGGCATGGATCGGAATCTTCTGGCTTGCGATGTTTTGCGCCTATATAAGACGGATTACACGCGATGCGGATTTGATGCAATCGCTTCAAGCAGAGTACGAGCACCGTGTTGCAGAGTATCCGGCTTATTTTTTCAAACGCAAAACAAAAACTGCGATCAATTTAATCGTTGCCGGCTTGATCTTTTGCATTCATATTCATCTCTATTATTTTAATATTGTTCCGAGCTTTATCGGAACCGGATTCATTTTGGCTGCTTTCTTAATTTTGCATAAAGAAATTATTTGCTCACGGAAAATTTTTATAGCAGAAATTATTTTAGAAATACTTTCTATCGTATGTTATGTTGTTCAGGTTCGTTTTGTTGCCAATTTGCATTACAATTTTCGGATCACAGAAGCGGAGATTGATTTTTATAAGCGACTTTCCGCTGTAAACGATGTTGTTTTGGCTCTTATTATGTCCGCGTTATTTTCTCTGATTTTTGTATGCCTGTATCGCTTTTTGCAACGGTACGGAGATAAGAACGACACGGACTATGAATTGTCTCAACAAAGAATAAAGTCTTCGGCAGCATTTTTGATCGGTATGAGCGTGCTGCAGACTTGCAGAGAGATGTTTGCAGAGCAATTGAGGGTACTCTCCTTTATATCCTTGGCTTATTCCGTTTTTGCGATTTTCTGGGCTGTCAGCGCCTGCACTGCAATCTATGAGTCGGTCAGCCGAGGACAAAGCCGATTCCGCAAAGCGGAGTAGAAATTTTTAACAGATCCCTTTTTGATGTATGTTATTGATGCGAGAAAGCACCGAAAGAATTCGGTGCTTTCTTACTTTTAAATTATATCTGTAAATTAAAAACGGCAGTTAAGTCTTAAACACTTAACTGCCGTTTTTAGATTCTTATGAAGAAAAATTCATTATATTTACTCGGCCTTAGGCGGAGTGCATACGCATTCGTCTTTTCGAATAATCGTGGCCGGAGCTTTTTTGTTAATAAAATCTTCGGTAATAATTACTTTGCAAATGCTTTTGTCAGAAGGAATTTCATACATTAAATCCATCATCAGATCTTCCAAAATAGAGCGAAGCCCGCGTGCACCGATTTTTCTTTCCAGTGCAAGAGCCGCAATCGCGTTTAACGCTGCATCTTCAAACTCAAGAGCTACATTGCTCATTTCAAAAATTTTCTGATATTGTTTTGTTAAAGCATTTTTGGGCTCTTTCAGAATTTTAACCAAGGCATCTTCGTCCAAATGCTCTAATGTGGTAATCACCGGTAAACGACCGACTAATTCCGGAATTAATCCGTATTTCACGATATCCTGCGCAATGACCTCTTTGTAAATTCCTTCGGCTTCTTTTTCCTTTGCCGTTTTCGATTTGCTGTTAAAGCCGATAATCTGTTGCCCGGTACGTTTTGAGATGATATCCGACAAGCCGTCAAAGGCACCGGCACAGATAAACAGAATATTGCTGGTATCAATTTGTATAAATTCCTGATTGGGATGCTTGCGTCCACCCTGCGGCGGAACATTGGATATTGTGCCTTCCAATATTTTTAAAAGTGCTTGTTGGACACCCTCTCCGGAAACATCCCGTGTGATGGACCTATTTTCACTGCGTCGTGAAATTTTATCAATTTCATCGATGTAAATGATTCCTTTTTCGGCCAATTCAATATCATAATCTGCCGCTTGGATAAGCTTGAGAAGAATATTTTCCACGTCTTCGCCCACATATCCGGCTTCCGTAAGCGTAGTAGCATCAGCAATGGCAAAAGGAACCTGGAGAATTTTAGCGAGTGTCTGAGCAAGCAGTGTTTTTCCTACACCGGTCGGCCCCAACAGCAGAACGTTGCTTTTTTGAATTTCAACATTCTCCTCTTTGTCATCGTGCGTCTGGTAAATGCGTTTATAATGGTTATATACAGCTACCGAAAGTGCAATTTTGGCGTGGGATTGCCCGACGACATACTCATCTAAAATCTCTTTGATTTGCTTTGGCACCGGCAAATCTTTTAACTGTTTATCCGGCGACCTTTGCGTGGATTGAAAGTGGTCGATGATTTGATTGCAGGAATCAATACAGATATCGCAAATATAACACCCGGTCGGTGATGGAATTAAAAAACCGCATTGAGATTCATCACGATTACAAAATGAGCAGGTTCTCGGTTCGTGAAAATCGTTGTGATTATTGGGCATGAAATACTCCTTTAAAAGGTTTGACTATGAAAGCTTTTTGCGTTCGATCACTTCATCAACCAGACCGTAGTTTTTGGCATCTAAGGCGCTCATAAAGTTATCGCGCTCAGTGTCTCTTTCAATAACATCTAAGGGTTTGCCGGTGTTTTTCGAGAGAATCTGATTCAGGGTGTTGCGCGTTTTCAGAATGTGATCCGCGTGTATTTTTATATCTGACGCTTGCCCCTGCATTCCGCCGAGCGGCTGGTGAATCATGATTTCACTGTTCGGAAGCGCAAGCCGTTTTCCTTTTGCGCCCGAAGAGAGCAGAAATGCTCCCATGCTTGCAGCCATTCCTATACAAATGGTGGAAACATCGCATTTGATAAAATTCATCGTATCATAAATAGCGAGTCCGGCAGAAACAGAGCCTCCGGGTGAATTGATATAAAGAGAAATATCTTTGTCATTATCCTGAGCTTCCAAATAGAGAAGCTGAGCGACTACCAAAGCGGCGGTCGTATCATTTACTTCATCTGCCAGAAAAATAATGCGATCATTCAACAGACGGGAGTATATATCGTAAGAACGCTCACCTCTGCTGGTTTGTTCAACAACCATTGGTACAAGAGCCATAATAAAAATATTCCTTTCTAAATGATTATTACCGTAATATTGCCGAATTGATTATTCAGCAGCCTTATCCGATGAAGCGCTTGCAGCATCTTCGGTTTTT